>CAZRMN010000001.1:0-65661 GCA_964601215.1 uncultured archaeon
AAAAAAATAACAGACCAAAAATGAGATTTTTTCGCATGTTTACCTAATTTATTTGAAGATTTCCAGAAAATAAAATTTATTTTGGAAAAGAATTTCTATTTATGAAAATTTATTTAGGTCCTGCTGGTATACCTACTGTTGCAAAAGAGAAAAGCACTTTAGAAGGAATAAAAACTGTTTCTGAGCTTGGATTAAATGCTATGGAAATAGAATTTGTCCGCGGAGTAAAAATGAGTAATGAGTTAGCGAAAGAAGCTGGAAAGCTAGCTGAAAAACTTGGAATAAGGCTTTCTGTTCATGCTCCGTATTTCATTAATTTATGTTCTTCAGAAAAGGAAAAAATTAAAGCAAGTAAGAAAAGAATTTTGGATTCGATGGAAAGAGCAAGCTTGATGAATGCAGAAATAGTATGCGTGCATGCTGGCTATTATGGAAAGCTAAGCAAAGAAGAAGCTTATGAGAAAATAAAAGAAGCTTGCGAAGATATAATAAAAAAAGCTAAATCAAGAGGCTGGGATAATACTTCTTTAGCTCTAGAAACTACTGGAAAAGTTAGTCAGTTTGGAACTCTTGATGAAATAATTAAAATTTGTAAGGAAGTAAAGGGTTGTAAAATTGTAGTGGACTTTGCCCATATTTATGCAAGACAAGCAGGGAGAATAGACTATAAAGAAATATTTGACAAGCTTAAGATTTTAAAGTTTAAGCATTACAATTTTCATTTTTCTGGAATCAAGTTTTCTCCTGTTAAAGCTACTGGAAAAGGAAATGAAAGGTATCATTTACCCATAGCTTCAAATTCTCCTCCTTTTGAACCACTGGCAAAAGAAATCCTAAGAAGAAAAATTAGTGCAACAATAATTTCTGAATCGCCCTTGCTTGAGCAGGATAGTTTAAAAATGAAAAAAATATTTGAAAAGCTTGGTTATAAGTTTTGAGATTTTTTGAGTAAAAAAGTGAAGAAATAGCCAAAAACAAAACCTCCTACATGAGCCCAAAAAGCTACTCCACTTCCTATTCCACCTAGAAAGCTTATGGATGCAAAAAGGAATTGAATGAAAAACCAAAAGCCTATAACAATATAAGCCGGAATTCTAATGAAAGCATAGCCGACCCTACTTAAAACTTGTTCTTTTGGGAATAAAACCATGTAAGCTCCTAAAATTCCTGAAATAGCTCCTGAAGCTCCTATGGCTGGGATTTTAGAACCAAAATTTGTAATGAAATGGAAAAAAGTTGCTGAAATTCCTGAAAGGAAATAAAGTAAAAGAAATTTAATTTTTCCTAGCTTATCTTCAACATTATCGCCAAAAATCCATAAGTACCACATATTTCCGAAAATATGGTCAAAGCCTCCGTGTAAAAACATTGAAGTAAAAATTGTTAGAAGTGAAGGGAAAGCAGGAATAAAACCATAAGTTAAAATTATATTTTCAAAATCACCTAAACTCCAAATGAAAACTGAAACATTGATTACAATTAATAGTATGGTTAAAACTGGGAATTTTTCTCTTGGTGCTGAATCTGCGTATGGAAAAATCTGACCTTTCTTATTTTTTAGCATATATGAAATAAGTGTTTTAAAGAAAAATATTTTAGTGTGAAGGAAAAAATTAAAGCTTTAATTCAAGAATTCCCGAAAACTTATTCTGAGGAATTAGGAATAAATTTAAAATCAAAAAAACCAAAAGAAATTTTCAAATGGTTTTTGGCTTCTATTCTTTTTGCTCACAGAATTCCAGAAAGTATAGCTAAGAAAACTTTTAAAGAATTTGAAAAAGAAGGTTTGATTTCAAGTAAAAAAATTTTGGAAGCAGGTTGGGACAAGCTAGTAGAAGTTTTAGATAGAGGGAAGTACGTAAGATATGATTTTTCTACTGCTTCTGCTTTGCTTGCTATAATGAAGCAACTAGAGGTTGAGTATGGTAGCTTAGAGAATTTAAGAAAAAAAGCTAAAGATCAAAAAGATTTGGAAAGAAGACTTAAAAGTTTTTTTAGAGTAGGTGAGATTACGGTAAATATTTTTTTAAGAGAATTGAGAAATTTGTGGAAAGTTGAAACTTTACCTTCAAGATTTGTGATAGAAGCTGCGAAAAACTTAGGATTAGTAAAAACTAGAAATCCTGAAAAAGTTTTGAAAAAATTAAAAGAAGTTTGGAAGAAGAATAAAGTTAAAGGTAAAACTTTTGTTAATTTTGAGTGTGCGTTACTACGTCTTGGTAAAAACTATTGCTTAAAGAGAAGGTGTAAAATTTGTAGGTTTTCAAAGTATTGTACTAAAAAAACAAAAGCTTTTTAAATATTTCCGTTTAAATTTGTATAGGATAGCAGATGTACGTGGAATCTTTTACAAAAGAGTTAAAGAAGCTTGGAATAGAACCTTCATTGATTTCAAAATTTGAAATAAAAGGAAAAGAACTAGTCCTTTATGTAGAGGATAAACAGATAAAAACAAAAGACCCAAGGTTAGTTGAGTTAGCAAGGATTTCTTACGAAAATACTGACAATAGGATACTTCAGAAAAAACATCAAATAGTTACTGAAATAGCTCATATGATAAACGAATACCAGAAGGAAAAAGGAATAGTAATTTGGCATAATGTAGAAGATCTTTATAATCTTGTGTGGAGTACACCTCTTTCACGCTTGGAAAAACTAAAAAGAAAGGTTAATGATGAGTTAACACAAATTCCAGATGCAGATTATGTAAGTATAGCAAAACCAAGGTATACATTCAACCTACAGAAAGATGAAAATGGTATAGTAATTGGTTGTAACCTTGAGATAGATATGCCAAAATATGAAAGAACCTTGGATATGATTCCTCCAAGTAGGCTGGAGGACATGGCAAGAGGCATACCTTTAGGAGCTTTATACATAGAACCAATACCTTTAAAGGAAGAAGATATAAAGCAAGAAATAGAAGAAATCGAACGTGAAAAGTTAGAAGAAACAGTAGAAGGTTCTTGAAGTTCTGCTAAGCGATGTAAGTAGTGCCCTTAGATTTGGGTCTTTCTATATACCCAACCATTTTTATAAAAGTACTAATTATTTCATAATCTTCCTCAATTACAAATAAATGAGACATAGCGGGAATGCATAAAGATTCCAAACCATATTTTGAGATATAAAACCTAAGGGCTCCTGGTCTTGCTGTTTTTCTTTCTAGCGTTAGAGATATGTAATGCAAGACTTGTGGGTTTCCAGAAATTATTCTTTCATAATTCCTTTCATTAAGGTTTGGTAATAATGGTTTGGCCAACTTAAGAGATACTACCTCATCATAAGCAAACTTTAATTGAGCTTGTCCTAAAGAGCTAGTATCATAAATTCCCTTGGGTGGAATCATACCCGCTTCTTTACTTCTTCTGTAAGAAGAAATATATCTGTTTAAAGCATACCCTATATCCCGTTTGTCCCTTCTTATTTCCCTTCTTAATATTCCTCTTCCTTTTTTTCTTTCTATATATCTCCAACGATCCGCGAGTATTACCCTATAACCTATGTCCATAAGAGCGTTTGTAACTTCATATCCATACTTAACCATGAGAGTTGTATCTGGTTTTTTGAGTGTGTTTGCTTCGTTTATTTTTTCATCTATGTTAATTAAATAAGTCATTGCTTTCTTGTCTTGAGGAGGTATTACTTCAAAAAGTGTGGTAATCGCTTCCTTGAACATGGGTAAGGTTGTATTTTTGAAATGGGAAAAAGCAGTTTCAACATCCATTCCTAACTTTCTTCTTTGAGCCCAATTTGACCTAAGCGGAGAAATTACATCTTCAAAAACCCTTTTCCCATCTTCTAACACTCCATTTTTTATTCCCTTATTGAGAAGATAAGTAAGCCTCGTCATACTCATTTTCTCCACCTTTTTAAATTTCCTGAGCTAGAATAATATATCCCATCATATTTTTAAATGTTTCCTTTTAAAATTTTAGAGTTTTAATAGTTTTTTATGAAAAATTTGAAGTCTAAGCTTTTAGAAAAGATTTATGAAGTTGTAAAAGATTGCGAAAAAGAAGTTGGAATAGCGTATTCTTCAGGAGTGGATAGCTCCTTGCTTACAAAAGTTTGCTTGAATTTGGGGAAAAAGGTTTTCTTGCTAACTGTTGGCTTTAAAGGTTCTCCTGATATAGAAAGGGTAAAAGAATATAATTTTGGTTTGCCTGTTTTTATTAAAGAATTAGATAAGAAAGATGTAGAAGAAGGGATAAAATTTTTGATTTCAAGGTTTGAGTTTCCTTCCTTAATAGACCTTGAAATTTCCTTAGCTTTTTATTTTATTTTTAAACTTGCAAAGGAAAAAGGAATAAAAACTGTTTTGTCTGCAAATGGTTTGGACGAATTGTTTTGTGGTTATAGAAAATACAAGAAAATTTTGGAAAAAGGAAGGGGAGAATTAGAAGAAGCGATAAAAAGCGATATAAAAAAAGCAAGGGAAATTAATGAAAGAAATAGAAAAATTGCAAAATTTTTTGGAGTAAATTTTATCGAACCTTTTCTTGATGAAAAATTCGTAGAATTTGCTCTGAAAATTCCCTTGGAGTATAAGATTAAAAGTCCAAAGGATGAAATTAGAAAACATTTGACTAGAGAAATAGCTTTTGAGTTAGGTGTACCAAAGGAAATTGCCTTTAGAAAAAAGAAATCTATGCAGTATAGCTCGAGAATAGATAAGGCTATAGAAAAACTCGCAAAAGAAAAGGGAATTACAAAGTTTAAAGCTAGAAAAATGGGATTTTTGGGAGTAAAAGAAGCTTATGTAAAAAGTTTAAAAAATTCCAGCTGATTTATTCTTCAAAAAGTTTTTCAATCTTTCTTACTATGTTTTTGGGGAAAATTTTTTCTTTTTTATTTATTTCATAAATTGAACCTAAGAGAAACCATACTGGCTTGTGATCTTTTTTATAGTATTTTTTTACTCTTATGACAAATTCGCTCCAATTTATGCTTAAATTTTTAACTATTCTTTTAACATCTTCCAAATCTACTGGCCTTCCTGAAACACATTTCAAAAAAATAAAATCTTCTGGTTCTACAAGTTTGAGTTTGAGCAAGTCAAATCTTATACTTCTTTTTGATTTTTCTAGCATCTCTTTTGTATCTACTGAAAACACATATCTATAAAACAGGTCGAACCTTGGAAGATCAGAATTACCTATAACTGTAGGTTTTCCCTTTTTTAAAAGCCCTTCGTTTAGCTTGTAAGGAAGCTTGACTAAAACTTTAGCTTTTTTGTATAATGGATGGGATAAAATTATTTGAACTATTCCTGCCAAGTCTTTTCTTTTAAAAAAAACTAGATCAAGATCCTTTGTTTGACCTTTTAAACCATAGTAAAGCATAGCATTCCCACCAATCAACAGGCCTTCTACTTCGTGCTTAAGCTTCTTCCCAATAAAGGATAAAATGGATTCTAAAAATTCCCTATCCGCTAACATTTCAACACCTTTTCGTACCTCTTAGGTATTCTACTCAGCTTTTTGAATTTTTTCCTAGCTTTTTTATAAACTTGATAAAACTCCTTTTTGACATCATATGCCTTAATGTAGCGATACATCCTTTTCCAATTTTTTATTTTCCTTATTAAATTCATTGCAACTTCTAAGTACCTCCTGTTTTTTTCCTCTTTATACTTTGAAAGGAAGAATGCTATTTTTTGTTCTGGGCGAATTTTTTCTTTTGCAACCTCTATTTCTGGAGCTATTAAGTGTGTACCTTCATACATCCCTAAAGACTTATAGGGAAGGGGAATAGAAGAAATCAAGTACATAGTTCCTCTGGGTTTTTTTATCTTTTGGATTATAAAACCTGCCTTATTAAGCTTTGAAAGATAAACGTAAGCACTTTTCTTTTTAATTTTTAATTTTTTAGAAACATCCTCAACAGTATTCCAACCGGCTAATTTATTTGCAATACTTCTTTCTTTCATAATTAAAGTCACTAGAGCTAATATTTAAACTTTACTACACCTTATTTTTTCCATACTTTCCAGATTTCAAAAGTTCTTCCAATTCTTTCTCGTATTCTTTCCTAAGCTCAGTAATTTTGCTCAAGTATTCTAGAGTTAAGTTTCTAACTTTTTCCTGCACTTCGTTATTTCCTTCAAAAAATTTTCTAAAAAGAGCATAGCCAATATTTCCAGCTAGTAAAGAGGAAATTAAATCTTCCCACATTCTTAAATAGTCTAAATCTTCTTTAATTTCTCTAAAGCTTCGCATAGTTTAGGTTTGAGAAGTAAAAGATTTAAAGTTAAATCATTTTAAATTATTTTTGGAATATTCCATACATTATATTTAAATACTTTTTGGAGATATCTTAATTATGGAAAAAACTCTTGAAGAACTACTTGGAGAAGTAAAAGTAGAGAAAGTTTCCAAGCTTACAGCTAAAGTTTTTAATGTAATACACGAAAAATGGCCAGTAAATCCTTTAGAAGTGGCTGAAATTTTAGGCGATACAGGCAAGGAAAAAACTCTTTCTGCAAAGTACTTGTACCATTTCAAGAAACTGGCAAAAAAGGGCTTGGTGAAAATCAAAAAAATTGGAAATACTTACATTGCATGGCCTGCTGAAATTGAAAAGTTGAGGGTGATACATGAATTGTTAAAGGGGGTGTAATTTAAATGGGTATAGCTGGTATTTTAAAAAAATTGTTATTGGGAAGAGCATTTGCTGCTGAAAATGGAAGAATAACTATTTTAGGAAGCTATAATGTAAGCTTACTGGAAAGCCATGGATTTGCGGTATTTTTACAAAAATTATATGAGGAGTTAAAGGAAAAGAAATTTTATAAGATCTTAAAAGAAGTCACAACAATCAGTATTAAAGAAATATATCAGTCTCTAGGTGTTACTCCTTCGGTCAATGAATTAGAAAAGTCACTTCCCTTCATGGATATTTATGGTTGGGGAAAAATTGCACTAGTAAATAAAGGTGAAAATAAAAATTCTATGTTTTGGTTAGTTAAGGTTACCAATTCACCTATAACAGAATATGCAAAGAAAATGTTTGGAAAAAAATCAGAAGTATGTATTTTATATCGGAGCAATTTTGAGGCTGCATTTGAACTTGCTCTTAAAAAACCTATTAAAGTTGAAGAAATTGCTTGCTTTTGTAAGGGTGCACCTGCGTGTACATTTAGAATTGAAGTAGAAAAGTGAAGTCTATGGGATTTTATGATATGATAATTAGAAAAAAAACGAATGAAGTAGCAAAACAAGCAAGGGAAGCTTTACTCTCTATACCTTTTTACCAAAAAAAACTTAAACATTATAATGTTCCAAAAAAAGAAGTTCGAAAAATTAGGGACATAGAAACTTTAAGTGAGTTTTTAGATAAATACTCTTATGTTCCATGGGTTTCAGAAAATGATCTGATGAATTATGACTTTTCTGCTAAATTGAGTAGAGTTCCTTTAGAGAAAAGAACCTGGTTACAAGCTACCTCAGGTTATTTTTTAGCAGAAAAAATTTCTTCTCCGTATCTTAAAGATTCAACAGAAGAAATATTAAAAATAATCTCAAGAAAAAAAGTTGCATTTACAAAGAAGGATGTAAAGAAAGTAGTTAATACGGTTATTAAATCGAGACTTAAAGAACTTACAGGTACTTCTACCCCTACACTTGCTATAATTGCTAGATTTGGTGATTTGTGTGGCTCGGGTACCTACCCTCTATTGACTCTTGCTGGGAATTTTCTAAAATATAATCCTAAAGTTCTTTACTATGGTGAACCAAAAAATTCAAATCAATTACTCCAATGGGCGTATGAATTATATAAAATAAATCCTGAAGGAATTCTTACAACTCCTATCATGATTGAAAAACTTTACAAAACTCTTGAGGAGAATCTTTCTTTTACATCCTTTTCAAATCTTAAATTTATTTCGCTAGGTGCTATGAGACCTTTAAAATCTTCTCTCGATGCTTCATGCAAGATAGGTGCAAAAATAATTATTAATGGATATGGACTTCAAGAAGTTGCACCTTTAGGTATAGTAGCACAAGGAATTTTATTTAGTTCAATCAAAAAAATACCCCCAACTGATGGTTTAATTACTTTGGGTTCTCTTTATTTTGTTAGAATAGTAGATAAGGAAGGGAAAACCGTTAACCCTGGTGAAAAAGGAACTATAAGAATTACATCTCCTTTTGAGGGAACAACATTAATAGACTATGACACAAAAGATATAGGGAAACTTGTTGCATTAAATAGCCTTATTACTTATCACAACAAAAATTTTAAAGTACCATGGCCTCTTCTCGATATTAATATAACTAGAAGTATAGAACATTCTATTGATGTAGTCGAGCATAGAGTCGATACGGTACTTTTAGAGGAATTATGTTCATCTGTTGATGGATATTCTTTTCTCGTAGGAAGTGACATAAAGAATTTATATATCTTTTTTAAGGATGATGTCCCAAATGAAAAAATAGAAAAATTCAAAAAAATGATTAATCTTTCATTACCAGAAGAGGTAGTAGCTAATACAAAAATATGTAAAATACCAAAAGAAGTAATGAACAAATTTCTTCACCCTATAGAACATTATAAACCACATAATTTCCTTAAAGAGAGTTCAAAAATAAAAGAATTAATTAAACTATTTAACCAGCTATACAAAGAGCGTGAAAACCTATGATTAACTTGTGGGACCTATATTCTTTTACTTACGATTCACTAGCCATTCTTCCTTCTTATAAAAATATGATAAATAATATTATTAAAGCTCTTGAGATAACTGAAAAAGAAAAATATCTCGACTTAGGTTGTGGAACCGGAAATTTAGCACTTGAAATCGTCAAAAGGTACAATACTTTGGAAATAAGTATCTATGGTTTGGATTTTTCAAATACATCACTTCTAATTGCAAATAAAAAAATTAAAAATTTATCCACAAAATCGAAACCCCATTTTTTTCTTTATGATGTCAGAAAAGGTTTACCATTTCCATCTTCTTATTTTGATGGAGTATCCCTTGTTCAATTAATAAATTATTTTCCTAAAGTTAGTGATGTCATTAAACTTATGGGAGAAGTGAATAGGGTTACTAAAAAAAATGGAAAAATTGTTATTGTAAGTGTAGCCAGACCTCATAAATTTATAAAAGGAAGTCTAGATTTTAGGAAAGCTCTTCAATGTTATCCACTTAAAACCATAAAAAATGTCCCATTTTTTATAGCAAATGCGTTTTTTAATTTACCTATGAAATTGGGAAAAAATATAAAATTATATGATGAAAAATGTTTGGAAAAAATAGGAGAAATATTAAAATGGAAAAAAGAATATTCCCAAAGTGTTTATTATAACGACATAAATATACTTGTCAAATTTAAAAAATAAACCAATTATATAGAATACTCCAAAATATTTATCGTTTTAAAAATAATTTTTTAATATATGCCTTCCGTTTCCAGAAAATATCTCAAATTCTGCAGGCCTACATTTTATTGTGAATCAAATTCTACAGAAATTAAAAAATTGGCAAAAAAAATAGTTAATGATTCTAAATCTTCTGAAAAAATGGTTAAAAAAATTTTCTTATGGGTAAGAGATAAAATTCAATGGGATATAACAAAAGTAGTTGGTATAAGAAGGTTACTTAAAAGAAAACCTCTAAGGGGTAATTGCACAGATAAAGTAAATTTATTTATCGCTCTCTGTAGAAGTTTAAAAATTCCTGCAAGGTATGTTTTTCTCTATTGTTCCTTAAAGAGAAAAAAGAAAAACTTACCTAAAAAAGTCGGTCATGTAATAGCTGAAGTTCTTATAGATGGTAAATGGGTAATTGCTGACCCTACTTTTGGAAAACATACAAAAAAGCTTGTAGAAGTAAGCCAACTAGGAAAACCTAGCTGGAAAAAAGCCTACATAATTTTTAGAACTAGAGGTTTATTTCCCCTGATGGTTTGGATTGACAATTTTCTAATGCCATACTCTCCTAGTTCTAAAAAGCTTAAGCATGAAATAGAAAAATTAAAGAAATAATTATCAAATGAAACTATTCCTTTTTCTCGTGATAAAAACTTTTAACATAAGCTTTGAATTCTTCCTTTAGGTACTCAAAAAGTTTATCCGCTAATTTATCAACAAGTCTATCTAAAACATACTTCGCAATCTTTTCTTCTAGTTCTTCTTCCACAAAATTCTAATAAAAAGAAAATTATTTAAGCTCTTGAATGTTATACGTATAACATTCAAACAATATATATCATAAAATTGTAAAAGAAAAATTTTGATATAGCCTTGTAATATGGGTACTTTTTTTGTAGAAGAAATGTAATTAAAAACTCTCAAAGAACCGTGTAATTTAACATTAGTAAAATTTAAATATTGTTAAAAATACTAATGTTAATATGGAAAAAGAAAGAATATACCCTAGAGCAATTCTACCAAAATTATTAAAATGGTTAGATAGAAGAGAAGCCTATGCAATTAAAGGCCCTAGACAATCTGGTAAAACAACTCTTTTAAGAATTTTGGAGAAAGAATTAAAAAAGAAAAAGAGAAATGTGGTTTTTTTAAACTTTGAAGATCCAGATGTACTAGAGACTTTTGAAAAAAATCCTAAAGAATACATCAACTCTTTCTTGACCAAACATAAAAAATACTACTTTTTAATGGATGAGTACCATTATGTAAAAGAACCTGGAAAGAAGCTTAAGCTATTGTTTGATACTTTTGAAAATGCAAAGTTTATAGTAACTGGTAGTTCCTCTCTAGAGTTAAGTGGAGCCATGGCAAAATTTTTAGTTGGAAGAGTTTTTTTCTTTGAATTATTCCCGTTTAGCTTTTACGAATTTTTATTAGCAAAAAATCCAAGGTTAGCTAGAATTTATAAAGAAAGAAATAAAAGAATTAAGGAATTTATCTTGAAAGGTAAATTCAAAATTAAAAAGGACATTTTTGTGAACGAGTTCGTCCCTTTTCTAAACGAATACATAATTTTTGGAGGTTATCCTGCTGTAATAAAAGCTAAAGATTTTGAAACAAAAAGAATGGTTTTAAAAAGCATTTATGATACTTATATTTCAAAAGATGTTGTAGAATTTCTCAAAATTAGTGATGCATTTAAGTATCGAGCTATAGTCAGGATGTTAGCAGCTCTTGTGGGAAACCTCCTAAATTATAACGAAATTTGTTCTGCTTGTCAGAGTTATTATAAAGAGGTTAAAAGAATAATTTCTATCCTCTTTGAAACTTATATAATAAGTTTAATCTACCCATTTTATAAGAACCCTGTCACAGAACTTAAAAAAGTTCCAAAAGTATTCTTCCTCGATTTAGGTTTAAGGAATTATATAATAGATAATTTTAACCCACTCGAAAAAAGAACAGATTCAGGAGCAATGGTTGAAAACTTTGTTTTCTTAGGTTTAAGAAATATGTTTCCAGAAAAAACGATAAACTATTGGCGAACGATAGCAAAAGCAGAAGTCGACTTTGTACTCAGGTTAAACGATAAAATCGTTCCAGTAGAAGTTAAGTATCAAAGAATTGTAAGACCAAAAATTTCAAGAAGTTTCAGGAGTTTCCTCAAAACCTATAAACCAGAAAGAGCACTAGTAATTACAAAGAACTTTTGGGGTAAGACAAAAATTGAAAAAACTATTGTGGTATTTGCCCCTTTATGTTATATTTAGGAATTAGTTACCAAAGACACGCTAGTTTAATCGAATTTTCCGTATTTCTCAATTCTTTTCCATTCTTTCACAAAATTAATGTTATACGTATAACATCAAAACAAAAAAATTATTTCACTCTTTCTTAACTACTATTCCTTTTTTAGTAACTTCAATTGGATAAATGTCTGTACCATGATTAGTCCTTCTCATTTTTCTTATTAGTAAGCTTCTTGGAGTTCCACCAGCAGCATATTCAAGATAGTGTAAAACTATTACGCTATCAGTAACGAATTCCTCAAACCCGAATCTGCTTAAACCTTTAGACTCTTCTGGAATTTCGCCAACAAGCAAGCTAGTAACTCCGTACTTCTTCAAACGCATGATAAAATCAAAAACTTTTGCTCTTAATTCAATTGGTTCAACTCCTCTTGCACATAAAGCAACTAAAGTTAAACTATCAAGAACAAACCTAGAAGCATTAACTTCTTTTATTCTTTTAAAAATATCAAAATCAAGCTCGTCAAAAGTTTTTGGAAAAACATACTCAACTATTAATCTTTTTTCTTCAATGTAAGGCCGGAAATCCATTCCAAATTGTAGAGCTTCAGCAATAATATCCTCAGCAGGTTCTTCTAAAGTAATGTAAACACAGTTTTCGCCACGTTTTAAACCTTCCCAGATAAACTGACAACAAAAAATTGTTTTTAAAGTACCAGTAGAGCCTGCAATCAAATTTGCAGAACCT
Source organism: uncultured archaeon (assembly GCA_964601215.1). Classification (GTDB taxonomy): domain Archaea; phylum Aenigmatarchaeota; class Aenigmatarchaeia; order CG10238-14; family SCSR01; genus CAZRMN01. The sequence continues at coordinate 12,376 of CAZRMN010000001.1, forward strand.
TTTATAAAACCGCCTTGAATTAATTCGTCTAGCCCAGGAATCCCTGAAGGAATCCTTTCAGTTTTAATTTCCATAAAATATTTTTAGAATTTCTTAATATTAAACTTTTAAAAAATGAAAAAAAATATAAATTCAATTACTTTTTTCTTGTTCTGAGTACTTGATGAAAAATAAAAAGTTAAGAAGTCTAAGCAGCCTCTATTGTTCCTGTGATTTTTCCTACTGTTTCGTGTCTTACTGGAGGACTCACACTAATATCATCGTATATAATCTTCACATCGAGAGCATAGCAGTCTCCTGCAGTAGTTGTACCTCCTGATGTCGGACCAGCAACAAATGATTTCGCAGGTCCTCCGGAAATTAATGTAACTGGTGGACTATAAGATGTATATCCATTTCCATTATTTGTTGAATTTATCTGAATTGCTGTTACGTTAATATCTCCCAGTTTTTGTCTTTGAAGGTATAATGTCAAATGACCCGTTGAATTGAACTTTATATTGGAGATTCTGACTTCACCGAATCCGGATATCTGTGTCCCTACCCATCTACAAGGCTTCGTTAGTCCTAGCGAGTATAAAGCTGCAACCACTACGATTACTATTAGTATTGCCCATCCGTAGGTCATCAAGTACTCTAACGCAGTTTGACCTTTTCTCATCATAACCATCTAAAAAAAATTTGAATTTTCTTAAATATAAAGGTAATTATTAAACAATTCCACCAAACATTCCAGCTAGTAAATGTCTTGTGATTAAAAAAACACTAAGTCCAACCACTAAAAGCAAAACTACAAATCTAATACCAGCAGTTTCCCTTCCAGCTTCTATTAAGCCTAGAATCAAACCACCAAAAAAAGTGGTTATTGCTATAGCAGAAATGCAAAACCAAAAAAGCGTATCCATAGAAATTTCTGGTGCAGAAAATTTAATTGGAATTTGGGCTGCAGTTGGAACTAGTTCCTCGCCAACGCTGGCTATTGCCCCTATTTTAGTCATCATGCTAACTAGGTGCGAGGAAACTGCATATAATAAAGGAGCACCAATACCAGCAGCAAAAAATATGAAAATTATGTACATCGTAACGTTAGCCTTTATTTCCTTTCTAATAGATTGTAATTGCCTAACATCGTTTGCTGTTTCATCTAGCAAAGTAGCAAGCTCTCCACCAGATTTTAATCCTTCTGTTATTAGCCTTATAGTTCTTTTAAGAGTTTTTGAACCAATCCTTTTAGGGATTTCTTCCAGAGCTTCTTCTATTGGCTTTCCAGCTAAAGCCTCTTTTGCTGCTCTTTTAATCTCAACTTCTAGAGGGCCAAATTCCGACCTAGCTGATAATAGCAAGGCTCGATCAGGAGTAATTCCTGCTCTAATGTTTGCGGACATTAGCTGCAAAGCATCTGGAATTACTTCCTCTACAAACTTTGCTTTTTTCTCTGCCAAAAGTATTACTATAGCATGCCCAGAAAAATAAGTTGCAACAAAACTTAAAAGAAAAATAAAAACTATCCATGGAAAGGAAATTCCAAAAATGAAAAATGATAGAAGAAAAATACCCAGAGAAATTATTAAAGATAAGATGAGCATGAAACCTATGAAAACCTCTGGTAAAAGGCTTACATCTGAGCAAATTAAAATCTTTTCTATGTAAGCTTTATACTTCTTTGAAGCATACCTTCCTATTCCCCTAAAAAATTTTTCTCCCTTCATTTAAATCACCAAAGGAGGTCTTCTTGTCTTTACCAATCCCATGAACATGAACTGGAAAAAGACCAAAAAGGCTAATATTCCATAAAGCGCAAAATCTAAAGGTAAAATGGTAAAACCTATGAAAGAAGAAAGTACAATAAGAAAAGTTATTCCTAGGGAAGGAATTATGACTGCAGACATCATATAGATTAAAGCCATTGGATTTAGTTGAGCTCCATATCTTCTAATTTCTATTCTCTGCTCGTTTGCAAGATTGTTTACTATTTCTTTTAAAGTTTCTCCTATATCAGAGCCTGCCCTCATCGCGTTAACTATTTGCCATATTACTCTTCTAAAGTGTAAAGAAGGATTCCTAAAGGCCATGTTATCCAAAGCTTCAACTTCGGGAACGCCTCCGTGAATTTCTTTTACTGCAATTTTAAACTCATCCGAAATTAAACCATAGTCTGCAGTAGAAACAGAAACCAAAGAATTGAACAAAGGAACGCCTGAACGAATTTGAACGAGTAGATGCCTTAAAGCAAAAAGCAAATCCTTTTCCAAAGATTTGATCTTCCTTAAAGTCAAAAGTTTTGGGTAAGTAATTAAGTAGTAAAAAACAAAACCAGAAAATACCAAAGCTATTGCTAAGCTTATGTAAAAGTAGCTAGTAGAAAGCATAGCGGGCAAGGTTTTGTAAACTATCAGACCAAGAAAAAATAGGAGAAAGAAAATAATTGAGAAATAGAAAATAAAACAAAAAAGAGCTATTGCGATGTATTCTCTAGGCCTAAAATCTAGTCTTGCTTGTTTTAATTCAAGAAAGAGAGAAGGAAAAAACCTAGTTAAATAGCTACTTATTCCATAAAACCTTCTGGTTATTTTTTTTACAACTTCCAATTTAAAAGGCAAGAATGGAATTATCGTTTTAACTCCCTCGCAAATTTTCCTAAAATTAATTCGGGCGATTGATTTTCATTTATAATCTTCAAAACTTTTTCCTCATCCAAGTAATACTCAGAAACAACTCTCCCTACAGTGTTAACAGTATTTATATTGTTTTTAACCATCCACCTCAAAACCTTCATCTTGTTCTTCAAATCCTTTTTAATTTCTTGGTCGGTCATGCCAGTGAAAAGCTTAAGTGTTTCTATGACTCTAACACTCGGCCTAAAAGGAATTATTTCATCCTTGTCTGCTCTCCATCTGTACAAAATGTTCAAACCTATTGGTCCTCTTTCTGGTGGAACTATTTCTGCAACTTGAAAAGTTCTTCTTATCCCTTTTCTTCTGTCTCTATGCATTACTGCAATCAAATGTAAAGCTTCTAGCATAGTTTCTGGTACGTTTATTGGCGGGTTAATCATTCTTCTTATAGTCTGTTCAGCAGTATCAGCGTGCAAAGTAGCATAAACGCTATGGCCTGTGTGCATAGCTTCGAATAAAACTTCTGCCTCTCTCGCTCTTCTTATCTCTCCTACTATTATTCTATCTGGTCTCATTCTTAATGCATTCACCATTAAATCAAGCATTGTATCTTGAACTAATGTAAAATTGTTAATCCCTGCAACGAAATATGTATGAGACTCAGGCGTTATATCATAAGTTGGTAATTTTTGAGTATTTGGCATGATTTCTACATGAGTAATTTCAACAAATTCTAGGTCAGGTCTTAATAGTAATTCAATGTTTTTTCTTTCATTCTCTGGAATATTAATTCCTCTTTTTTCAGCAATTTTTATAATTTCCAATAAACTCTTTTTTGGAATACTTTTTCTGTCAAAAGCATGATAGAAGTGATGTTTATACTTTTCTTCTTTAGAAAGGATATTCCTGAATAGTTCTAAGTATTTTTTCACTATTACTGAAGGAATTCTTCCTCTTCTGGAAGTTTTGGTTGAAAAATCTAGTTGCAAATTTTTCATAGCCGCTTTTTTATTTTTCTCGACTTTGAACGGTAAAATTTTACACGCTCTTTTTAGGTCTTCTCTTGTGGTTATGTTAACTTGATAAACCCTTTTTGACGGATATATCCTTGACCAAATTCCAAGTCTTAATAACAAATACTTGAACTCCTTCGCCGCTTTTTCGTTAGAGGTTGCGAGTGAAATTTTGCCTTTAGAAACCGAACCATCTCCATCTATAAACCCAGCCAAAAATGAAGCAATAACTTTTTCAGGACTTTTCATTATGCATTTAGGTACTCTTATTTCTTTTGATTTTTTTAAACCGAAAAATTTCTTCATGAACTCTTTTACTACTTTTGAAAGAATTTGATACCTTTTATATTTTCCATTTTTTACTCTTACTCGAATACCAAAAATTTCTCTAACTAGGGATTGTAAAAATGGGACTCTCTTTTTTTGGACTACAACAATTCCATTTTTAGAAATAGTTTTTTCTGCCAAAAGAAATCCAGCTAAGTATGCGAGCTTCTCGTCTATAATTTTTGGAATTTTAACAATTTTTCCAGCTTTTGGTTTTAAATATACAACTTTTTTTTCTATTTCTTTTGTGCTTAAATTTTCGCTTAGGTCTATTAATTTTTTCAAAATATCCAACCTAATAATCCCAGTTTTTTTATACCAGTAAAGAGCCTGTCTTTTCACTCCACAAATTTTTGCCAAATAATTTAAGGAGTATTTTTGTGTTAATTCATTTAACACTTCTTTTACTAAACCTCCCAACTTCGCTGCATAGAAATCCTTTTCACACATATCCCAAATTCTGATAAATTGATAACAAGAATTAATTTTGAGATGGGTAAATACAGGTAAATAAAACTTCTTATCCTTGATTTCTTTTGGTTTTAACAATTCTATTTCTCCAGACACCCCGATTACTGGTATTTTTGTATTTTCTGTTATTCGAATAGCTTCTCCATCTTCACAGAAAATTCTACAAATGAATTTTCTTTCAGTAATTTTTGAATTAAACTTTATTTTATCTGAGATATACTCAAATCTCCTAGGGTCTCCCCCAAGGACGGTATGTCCATTTCCATCTGTAACAAAAACATTCGATTTTATTTTTCTTAATCTATTCTTTTTAAAAGAGTTGTTTACATATTCTGAAATCTCATACAAGACGCCATCTCCGTCTACAAAAAAAGTACCTGGATAAACGCACACTTCTCCTTTTCCTTCAGGATTTGGTTCTCTTGTAGTCATGGGTACCCAATGCAAGAAATCAGGGAGTCTTATTTCTCTTGTATCCTCAATAGAAATTACTCTATGATTTGGAGGGATGAAGGTAGTTAAAACATTCAGGAAAGAAGTTTTTCCAGTTCCAGTTCCTCCAGAAATTATCATGTTTAGCTCGTACTGAATTGCTAACCAGAGAAAAGCCGCAACTTCCTCGCTGATAGTATTGATTTTAATGAAATCTGTAATTGTCCAAGGTCTTCTTGCAAACTTTCTTATGCTTATGGTATTGCCTTTTGTAGAAATTGGAAAAAGGGTTGCATTTACTCTATCACCAGAAGTAAGCTGAGCGTCCATTAAAGGGTTTAAACTTGTGATACTTCTTCCTACCCTTCTTCCAATTAAAGCTGCATAGTTATAAATTTGTAAATCGCTTTCCAGCTTTACATTAGTTTTAAGCCATCCATACTTCCTATGGTAAACCCACAATGGCTCCTGAGAATTATTAATTACTATATCCTCAAGATTTTCATCTACTAGTAAAAGTTCTATATCACCTAAGCCAAGCATTTCATGCACGAGCGTGCCAGCAAATATTTCCTTTTCTTCCCTAGAAACGTTTGGAAATTCTTTTTCTATTAGTTCAAAAGCCTTTTCAAAAAACCTTTTCTTCAATTCTTCCATTATTCTTGGGTCTAAAATTTCTTGAGGTTTTACTCTTACCACAGTAATAAGCTTTGCTTTTATCGCATCGAGTATAGCAATAGTTGCCTCTTCAAATTTTGGTAAAATTAATTCATAGATTGGGACAAATTCTCCAGGCTTTTTAATTATATTAACTTGACCTGGAACTCCATCAGCCTCAATTTTATAAGATTCCAGGATTTTCATTTTTTCTTCTCCCTCAGTTCAGGACTTCCTACAGGAGGATAAACCACTTCTACCAAACCATGGTCTTCAAGAATTTTCGCCCACTCTTCAATAGTATTCAAATCTACTTTAAACATCTTAGCTATCTCATCAAAAGTAATCTTTCCTTTTTTCCTAATCACATTAAAAATTTTATCAACATCAGTTTCCATTATAGCTAAATACTTCTTCTTTTCCTCGCTACTCATAAGCTTTGCAATAGAATCTATTATATCCTCTCTTGCTATTATTCCAACCAGCATATTCTTATCGTCTATGACAGGAAGTCTTTTAATCCTGTAAAGATTCATCAAAAAAATTGCCCTATCTATGCCCTCGTTCTCATTTATTACTATAACCTTCTTCTTCATTATTTCTTTAACAGAAGAAATTCCTTTCTCCCTTAGCCCCTTTACATCCTCTCCGTTTATTGCAATCAATTCTTTTTTTCCTAAAGCTTCTAAAATATCAGCTTCGGTAACTATTCCAACAAGTTTGCCTTTTTCAACTACAGGTACGCCAGAAATTTTTTCCTCTCTCATGAGCCTAATAACTTCTATTATTTTTTCTTCAGGAGAAACCGTAACAACACGAGTAGTCATCACGTCTTTAACTTTCATAATCTCACATTAAAAATTTCTTTTTTGTTTATTTTATACTTAACTTAAGGTAAAAGCAGATTTTCTACTCCATAGATTTGTGCATGCGTTAAAGTGCCGCAAGTTTCGTTATCAATTCTAAACCAGCTTATGTCTAAACCATTAACCCTATAGCTAGTATAAGTATTGCTATCCCAGTACAAATGGTCCACAACAGTTTTGTTTTCCTTGATTTCTAAGCCTAAATCATACAAAGTTTGCAAGTTAACAAAGTGTTCTAAGCCGATTTGTCTACCAGGAGCAAGGTTTTGATACTTGCTACTAGTAGTAAGCCTACCTTCAAGTCTGTCTAAAAAGCTTGCTCCTTCCCAAGAAGGATGATAATATCCTTCTAAAACATCTTCCTTCATATCTTCTAAACTCCAGGAAACACCTATTTGAGAAGTATTGAAAGGTGATTTTTTAATTGTCTTAGAATATAAGCCATTGGTTTCCAAAGGAGCTAAAGGATCTTCAAAACCCTCTATTGGAACTATTATGCTTTTTTCAACAAATTTGTCTATTCTCACATAATTAGTTTTATCGCTTATGTTTATGGTTAAGTTCAGTTCAAACAAAAGGTTAAAACTATCATAAGGTTTCACTTTTACTTCACTCAAGCTAATGTTTAACTTGAAAGAAGTAGAATTCGCTGTTCTTCTTATAAAACTTGTCCAGTTTGATATGGTATTATCTTTCATGTACTGATTTTCTTCACCAAATAGAGTTCCGTTATTGGCTAGTTCTTCTAACCTTGCTTTTGCATCATCCAAACCTTCACCACTTCCAATCGTATGATTTATTGCAGCAAGGATTGCTCTTTTTCCTGCTGTGATAACAGCTTTTTCTACATCTTTTTCCAAGTTTTTTTCAAAATAGTGGATTTGATCAGAGAGTATCTTATCTTTTATATCACTTCCCAAACTTGCGATTAAAGTATTATATATTACTACTAGTACGAAAATGTAAATGATGAAAAGCACTACCATTAAGCTATAAACAATCCCTTTTTTCAGGCCCAAATTCTTACCTCCATAATAGCAGGTCCCCAAAGGGTATAAATGCTTGGGACAAAAACTGAATCAACATCGATTTCTGGTGAAATTTCGATATCGATTGGATTTGTTGAACTACCGGCTCTTCCTGTATTAAAAGGCATAACCACAAAGTTAAGTTTTTCTAAAAGTTTTAAAAAAGCATAATCTATTCCATCTTCAGTTATGTTAAGTTCATCAACTGTTATAGGAGTTGGGTCAAAATTGGAGAGATCTTTTCCTATCGCTACATAAGAATAACCATCTTCATACCCATCATGATCTTTATCGAAATAAATTGTAACGTTTTTACCTTGAATTTTTGGGAATACGTTGCTGTAAGAAGTGGAAGCTCTTAGCCTTGCAGTATAAATCACCTTGTTTTTATCACCGCACTGTTTACTCACGTTAATAGGATTTGAACCTATAGTAATCTTTATAGTGTTTGTTTCATTAGTTTTCATGTAAATTGGAGAGAACTGAATTAAAAAAGGATCGCCTAAATCTGTGAAATTCGTGTTAAATTCTGTAAGATTAAAAACACTCTTCCAGTTATACTCCGAATTATTTATAGAAATATTAATCGTCCAAAAATCTCCAGAGTAGGACAACACTTGGACTTCGTCTACAGTAAACTGGGATGGGATGAAAAAACTACCATTACAACCTTCAAATGGATTTGTCTCAACTTTAAGAGATATTTCTCCATAGCTATAGTTGGTTACTTCAGGAGTGAAATTAAAACTTATGTAAGAATCTGGATATAGTGTAATATTTACAAGACCTGTAAGATTCATTACTTGTCTTATGAAGGATGCGTTAAGGATATTCTGAGCGATTGTATGATATATCTGTTCTAACTTACGAGCATCGTCACTCGCGTAGTATGAACCATTTCCACATTTAGCTATTTCTATTAAAGTTTGGTTCGATTGTGGACAATTAACTACTGGACCGAAACCTATGGAAAAAATCGTAGCGTTCGTGCGTTGATTTGCTTTGCATGCGTCATCAATAGCATTTGTAATTGCTGTATCATCAACAGTATCACCACATTCTGGAACATAATAAGTATCCCTACCACACCATGGTGAGGGGCAAAAATAACTAGGCCAAAACCAATAACCATAGCTACAACAAGTGGTTCTATCTTCGTCTGCTTGGTAGCATCTCATGTTTGCCGTTCCGTCTGTCATTACTATTATGAACTTTTGTCTTGTTTCATTGCTTTGGTCTTCGAGCATTAATCTTGCCATCCTAATTGCACAACAAATGCAAGTAGAACCAGAAGCAGTAAAGCTATCTATAACTGAATGTAAAGTTGCAGTATCGTTTGTAAGATTAGATCTATTATAAGCATTATTACTAAATGTAACTAAACCCACTCTGTTGTGAGGGTCGCTTAAGATTATGTCGACAAACTCTTTGTCCAAACACTTGGCTAAACTAATTCTTGAGGTATTTGGCCAGTAGATTGATGGATCGGAACAATCATCTCTTTGGATTCCCGTGTTACTACTATTTAATTCATTATTCATACTACCTGAGATATCGGTAATTAAAATGACATCTGCATTCCCTACTTTTCCAGTTAAGTTCCAAGCTTCTGTTCCAAACCTTACTGGAATGGTTTTTAAACTTAATTGGGAATAATTAAGAAGAGAAGACAGAGTGGAATTATCAATCTCGACTGTTTGAGGTAAACTACTCCCAGAAAAATTGAAAACTGTAACATTTCCTATGTTCAAATATATTATATAATTGCTTCGAAAGTGTAAGTGTATACTCATAGAAGTTAGGTTTCCAGGGATGTAAAACGAATCATATTGGTTTATAACACCAACAACTCCAGGGAAGTAAAATCTAGTAGAATTAGAAATTTTTCCAACCATTTGTGAGGTCTCGTAAGATACTTTAATAAAACCACCAGCAACATACATCCTATTAATATCTCCACTCGTGAAATTGATGTTAAACTTGTTATCCGAACCCTTTGAGATATTACCCAAACAAATAGGATCTTTTATTTCCCAAGTGTCAACAGAAAACCTTCCAGGAGTTTTTGTAAATTCTTTGCAATAATTCCCGTTTATGTAAAGCTTAAAATTATCCCCAAAACTTCCCTCAACTTTTATACCAGTAATATTTGCGTCTGAAGGTATGTCTTTAATAATTACCGTCAAATTCCCTTGGCCAATAAAACCTCCAAAATAAGCATAGGAAGATGTTGTTTTACTTTTTATTGTTTTTAAAGAAGTCCTTACCATATAACCTTCCACAGGTTTACCTATGCTATAGCCAGAAATAACAAATTCAGATTTAGAAAGAATGTCTTTTTTTGGTACAGAATTGTTTGAAACTGGAGTACCATCTATAAGTACCTCATACCCTAAGTTTTTTTGGAGAGTATAATTCATTATTCCTTCGATAATTTTCCTCGCATAGGATATGTTATTCTGAGCCCAGAAGTAGCCTATAACATCTAGGATACTCTTATCCATATCATCTTTGGTTATTATTCCTTGTTCCAAATATTCCTTAATAATCGAAAAATTCTCTGCATCTCTAATTCTAGTGTTTGTTAAAAGTTGTGAAATATCGTGCGATAAATGGTAAAATCTTTCATATTGCGTTTCTTGATAAATCGGACCAAAAGTCATAGAGGATATAAAGATTAAGAAAGAGACTAGTATGACTATCGCTAAAGCTGCTTCTAAACTGAAGGCGATTCCTTTCATGCTATCTCCATAAAACAAATTCCATTATTCCCATTTCCCTTCTATTTCCAAAATCTATCAAAACAAATCTTTCTATTGGAATGACAATTTTAGCATTAGTTGGTTTCATACCAAGAAAAATACTCCCTTCTGAGAAAAATCCGCGAGTTATGTTTGTAAAATTCATAAAAAAGTTGTATTCTTCCAGACCTAAAAGAGCTCTTATTCTATTGTTGCCCATATTTTTCAACCTTAATATTTTTGTATAGTTTAATACATTTTCTGTTTCAGCAAGTCCTACAGAAATTACATTTGTCTCATTCCAATCTTCTGGCAAACCAGTTGTCCTAACAAGGACATCACTAATTCTTTGAATTCTTTTACTCATTAAACTTATCTCATAAGAAGTTTTGAGTTGATCTATAGCACGATTTGAAACTAAAAGTGCAATGACAAAAATACTAACAAAAATTGTTATGCTCACTATTAAATCAACTGAAATTATTTGTCCTTTATTCAACTATTATCAACCCGTTTTCATTTCTAATTGTATTTTTCCCTTTTGAAAAATTACCACTCACGTTTCTTGTTAAAATAGGAAAAAAGTAAGTGTTACCATTAATTTCAATTTCTATTCTTCCATTTACAGAATCTATTGTTATATTGTAATCCAATCCTTGGATTTTTTCTTGCAAGAAATAGCTCTTTCTATATCCATCACCTTCTTCTAATGCTAAGTTTATCTGTCCTGCTACCTCATTCCCTATCCTTTTTGCTTCGAAATCTATGCTTTCTGTATAAACATGACCAAGATGATAATAAACAACTCCAGCAAAAGCTGTTAGAAAAATTATTAAAAAAATTATAATCAAAATCATTTCTATTGTAACCTGCGACTTAGAAAGTGACATTCACATAACCTTCCATAGCTTCTAAAACTATAACATAATATCCCTCATTAATTGGTAAGCTCCCATTCAACTTACAATTAGATACATCATATACTGGAACAATACTCGAATCTATTCGAATATTATAAAAAATAGTATAGTTTTCAAAGCCAGCGTCAACCACTCCACTAGGTATATAAGCAGAAATAGAATGACGTGCTGGCTCTCCTTCTATGCATAGAATATCCGAAACTTCTTTTAGTCTCTTAACCAAACTCTGAAGTTGAGAAACCTTTATCTGAGCGGAGGTATTAGAACTTATAGTTAAGGAATACCATAAAACTATTGAAATTATTAAGATAAGTACTGTTGAAAGAACTAAGTATTCTATAGCAGCTTGAGATTTATTCATATTTTAAATTTATTTATCTTTAATAAAAAACACTATACACAGTATAAAACGAAAGAAGAATTGAAGGTTGTTATGTTTTGGTCATCTTTTAAAATCAAATTAATACTCCATTCTCCTTCAGGAGGCAAAGTCATGTTGTGCGGTAAGAAAATTAACACCTTTTCTTCCTCGTTCGGATAAAGAAAAGATTTTGGGATATAAACTCCTAACATTTCATTTTCATGATAAAATTCAGCGTTTGAAAAATCAACCATTTGTGTTCCAATATTTTTAATCAGAACTTCTAAAAAATCTTTGCAATAGATAAGTTTAACTAAAAGTTTAGTAAACTTAGCTTGAGTCCCTCCCAGAGGAACTAAAAATTGGGGCGTAAAGTTCCCAGTTTCATTAATAGTTTCATTTTTACTTTCGCTTCCAAGAGTTTCGTTTGATGGTTTTGGAATGAATGAAAAAGATTCTGAAATTTTTTTACTTATGTTGTTAAAAGTTTCAGTTATTTTTGGAGGGATTTTTTCTGTTTCTTTAGGATATAAAAACCATACAAAAACTAGAATTAGAAAAAAAGCTAAAGGAATGAGCAAAAATTTTTTTGGAATTTTTTTCATAATTATTATTTGAATTAAAAAAGAAATAAAGTGTAGTTAAGTACGAGGTTTAGAATTTTTGAACTTTCCTTCGAACTTCCGAAGAAGTTCTTAGGAAAGTTTGTAGCTGTTAGCTACTGAATTCTAAACTTCCTCCTTAACTACATTTAACTATTTTCTTACTAGCCTTATAAGCTTTTTGCTAGAAATGCCTGAACACTGCAAATCTTAGTAACTCCAAAACTTCTCCCTTTCCTTCTGTCTCTGGTAACCTTTTGCTAACTACTTTTATTCCTTCTTTATAAAGGTTTGCTGCTAGGTTTTTTGCATCTTCTATTGCCTTATATTCGTGCATTAACTCTATAACTTTTACCTTAATTTCATCTATACTTTCCTGAACTTTTTTGTATTTTTCAGAATTTTCCAAACTTTTATCTCTTAACGAATCCCTAAGTGTTACTAACTTTTTCATTTTTCCGTTAACGTCGAGCATCTTTTCTAAATATTTTTTATCTTTTGGTTCAGCTGCTTTAAAAACTTTTGCTAGAGGTAAAGTTCTTTTTATTTCCTCAAGGTCACCTGCCCAATCTTTTCCAAACTTTTGAGTTCTTAGAGTTGCTTCTCCCCTTTCTTGTTCTTTCTCTACAGTCAAATCAAGCACATCATCTTGAATTTGGAAAGCTATTCCAATTTTTATAAGTGCAGACTTTAGTTCGTTTATTTCCTCATCACTTACTTCTGATATTATCGCTCCATAGCGATATGGGGTAAATATAGTGTAAAAAGCTGATTTGTCTTCAAGTATTTTCAAAACTTTTTCTTCAGTCATCTCAGCTAAAGGTTTTTTCCTAAGGATAAACTCTAAATCCTGACCTTCACAAGTTGTCTTAAGCATTTCTTGTCTTGCTGAAATTAACCTGGAATAAATAGAAAGACCCCATTTTTCTTTTCCTTTTTCCAAAGCCATTTCTGCCAAAGTCCTTAAATAGTCTCCATAGTTTATCGCATTATCTATTCCGTAAAGAATATGTAAGCAAGGTTTTCCCCTTCTTAAACGTGAATCATCTTCTATATCATCATGAATCAAAAACCAATTGTGATCGTACTGCAAGGAAACTGCAGCCCAAACAGCATCTTCAAGATTTTTAACTTCATAAGCTTTTACTGTTGACAAAACCAAACCTGGTCTAAGATATTTTCCTCCTCTGCTCAAGTATTCGTCTATTGCAAGACCCATTTGTTCATTATCCTTTGGAATATTAAAAGTTTCTATAAGATTAATTTTCATGTATTTTTCTACATTTATTAAAGCTCTTGGAATTCTTTTCATGATAACCAATAAGTGTGAAAAATATTAATATTTTAAAACTTTTTTTGTTTCAAAATCAATTGTAAAAATATGAAGTTCAAGTTTTTGGACATTACTACAGCTGATGTAGCCTTTGAAGCTTATGGAAAAACTCTAGAGGAACTTTTTGCTAATGCTGCTTTAGCAATGTTTGAAGTTATGATTAATACTAAGCAAATAGAAAAAAAAGTTGAAAAAAGAATCAAGCTTAAAGGAAATGATTTAGAATCTTTAATGTTTAATTGGTTAAACGAACTTTTGTTTTTTTATGGCTCTGAAAATCTAGCCTTTTCCGATTTTAAAGTAAAAATCGATGAGAAAAATTTAACTCTAGAAGCAAAGGTTTTTGGGGAGCCAATAAATCCAGAGAAGCATGAAACTAGAACTGAGGTAAAGGCTGCTACGATGCATAAAATGAAAGTTTGGAAAGAAGAAACTTGGAAAGCTCAAGTGATACTAGATATCTAACCCTTTACTACGCCTAAAGGAACTAATCTTACAACTCTTTTACTTATTCCTGCTTTTTCAGTAACTAAAGCAACTTCATCTATCTCTTTATAAACTTGTGGAGCTTCCTCTGCAACTACTTTCCAACTGGCAGCTCTTACCAAAATTCCCCTACTAGCCAAATTTCTAGCAACAACTTCTCCCCTAAAAAGCTTCAAAGCTTTTGACCTAGACTTTAACCTTCCTGCTCCATGAGCAGTAGAATAAAATGTCTCTTTTGCTGTTTTTGCAGCAACTAAAACATAACTTGCTGAACCCATACTACCAGGAATTATCACCGGCTGGCCTACGCTTTGATAATCTTTTGGTATATCTTTAAAACCTGCAGGGAAAGCCCTTGTAGCTCCTTTCCTGTGCACATAAACCTTTTTCTTTTCTCCGTTTATTTCATGTTCTTCTACTTTTCCAATGTTATGAGCAACATCATACATAACTTCTAAACCAATCTCTTCTTGTTTCATTCCTAATATTTTCATTATACTTTCTCTGACCCAATGAGTAATCATTTGCCTATTACACCAAGCAAAATTTGCTGCACAAGCCATCGCACCAAAATAATCTTCCAGTTCTTTAGTACCAGCAGGAGCATAGACAAGTTCTCTATCTGGTAATTTTTTAATTAAATCTCTAAACCTTGATTCGAGCAAATGCAAATAATCAGTACAAACTTGATGGCCGAAGCCTCGAGAGCCAGTATGAATCATCACACAAACTTGTCCTTTTTTTTCAATCCCGAAAACTTTTGCTATTTCTGGAAGAAAAATCTTATCCACTTTTTGAATCTCAAGAAAATGATTTCCTGCCCCTAAACTTCCAAGCTGAGGAGCACCTCTTTGCAAAGCTTTTTTTGAAACTTTATCAGCATTAGCTTGCTTCATACAGCCATTTTCTTCCAAGTGTTCTAAATCTCTTTCTGTTCCATAACCTTGTTCAACTGCCCATCTTGCTCCAGCCTCTAAAACCTCGTTTTGTAGTTGAGAAGGAGAAAGTTTAATTTTACCTCCTCTTCCAACTCCAGAAGGAACATTCTTAAAAATCGAATCTAATAATTCTTTTAGCCTTGGCCTTACTTGTTCTTCTGTTAAGTTTGTAGTTAATAACCTAACACCACAATTGATATCAAAACCTATCCCACCTGGTGATAAACCACCTTCTTCACAATCTAAAGCTGCAACCCCCCCGATAGGAAAACCTTGGCCGCTTATAAGTATACTTATAAGCTATAGCCGAAATGCATATCGGGAAGGGCGATACTGTGTTTGTAAATCCCTGGTAAAAAAGCTACATTTGCTATTTGTTCTATAGCTCCTTCTTCTACTTGTTTCAAAAGTTTTTTTGATAAAAAAAGCCATGCTGGCACACGCATTCCTGACTTTGCTCCTTTCGGGAGTTCCCATATGCATGGTCCAATTTCTTTAAGTTTTTCTTTCAGTACTATTTCAATCACCTCTAATTAACTCTCTTTAAATTAAGTTATTATAAAGTTATAAATAAAGTTTTCTTGCTTATTCTTCAACTACAAAAGCAATTTTTACGTTTGCCCTGTACTCGGTTATTTTATTGTCTTTTACTTCAGCTTTTAAGCCGACAACATCTATTCCAGTAATATTTCTTACTGTCTTTGCTGTTCTTTCCAAGGCTTTTTTAACCGCATCCTCCCAACTGTTCTCAGAAGTTCCTATTACTTCTATTACTTTAACAACAGTCATTTTCTCACCTTTATTTTTTCTTGTAGTAATACTAAATAAATGTTACTCTATTTTCAATGCTTTTTTCAAACCCTCTACATTATAGCCTACAATTATTTTTCCGTCTATTTCGGTTACAGGTACACCCATTTGCCCAGATTTTTCGATCATTTCTCTTGCAGCTTCTCTATCTTTTGAAACATCTACTTCTTCAAATTCTATCCCATGATCTTTTAAGAATTGTTTAACCAAATAGCAAAAAGGACATGTTGGTGTAGTATAGACTTTCACCTTCATGGATCATCCCGTTTTATTAAAATTGTCCTTTAAATTTTATATATGAGTAAAATAGAAAATTATCTTTTACTCATGTTTTCTATGAAAGGTGTGGGTAAGAGAGTTGACTTAAAGCATGTAAAGGAAAAAATTTCTCGTGACATAAAAAAGATTTCAGAAAAAGAAACCAAGGAAATTCTTAGAAAGCTTATAACTCAAGGTCTACTAGAGGAAGTTAACGGCTTGTATGGAATTACCAAAAAAGGAAAGGAATATTTTGCTAAAAGGATAAAAACAGTAGAAGAAGAGTTGAAAAAAATAAATCGAGCATGGGTTATTGTTTACAAAGCTAAACAGTATTATCCTGTAGTAGCAAAAACAGTTTTTGAATTTTGCAAGGATAGATACGTAGGTTTTTACTGCTTGTTTACTGAAAAAAGATTTTTTAGAAGGGATTTTAGAGGCAAAAAAATAGTTTTGAATTCGATAAAAGACTTGTTATTCTTTATCAACATCCATTGTATAGATGTAATTCCTTGCGTACATAGGATAGGAAAGGAAAGACCGGACTGGCTAGTTTTAGATATAGACCCAGGACCAAAAGTAGAGTTTGAAAAAACAAAAGAAGTTACAAGAATAGCTTTTAAAATATTTGAAAAACTTAAACTAAACCCTGCTCTTAAATTTTCTGGCTCTAGAGGTTTTCAAATATGGTCTTTAATAAAAGATTTTGAAATTCCAGAAAATTACAAACCGATAGAATTAAAGGGGGGTAGAAAAAGAGAGAAGAACTATTTTACTCTTTTTTCAGATTTCGTAAGAGCAATTCAAAAAGAGGTAGATAAGAAAATTCCAGGTTTAACAACTTCTGAAACTCTAGGGAAAAAGGAGAGAGAAGATAAGATTCTTTTTGATCCTTCTACCATGAAACCTTTAGGTTTGGTAAGATCGCCTTATGCTGTTCATTCCAAGACTGGTCTAGTTTCTCTACCTTTAAGCCTGAAGGATTTGAAAAAATTTAACCCAGAGGATGCAAGTATAGAAGAAACGATAAGAAGATATGAAAAAAAGGGGAATGAGTTCAATTTGAAAGAATCGAACCCGAACAAACTTCTTTCTCTTTTAACTTAACAAATACATATCTTAAAAATAAATAATAATATTAGAGAAAATGCCTGTAAGTAAAGCTCCTTATAAGAGAACTTATGCCCACACCAAGTCAAGAGGAAGGGAAAGTGTAATTACTTGTGGGCTTTGTGGTAGAAAAGTCCCTAGATACAAGACTTTTGTTGTTACTAAAAGGTTTAGGATTACAGATCCGCTAATAAGACAACAAGTTGACAAAAGGTTCATTCATCTTTTAAGTCAAAAAATTAGAGTTTGCCCAAAGTGTGCGAGATTTTTAGGTATTGCTCAGCCTGGCAAAAGCGTACGAAAAAAACACAGAAGGCTAGGAAAATGATTGAAAAATTGAAAAAATATAAAGGTATTTTGTATAAAAAACTTTTTAAAGAAAAAGAGAAAGAATTAGAACTTCCTGGATTAGTCTTTAAAAGAAGTATTATCAAAGAACTTCCAGATATAAAAGATACAAAAAAAGTTAATATCACTTATCCTTTAATCGAACCTTTTGCTTATGCCCAAATTAAATGGGATGATAAAAGAGAAGAGCTAGTTTATAATGTTATCGAACCTAAGCTAAGCAAAAAAGAAAAGGATATTCTTAAAAAAATTTCAGATGCTTTAATAGAGTTAATTGAAGTTGAGCTGAGTGCGATAAAGGATAAGAAAAAAGCAATGGAATACTTAGAAATGCACATAAAAAAAATTAATAAAGAATTCGGTCTACGTTTGGATCAACTCACATACGTTAAACTTATGTATTACATTTACAGAAACTTCATAGGTTTTAACGAAATAGAGCCCTTACTCCAAGACCCTTATATTGAGGATATAAGTTGTGATGGAGTGAATACTCCGATTTACATAATCCATAGGAAGTTTGGCTCTTTAAGGACTAACATAATTTATGAAAATGAGGGAGATTTGAAAGAATTCATAGTAAAACTAGCTGAAAGGTGTGGAAGATATGTAAGCTATGCTGAACCAATATTGGCTGGAACTCTTCCAGATGGTTCGAGAGTTTCTGCAACTCTTGCAGGAGATGTAGCTACCCGTGGTCCAGTTTTTACAATAAGAAAATTTACAGAAAAACCTATTTCGCCAATAGAGCAAATAGAATTGGGAACAGCTTCTGCAGAGCTTTTAGCATACTTGTGGTATTTGATCGAACATAGAAGATCCATACTAATAGTTGGTGGTGTAGCAACAGGCAAAACTTCTTTTCTTAATACTTTGTGTATGTTCATCCCACCAGAAGCAAAAATAGTTTCCATAGAAGATACAAGGGAAATTAGAATTCCTCATGAGCACTGGATTCCTGTTCTAGCAAGGACTGGTTTTGGAATTCCCACACCTACAGGAATTAAATATGGTGCAGTAACTCTTTTTGATTTACTAAAAGAAAGTTTTAGGCAAAACCCTGATTATGTGATAGTTGGAGAAACGAGAGGGCCAGAAGCTTATGTAATGTTCCAGGGAATGTCTTCAGGGCATCCTTCCTTAAGTACTTTTCACGCTGGAAGTGTTGATACAGTAATCAAAAGATTAACTACTCCTCCAATCCAACTTTCCCCAACTCTCATAGAAGCTTTAGATGTAATAATCATAATGGTTCATGCAAAAGAAAAGGGAAAATCCGCAAGAAGAATTAGAGAAGTTGTGGAAATAGAATCTGTAGATCCAAAAACTGGGGAAGTAAAAACAAACTTAGTTTTTAGGTGGAATCCAGCTGCTGACACTTATGAAAAAGTTTACAATAGTATAAAAGTAAAAAAAATTATTGAAGAAAGAGGCGGAAATTTAGAGGATGCTCTTGCAGAAATAGAAAAGAGAAAAAGACTTTTGGAACTTATGAGAAAAAAAGGAATAAAAGATTTCTTAGAAGTTACAAGGATTATAAGTTTGTATTATAAAGAAGGGGAGAAAGTTTTTGAAAGGCTTTTAGGAAAAGAAGTGTCTCAACCAATAAAAATTAGAAAGAATATAAGAAAAAAGTTTGTGCCATTCTTACAACTTTTGGGTTTTAAGTTTTTAAGGGAAGGTTAAATGCTAACCTACAAAGGATTAGCAACATATTTGTTTGGAGGAATTGTAGACAGATATGGGAGTGCATTCTCTTTTGTAAAGGAGAGTCTACCAAAAGCAGGAATGAAAATTCCTTTTAGAAGTTATATGAGCATGGTTTTTTTCACTTCTGTAATAGTTTACTTTTTAGGTTTGGGAATAGTTTATTACATTTTTTTAAATATTATCCCAGTTTCTCTTGTCTTGTTTTTAATCTATTTAATTTTCATTCCAACTCTTATTTCCATGACTGTATTTTTTTCTCTCTGTTTTATTCCTTATCAAAGAAAAATAAGTAAGAAGCGTGATATAGAAACAAACTTACCTTTTGTTTTAACTCACATGGGAGCTATAGCCGAATCGGGTGTGCCTCCAACAGTAATATTTAGAGTTATTAGTCAGTTTAAAGAATACGGAGAAATTTCAAAGGAAATGAAAAAAATAGTGAATTATATAGATGGATTTGGAATAGATCCTGTGACTGCTGTGAAAGAGGTTGCTAAAAGAACTCCTTCAGATGAATTCAGACAAGTTCTTTTAGGTTTTATCACTACAACAGAATCTGGTGGTGATATAACCGCTTACTTGAAAAATGCAGGAGAAAGAGCTTTGTTCGAATGGCGAATGAAAAGACAAAAATTCTTACAACAACTTACTACTTATGCTGAGTTTTATACAGGTCTACTAATTGCTGCACCACTTTTTATCATAACTTTGTTTGCCGTCATGAATCTTGTTTCTGGAGCTATGCCAGGTTATAATTTACTTGAGCTCATGAAACTTAGCATTTATTTAGTAATACCTATCCTTAACATAGGATTCATCTTTCTTTTAAGAGGAGTTGAGGTTGAAATATGAATACTAAATATATCCTGATATTAATTACTGGGATTTGTCTCGCAAGTATAATCATTTACATAAATTTTATGCTATTTTTTGAAGAAAAAAACATATTCACTCTTTTAAACGTTATTGCTGCTTTATTAATTCTTTTGCCAATAATCTTAGAAAGATATCAAGAGTATAGAAGAGTTAAGGAAATAGAGGAAATGTTTCCTGTTTTTCTCAGAGATTTAGTAGAGAATGTAAGGAGTGGAATGAGCATACCTCAAGCCTTTAAGTCTGTTTCTTCAAACGATTACAAAATCTTAAGTGTTTACGTTAAAAAGATGGCTGCGCAGATGGACTGGGGAATAAGTGCTGAAAAAGTATTACTCAAATTTGCAAAAGAGAGTAAATCCAAACTTATAGGGAGGATAATCTCTTCTGTTATAGAAAGTCATAGGTTCGGTGGAAATCTTACAGACACTTTAGAAGCTCTAGGTAAAACTGCAATTGAGGTAGAAAAGCTAAGAGCAGAAAGAAAACTTTACTTACAGTCACAGCTTACTACTGGTTACATAATCTATTTTGTTTTTTTAGTAGTACTGATAGTTCTTGAAAAGTTTTTAATTCCTAGTTTTGCACAAGCTGGAAGTGAAATAAAAGGACTTCAAATTTCTAAAGCTGAAGTTATCGAAGAATATAAAAATATTTTCAGGAATTTAATAATCATCCAAGGCTTTTTTGCTGGTTTAACTGTTGGTAAAATGTCAGAAGGTGCTGTAGTCGCTGGAATTAAACATAGTATTTTCATGATAATAGTAGGACTTTTAATTTACTCAGTATTCACTTAAAGAACTTCGCTTGCTTGAACCTCATCATAAATTCCGTAGGCTGAACAATTAGTAGTAACTCTTATTACATCATAGTTACTAGAAATCGAAACGTTGAAAAAATATATTTCTCTTGGTTTTATAGTTAAGTTTGAAGACGTGCAAGGGACTACAGAATTGTCAACTAAACATAAATTTATTTTGTGGGTCGAAAAGTTTGTATAAACAATTTGTAAAGAAATATCTCCTAATGGTATCCATCTATTATTTTCAATTCTTCCAGAAAGATGGTAAGTTGAAGAATTGTAAACAAGATTAGAAAGAGAAATTCCTCCTCTTGAACATTCTAACTGTTTTAAAGCTTCCTGCTCCACACTTTCGGAAGTTGTAGTAGTAAAACTCGTAAGCCATAAACTAAGAATTGTAGCAACAGTTATAGTAAAGGCTATCAATAATACAGTAGCAATTAAGGGAGATATACCTTTTTTCATTGACATGGTGATTCTTTCGTTACAGTTGGACAATGAGTAGTAACGGCAATCTTGTTATATGGCCATGGAACGTTATTTACTGTAAACCCTCTGTAAGTGTTTGGGGGTAATTTCTGATTCAACGGAAAAGATTCAACATTAGGACCTCCGGTGAAAACATAAACCGTTAGGTTCTTCAATTCAACAGACATCTTATTATATAAGATCAAACTGATGTTCGCTAGATTAGTTGTGTTTGAAACCACACCACAGGAGTATATATCAAAATCTGCAGCTAAGCACTCTCCGTAAGTTTCGTTTGGAGTTTCTGGCAAGGAAACTTTTACGAATTGAGATGCCCAATAAGTCAGAACTGTTGCTATAGCCATAGTTGCTGCTATCAGTAGAACCGCTGCCACTAATGGAGAAATACCTTTTTTTGCCATAATAAAATTTTCTTTCTCTGTTAATAAATATTTACTCACTAAACAGAATTTAAATTGTGAGAAAGGCACAGGCTCAATTAGTTGGATATTTAATCACTATTTTACTTGGAATAGTTCTTTTAGTGAGTACTATAGCTATAGTAGTTTATTTTTATGAAGTTTCACTTAGAGACGAAATAAGAAAAGAATTAAGAGAACTAACCCTTCAAACTTTTGATTCTATTTTAAAACTTTATGAGATAGGTAAAAATTCTAATGTAAACCCAAATAATTACTCAAGTATATTAATCGCTGAATCATATTTAATCCTACCTTCAAGTGTTTCTAACAGAAATTATGAGATTATTTTAGTTTCTCCAGGCTTGCATTGGCAAACTCTCTCGAATTTTTCTGTTAATGGAAAAAATACAAGCTTTGTAGAAGAAACTCAGGTAGCAAAAATAATAGCCAGAACCACTCAAGACCCTTTAGAAATTGTGGAAAAAGAATTACCAAACATTAACATAGAACTACAAGGAAAATGTGAAAATGGAAAAGAAGCAAAACTTAGGTACTATAGGTATAATGTTAATGGAAGTGTATATGATAAAATTACTTTAGGAAAAGCTGAGATTTTAATTGATATAGAAAATATAAGCTGGTGATATGCCTTCCCAAATAGATTTTGCAATTGCAGCAGGAATTTTTATTGTTTTTCTTGTTATTTTGATTTCTTATTTGTTAAACTATTTGGGAAATTATTCAAGTGTGCTAACAAGCTCTGAGTTAAGAACAACAGCTTATAATATTTTTAATATTTTGTTTGGAACAAAAGGAGTACCAGAAAACTGGGAAGAAAAAAATTACACTCCTGTGCAAGTTGGATTGGTTACTGATCTAATTAAAGTTCCAATAGTAGTAAAAGAAATCTATGGAAAAAATTTTACAAATTTTTTGGTAAGTGTAGAAAATTTAAAGCTTGATACTCACTTATGGAATTCCACTATTAGAGTTTATGATGAAGATGGAAATGAAGTAAAGTATGATTTTGATGAAATTTATTACGACTCTTTTGGTTTTGTTAAAGAGCTAAGCATTTCTTTTTTAACAAATTTAACCGCTTACCAAGAAAAAAAGTTTTATATTTATGGGTCAAGGGATAAGGCTATAGTTTTTAAGAATTATACACTCAATGAATGGTGGAATTCTTCTTATGAGTATAGAAAACCTATAGTTTTAGTTGAGATGTTAGGTCAAGTTAGAAATAATGAGTTGACTAGTAAGCATATAATTTTTGACAAAAATTGCGAACATAAAATTATAAATTCTAGTTTAAGGGTTGTAGATGATAACGGTCAAAGCATAAGTTTTTTCATTTCTAATGCAACTTATTGTGCTGAAAATCAGTTAAAAGAAGCTGACATTTGGTTTAACGTTAGCATTTCTGCTAATACTCATACTGTTTATTGGGTTTATTTCAATACTTTAAAGTAAACCTTTTCATGATAATTACTCTCTAATTTTTCGAAATTCTACTAAGAAGTACAATTAACCTTGAGCATGAGCTCTAATTTCTTCTTCTGTCAAAGCTCTGGAATAAATTCTTACTTCATCTATTAAACCTTTGAAATATCCGTCCCATCTTCCAATTTCCAAATCTCTTTCTGGCTCACTTATCGAACCTTTTAGAGTAGTAGTTCTTGCTTGTAAGGTTCCATTTATATACATTTTCATTACTCCATTACTATCTCTTGTAACAGCCAGATGAATCCATTTGTTTAGTTCAACAGGAGAATCAGACCATATTATTCCTAGCCCTCCTCCTTCTGTTCTAAGCCATAAGTTCCATGTTCTTGAACCATTATTTATTCCTAACAAATAACCATTTGGCCAATATTTAGCTACAATTCCAGGATATTTTCCATTCCAGCCTAATGGATAAACCCAAGCTTCTATAGTTATTTCCCCGCTTATTGTTAAGCTTGAGGAATTAGGAACAAAAACATAGTCATCTACTCCATCAAAACTTAAACAAGAACCAGAAATACAATTTGTAGACCAAGTTGCTCCATAAATAGTTCCATCATTTCCTAAGCCTGAAGAATCATAAGCTATGTTACCAGAGCCTTCATCAAACTTCCAATAAGCATTGGCTTCAACACACTTTCTTTCTACACAATAGAAAGGCGAAGCACAAAGTTTATCTAAATACTGCGTCTCGTTTATGCAACACTCAAAAGGACATTCTACTTTTGGAACGCATTGCCTATTATCACAATAATAGTTTGGATCTTCGCAAGGCTTATCATAATACCTCTCTTCATTCATACAACATTCATAAATACAATCAAATTTAAGGTAAGGATCTAGTTTTATGTATAAAGTGTTATTAAAAGAATCATAAAACCAAGTATTCTTTTTTAATTTTTCTAATGAAGAAACATTTCCAATTTCTGACCCGTTTAAATAAACCCTTAATGGTTTTCCTGTATGGACTTGAATAATTTCACCAGTTTTAATATCAGTAGCTAAAGAAATTCTATTTGGTTCAAAAGTAATTTCTTTAATCTTTTCGTATAGGTCTGTCAAAAGGTTCAGATTTGGAAATTTAACCCAAAACTCAAAAAAGTTAAACACAATATCATACAAACTTTTTTTCACATTTACTTCATAATTACCCTGAGTATCTGTTGAATTTATAGAAACTAAATTTCCATTTTGATAAACTTCTATGTTAGCTTGTATTAACATTACTTTCATTCTTTAATCTTCCATAAATTTTTACTTTTTCTGATTCTATAATAACATCAAAGTTATTAACACTTTGAGAATAAGTAATTGGGGTTGATTTAGTTCTATAACCAAATTTTCTCACTACTAAATCACAAGAACCTGTGAACGGTAAACTTATGATATAATTTCCATCTTCATCACTAACATTTCCATAATTGTTACAAGAAACTATCGCTCCTTGTACTGGCATATAATCACTACCGTGAAGTTCTTTTATTTTGCCAGTTATTTTAATTGGAAGGTTTCCTCCATAAGTAGTAAAATTATAGACTTTGCTAGTAACTATACCAGAATCATCTTGACTCTGAACTCTAAAATAGTAAGTCTTTCCTGGCTGCAAATTTTTTAAAGTTATTGCATGAGTGTATACTTTTGAGTTATTTTGAACAATAAATCCAGGTATATGTTTAATTTCCCAATAAGGAAAACCGTCTCCCCATGAACCACTTGTTAAGTTTGAGATGAATAAAGACGAAGAATTATACTCTACTTTACTTGTAGTTGGTTTATCTGTAATCCAAGTAATAATAGCTTCTGAAGAATATGGAAAAACACTTACATCTCCTAAAGAAAAAGTTTCTGGGAGTTCTATAAGTCGGAAATAAGATCTTATGTCAGGATGATCCTCAGGACTTCCTGGTCCACCATATACCCAAATGATCCATCCGTCACATCCAACTTCTCTACATGCTTCAATTTTAGCTTTTAATTGTTCTGGAGTTGTTGGGCTTACATCTTTAGAGGTCCATTTGACTATTGGAATTTTTCCTTCGGGTCCATCAACAAAAAATTTAGAGCTATTGGTAAAATATTGAGTATACGCGTTAACATCGTTTGTATAACCCATGGGAGCAACGAAATCTAAAAGACCTTTTCTTACCCAATTTGCAGTATCCTGTCCTATATCATATCGCCAATACGCATAAGCGTTTTGTGAAAAAATCGTAAAAACTGCGGCTGAAAATTCTAAATCTGGGTTAATTGCTAACATCCATTTTCTTACATCTTCTACCATTTTAGTTATAGGAGTAACTCTCCATTCCATCCATTGTCTATGATATTTGCCTCCAGGGCATACATCAGTTGGCCAATTCTCAACTTTTATACCAGTATCATTTTCGAACCATTCCTTACAATAAGCGGAATAGGATTCTTGAGAGGAGTATCCAGTTTCATCATATCTTATATAATCAAACATGAATCCGTCTATATCATAGGTTGCTAATTCTGTCGTTAAATTTTTTATTAATTCTCTTACTTTTGGATGACAAGGGTCTGCCCAATTAACTGTTTCATTATTACAGTTCACGACTTTCCATTCTTCAGGAATCGGTTCATTTTTTGGAAAACCAGACCATATAAAAAACATAAGCATCAGAGCATGAACTTCTATTCCTTTAGAGTGAGCTGCTTGAATTGCAAGTGCTAGATCGTCTTGAGATGACTTATGAGGAACATATTTACTCGGATAAAGAGCACCGTAAAGCCATGTAGAACCAATAACTATTGTGTTAATATTATAATCTTTAGCCAAGTTAGTTACAGTTTCCCAGTCTACATTTCCACCTATCAGAAAACCTCTTATTTCACTTCTATTAGCTATAGCTCCTGCAAGCTTGATAAATAAAGGTGAAATTAATAAGAATCCTAAAAATAGTGCTAAAAGATTCCTCATGAATTAATGTTGGGTTTTAAAATAATTATTTGTATGTTATCAAGCTTAATTATATAGGGGAAAAATGAACATAGAGAAAATAATTAGGATTGCCAAAAGGCGTGGATTTATTTTTCCTTCTAGTGAAATTTATGGCGGACTATCAGGATTTTATGATTATGGCCCTTTAGGATTTTTACTCAAGAAAAAAGTAGAAAATTTTTGGAGAGAATTTTTTGTTAAACAAGATAATATTTACGAAGTTGAAACTTGTATGTTAATGCCAGAAAAGGTTTGGCAAGCTTCTGGCCATTTAAAAAGTTTTGTTGATCCTTTAACTCAATGCAAAAAATGCAATTCAACTTTTAGAGCAGATGATTTAATAAAAGAAAAAACTGGAAAGAATGTTGAAGGATTGGAAGCAAAAGAATTAACTGAAATTATAAAACAGGAAAAGATTAAATGTCCTAAGTGTAAGGGCGAACTAACTGAAGTAAGAGTTTTTAACTTAATGTTTTCAACTCAAGTAGGACCTGTAGAAGGTAATCTTGCTTACTTAAGGCCAGAAACTGCTCAGGGAATTTTTGTAAATTTTAAGAATATTTTAAATGCTACAAGAGCTAAGCTTCCATTTGGTGTTGCTCAAGCTGGTTCTTCATTTAGGAATGAAATCTCTCCTAGACATTTTCTTATAAGATTAAGAGAATTCAAACAAATGGAAATAGAATTTTTTGTTCATCCTGAAAAGTTGAATGAATGTGAAAATTTTGAAAAATTTGCTGATACAAAAATAAGGATTTTAACTAGAGAAGCTCAGCAAAAAGGTGAAGAAGCGATAGAACTTACTGTTGAAGAGGCTTTAGAAAAAAACATTTTACCAAACCAATTCTTTGCATATTTCCTAGCAAAAGAATTTTTATGGTACCAGAAGCTTGGAATTCCTGCTCAAGCTTTAAGGTTTAGACATATGCTTCCGGAAGAAACTCCTCATTACTCTTCAGCAAACTTTGATTTAGAAATAAAGTTTGAGTTTGGATGGAAAGAGGTTGTTGGTAATGCTTATCGTACTGATTATGATTTGAAAAAGCATGCAAATTATTCGGGGGAAGATCTAAGCATAGTAGAAAATGGTAAAAAAATAATTCCTCATGTTATTGAACCTTCTTTTGGTATGGATAGAACAATTTATGCGATTTTATTGTACTGTTTTAGAGAAGATAAAAAAAGGGGATGGGATTGGTTTGACTTTCCACCAAAAATTGCCCCTATTAGTGCAACAGTTTACCCTTTAGTTTCAAAAGATAATCTTCCTCAAAAAGCTTGGGAAATTTACGAGATGCTTAGAAAAAATTTTGATGTGATATATGATGAAGCTGGAAGTATAGGAAAAAGATATGCTAGAGCTGATGAAGCAGGAATTCCTTTTGCTATTACCATAGATTATCAAACTCTTAAGGATAATACTGTAACTATTAGAGATAGGAATACTACTGAGCAAAGAAGAGTTAAAATAGAAGATTTAGCAAGAGTTTTAACTCAACTAATAAACAGAGAAATAAAACTATTTTAAGCTGCCCTTCCTCTAAAAACTCGAGCAAAATCAGGAGTAATTATTAAATAGTCTTCATCTACTCCTACCATATCCCCGTTCATTGCTAAGCAGGTTTTCTTTAGCCTGTCAACACATCTTTTTAGTTCATTTATATCCCTTTCTCTAAGCTCCCGAATTTTAACAAAAACTACGTTGCCCTCTCTTACAAGCTGTTGAATCTTTTCTGTATCTGGAAACCCTTTCAAATGTTCAACTTTTATGTTAACCTTTCTTCTTTCAGTTAAAGCAGAAGTATCAATTTCCAAGAATTCTTCTTCAGCTTCTTCCTTTTTAGATTTTACTTTCTCGATCAAATCGGTAAGAAGCCCCATTTTCCATCTCCTAATATAAAAAATATCTTTTAAATTATAAATACTTAGCTCAATTCTCTTCTCTTAGCCTCTAGTATACTAACTATATTCCAAATTTGTGTTCTTGTGTACATTGGCATATTCGGGTCATTTATTATTTCGTCCAAAATGTGAATAGCAGTGCTAATTTTAACTTCTGGTGCATCATTCCCGAGCAAAGCATTCTTGGCTTCTTCAGTAGCCCTTCTTATATTCCTGGGTACAGTCCTATCGTTTATTATTCTTTCCAATAGTTGGACAACATCCTTGAACTCCATACGAATCACTTTAACACAGTTTTTAATTTTTCTTGTAATTCTTTTAATTTATTGCTTAACCTCTCTTCAGTCTTTTCCAAACTTTTAATTCTTATATTAATATTTTCCTTCGTCTCATTTAATTCTTTTTTTAGTTCTTCAACAGGTTTTAAAATCATTACTTGACCAACAATTTTATACGCTTTTTTTTCTTTATTTTCCTTTAGCTCGTTTAAAGCTCTTTCTATTTCCATAGCCTGTAGTTTTAAACTTTCTTTTTGAATTAGTACACTTTGCAACTGCTGCTGATAATTTTGGAACTGAATTACCAAATTTTTTGTTTCTTCAGATATTTCTGGCATAAAATCACTATTCTAAAAAATAGTAAACTAAAGAATTAAAGTTTTACTTTATTATTTTATTCATCTTGCCCTTACTTTTTTAATAGTTTCCGGTCTCAGCTTCAAAAAAATCCTGTAACCACAATAAGGGCATCTTATTTTTTCATCAATTTTTTGCACAATTCTTTTGCATTTCACACATCTATACATACTCACTCCTCTTTTTTAATTTCGCTTTTAGGGTAATAAGCTCCTCCAGCAAATTTTGTTCCACATTTCTTACATTGCCATATACCAGCAGAAATTCTTTTTACATATTTCATTTTACATTTTGGGCAAACGTGTCTTTGCTTTTGTATTTTTTCTATTTCGCTAACAATTTGCCTAACCTTTTTCCCGTACCTTGCACCAAACCTTCCTGCACTTCCTATTTTTTTCTTCCTTCCCATCTACTTCACTATCCTAAATTTCTTCTTTGAAGTTAGTGTTTCAAGTATAAATTTTAATTGCTCATCAGAAATTTCATTCTTTATTTTTCCTGCTTGATATAGTTGGACTAAATACAATTCAAGCTGGGAAGCAAGCTGAGGCTTTACTAACCTTATTCTTCCAAGTCTTTCTCTAGCTTTTTTTGAAAGGATTTTTTTGAGAATAGTTTTTTTAAGTATTGCAATTTTCTGTAGTTCTTCTAAAGTTTTTTCATTCATTCTTTTTCACCTCAAAAGCTATTCTATCCAAAAAGCTTTGCCCTTTATTTGTAATTTTTCTTCCTTTTTTTGTTTTTTCAACCAAACCAGCTTTTTCTAATTGTTGTAAAATTTTTCTTATTATATTTCCAGAAGCTTTTCTAAAGTGTGCAGGTTTATGACCACGCCTTTTTCTTCCTCCGTAGTAAGTCCTTAGTCTTTCTGTTCCAACTGGTCCGTCCAAATAAATCCTTCTTAAAATCGAAGCAGCTCTTATATACCAAAAGTCTTCTTGTTCAGGAGGTCTTTCTTTGTGCACCCCAGACTTTACAAACTTGCTCCACTCTGGAGGAGAAATTTCCTTAATTTTTTTCAATTCTTCTTTTAATTTCTCAATAAGTTTGTCAGCAGCAACTTCCCTTACTGTTACCATACTAAACCCTTTGGTGATAAAAGTATATAAGTTGTTACGCAAATTATTATTATAAATCCTGAAATTATTAAAAGCGATACTATTACTGGAAAAGTGAATCCAGTAATTCTTCTACAAACTGTTAGCTGAGTTCCAGTTTTTTTACATTCCCGAGTGATATTTTCAATATTTTGAACTACATAAATGAGCATAAAAGTAGCTATAAAAACAGTCAATAAACCTATTATTAAATGTGTTTCGGGCTTCATTTACTCATCTTTTATAAGGATATCTATAAATTTTATTACAGTTCAAACATTTTATACTAACTGTTTTTTTATTTTTATCTAGTCTTACTTTACAGCTTACTCCTGGCAAAAGTAATGAGTTACAATTTTTGCAGAATTTTCTTTTTTGTTCTTTCGTAAGCCTTACATTATACCTTAATCCAATTTTTCTCGCTAACTGAATGTATCTTTTACTTCTTTCAGGGTGTTTTTTAAATTCTTTCTCTGCTAACTCAAAAAGAATTTTTATTCTTTCTTTTGCAATCTTTCTTTGCCATTCTGGTTTTCTTCCTCTTCTCATTAATTATAGTTTAGATTTAAAAGAAAAAGAAATGGGGACGCTGGGATTTGAACCCAGGTCTGAGCCTCCCAAGGGCCCGATCCTAGACCAAACTAGACGACGTTTGCGGTATGTATCCCCGCAGTCAAGCGTCCCCAATATATTCTCTTACTATTTTTACTAATAATTCAGTTATATCTTTATCTTCTATTAATGTTATGAATTTTTTTTGGTATTTTTACATTTCTTTTCAAGGTGCTATAAATTTTTTTAGGTATAATTAAATAGACTATGTCCCAAAAAATTTTTGCAGATTTTAAATATGGGAGAGCTGGGATTTGAACCCAGGCTACAGCCGTTCTGTACAAACCCCAGGGCCGCGTCCTAACCAAGCTAGACTACCCTCCCTTGATTTTTAAAATTTTTTTATGTAAATATAAATATGGCAAGGCTTATCTTAGATTTTATTCTAAAAAACTTTAGCTAATTTATTCTGAAAAACTAAATTATCTATTATGGAGCAAAAAGTTTTCAAACCTCATAAAACTATCGTAGGTAGGACAAGAGAAGACTTAGAAAAATTTGGAGATAGGTGCATTGGTTATATAGGAAAACATATTGTTGGCAAAGGTGAAGATGCCCACCTTACCACAAAGGTTTTTCTTGACTTGCTAAGACCACATATAATACTAATCTCTGGAAAAAGAGGAACGGGCAAAAGCTATTCGGCAGGAATAATAGCAGAAGAAATAGCTTTGCTTCCAGAAGAATTTAGAAATAATTTAAGTGTTGTGATGATCGATACAATGGGAATCTATTGGAGTTTGAAAAGACCAAACGAACAGCAAAGGGATTTGCTTAAGGAATGGGATTTGGAACCAAAAGGTTTTGAAAATGTAAAAGTTTTTGTTCCTTTTTCTCAAATAGAAGAATTCAAAAAAGCGGGAATCCCAGTTGATGGAGGGATTTCTATCTTGCCTTATGAATTTTCTGGTGAGGAATGGTGTCTAGCTTTTAACCTTAAAAGAACAGAACCAATTGCAATTTCTTTAGAGAAAAATGTTAACGAGCTTTTAGAAAGTAGGGAAAAATTTAGTATTGAAGACCTAATAACAAAAATAAGAGATGATAGAGAAACTTCTCAAGATGTGAAAAATGCTTTAGAAAATATGCTTACTGTAGCAAAACAATGGGGGGTTTTTGGAGAAGAAGGAATTAATATCGATGAAATAATTCAGCCTGGACAAATAAGTGTAGTTGATGTTTCTCATTTAAGAGCTACTGAAGCATGGAGTGTAAGAAATTTTATAGTTGCAATTTTAGCAAGAAAAATTTATCAAGCAAGAGTAATAGCAAGAAAAGAGGAAGAAATAGCAAAGCTTGAAGGAAAGGAAGCTAAAAAAACTTATCCGATGGTTTGGTTGATTATTGATGAAGCCCATAACTTTTGTGGAACTGAGCTAAGTGTTTCTTTAAACCCTTTGTTAACAATAGCAAAGCAAGGAAGAGAGCCTGGTATAAGTCTAGTTGTGATAACTCAAATGCCAAATAAAATCCATCAAGATATACTAAGCCAGTGCGACTTAGTAATTTCTCATAGACTAACTTCAAAGGATGATTTACAAGCTTTGCATGCAGTAATGCAAACTTACATGGCAGAAGAGTTATGGAAGTATATAAACGCTTTGCCTAGAGGTTGGATAGGAAGTGCAATAATTTTAGACGATAATTTAGAAAGAGTATTTTTAATTCAACTAAGACCCAGATTATCCTGGCACGCAGGAGGAACTGCGATTATCTTATAATTTTTGTCACAGTTCCTATTCCTTTTGTTTTTCCTTCGCGAAAAATAAATTTATCCCCTTCTTGAATGAAATGAGAAGAATATTTGAAGGTAAATCTTACTAAACCTGAATCTCCAGCTTTTAAATATTTTTTATTTAAGCATTCTATCTTTGCGGCTTCAGCTATTGTGTTGCAATGAATAACAGGTTCATAGCCTGAGGCAATTCTAGTTGGATGGTTTAAAACCAAAACTTCTGCTTCAAAACTTTTTACTGCTTTTGGTTTTATACTCGCATCGCAAAGTATCATTCCTCTTTTTATTTCCTCATGTTTTACTCTTCTTATTGCTATACCAACTACTAAACCAGCATTAGCTTCTTCCAAAGGCAAATAATGCATTTGTATGCTTTTTGCTTTAACTTTTTTAAATTCCCCACCTATTGGTCCTAGTAATAGTTCAGAACCAGCCTTAAGCTTTCCTTGCTTAATAGTACCAGAAACTACTGTGCCTACACCTGAAACATTATAAATCCTATCTATAAACATGAGAAAAGGTTTCTCTACTTCCTTTTCTTTTTGAGGCAAATAGTTAAGAAGTTTTTTCAGTAACTCATAACCTTCCAAAGTTACAGAAGAAGTTTTAAGAATTGGAACGATTATCTCTAGCTTGTCAAGGATTACTTCAATATCGCTTTCAGCCTTTACTGGAAATGGAACTCTTCCCACATTTTTAAGCAAGTTTTCAATTTCATTTTCAACTTCTTCAACTCTTTTTTTACTTACTTTATCAGTCTTGGTAATACAAATTATTATTGGTAAATTCATCGCTAATAGCAAGCCTAAATGCTCTTTAGTAGTAGGCATTACACCATCGTTAGCAGCAACTACCAACAAACCATAATCTATGCTTTGGCCAACAAATCCTCGAATAGCAGTGTATAACCAAGCGCTATGACCAACTGTGTCAACAAAGCTTATTATCTTGTCAGCTTCTTCAGCAATCCTTGCTCTTTCCTTTTTATCCAACGGATTTTTGAAGTGTAGTAGCTTATTATTTTTAAAGCCAAGTAGAGCATAATGTAAATCAGCAGATAAGCCACGTTCAATTTCATGAGGCAATACATCTAAATAAAGCCATGCTTTTCCATTCTTGTCCGGCTTACCAGTCATCAAACAAGCTATTAAAGTTGATTTTCCATGGTTTACATGCCCGGCGGTAGCAATTATTACATGTTGTTTTTTTGGTTTACCTAAAACTTTTGTTATTAGAACTCTTCCAAAAACTTTTCCATTTTCCTGAAACTTTTCAACCTTTTCTATTTTCGCATTATTTTCTCGAGCTATTACTTTCAACACGTTTAAACTTTCTTCGAATTCAAATTCACTCAAACCCTTAACCTTACCTTTATCGTCCACTCCTAAAATATAAACTGCTTTTCCCTTTCCTATTTCAAGCCTATATCTCATTTGAGAGGCTAAATGTTGCTTTTTATTTTCTTTTAAGTGCAAAGAAGAGAGTAACCTCTCCTTAAATTCTATATTTTTGTTTTCTTTTCTTGGAATTGAGATTTTCTTTTTCATATTCTCTGAGAAAGGTTTAAGTTTAGAAAACTTAAATTTAACTATTTCTTTAAACTTTCAATCTTCATTGAAATTCATATAAATAATATTTGATTTTAACTAAAACGAAAATTTTTCTTTAAATCAAACTTTTAACAAAATTATATCATGAAGAAATTTATAATTTCAATTTCTATTTTAATAGTTTTTATTTTAAACATTGAAACTGTTTTTGCAGAAAGTATCGTTTCAGTTAATGTAAGCGATGTATACAAAATAACTGGAGAAAAAGTTAATGGAATAGCAAGATACATAGTTGACATAGAAAGAACAGGAACTTCAGTTGTTCAGGGAACTGCAAAAAATCTCACGGTATTTAATAAAATTTTTCCACGTGTATGGGGAGAGGATCGTGGGTTTTATTTCTGGAATCAAAGTGGATATGTAAGTTCAAGAGATCTTACAAGTTTGATGGATGTTAAACTAATAGAGAATGGTCCAATGAGAGTTTTCGTTCATTCTGAAAATAGTTCTTCTGCTTATGGTCCAGCTTCAGATTGTTGGGAAGGGGCTGGAATATGTTGGAATGTTTCAACTAATATCTATGCATATCCGAAATATTATATAGAATTAATAAAAGTATGGGGTAATTTTTCTTTCGCACAGATGTATGTAGGAAATCCCGTCTGGAAATCACCATACACATTCGATAAAGAGGGTAACTCTCCAG
Source organism: uncultured archaeon (assembly GCA_964601215.1). Taxonomy (GTDB): domain Archaea; phylum Aenigmatarchaeota; class Aenigmatarchaeia; order CG10238-14; family SCSR01; genus CAZRMN01. The sequence continues at coordinate 46,672 of CAZRMN010000001.1, forward strand.
TTTTTAATGCTGTAGCATGGTATTGGTTGAATGGTACCTATATGGATGGAAACAATACTCTTGCTGTAACAATTAAGAAAAATAACTTTAACAATAGCGTAGTATTTATTTTCAACGAAACCGGACATAACAAAACAATCGCTAGGTTTCCTTTACAAACTAGTATTCAAAACCCTCCTCAATCAAGTTGGGAAACGGTTTATCCTCCTTATTACTATACATACTTAGGTTTTAATGGAGGCAAAAATCCAAGCCCTTACATTTTCGGTTTTGGGTTTTTCTTTTCAGATTCTGGTAATAAATCTCTTCAAGAAAACTATTCAGTTTGGCTTGGCTTTAAAGACCAATGGTTTGATTTGTATTATCCAGCTTCTATTTCAATAATAAATGGAACCTATGAAGGAAGAGATAATATTACTTTAACTTATAATTTTTCTGTTGATTCTTCAGGCTTATTAAGGTTTAATTTTTCTACTAACGGAATTAAACATTCCTTACCAGTATTTCACATAAAAAACACTTTTTCTCTCTCCAACTATAAAGACCACATTTGGATGAAAAATTATTCAGAACCAAATCCAACTTGGAAAAAATTAGTTAATTGGACAGATTTTGTAATCCAAGAAGGTAATTCTTCTCATTTTGGTTACAATTACACTTTACTACTAATCAATAAAACTCTTGGAAGCGACTACGAATTCTGGATTTCTAATAGTAGTGATCCATCAAACATTTATAAAGTAGAGTGTGAAACTGGTGGCCCTTATGTCAAGGGTTCTACAATTAATATAATAGGGAACACAAGCTACCTAGATGGTTCACCAGTTTCTTTAGATGTTAACATCCAACTAATAAAAAACGGAAATCTAATTCTTTCAACTAACACAATTTCTGACTCAGATGGTAAATTCCTAAAAACTATTACTCAAACCTTAGACCCAGGCACTTATTTAGTTAATATTTCTGCTGGTTTAGCTGGAAGTTACGCTTATTGTTCGGACATCCTTATAATAAATTATTCTAAACCTGAAGAGAAATGTGAGAATAAAACAATTGAAGTTTCTGGCTTTTTAGTTTACTCTGACTCTGGACAACTAGTTCCTTCTGGAAAAGTAGTTCTTTCAATACTAGAAACTAATGAAAAAAATCAAACCTCTTTTACCCAAGGGAAATTCTCCATAAGCTTAACCTCTTGTTTATTCTTGGGTAAAAAATACACTCTTGTAGTTTATACTACTGACGAATCAGGAAAAGAAAGCTGGTTTTACAGAACTATAATTTCAACTTAGCTTTTCCTCTTTACCTCTTTTATTTCAAAATATCCACACTTAGTGCACTTTCTACTCACAACATACTTTCCTTTATATGTGGTTTCAAGTCTTCCTCCGCATATAGGACATCTTTTAACTGCTATTAACAAGAACATGTAGGCTGCGACTACTATTGGTCCAATAATTCCAGTTATTATAAGCGTTGATTTTATTAGTTCAAGTCTACTTTCAATAACTTCTGGACATGTACCACAGTCTTCTGGACAAGTTTCACAACTTTCTGTGGGTTCACATACCCCATTTCCACAAGAAATTTCAGGAGGTGGTATTGGTTTTACGTATAAGCTAACTTGAGTTTCATTAGTTAGCTCATCAGAAATTACTTTTATTTTAAATCTATAAGTTCCACTTTTTGTTGGAGAATAGCTTATGATAAAACTTTTTGTTTCTCCAGGAATAGCTTTTGAATAACTACTAGGCTGAATTGAATACCAGCTTGCATCTAAACCCTCAACTCCTATTTTTATGTTATGTAAATCCACATTTCCTTCATTCTTCACTAGAATATTTCTTGCTGCAGTTTCATTCTCAAAAAGTTCGATATAAGTATCGATAACATAAGACCATGCTATTACTTTTTTAGGGGGCGCAGGTGTTGGTGTGGGTGTTGGAGTTGGTGTTGGAGTTGGTGTAATTGTTTGTACTTGAACACTCGCAGAATCACTACTTCCAAATCCTTCAGATGAATTTCCAATTACAGAAAAGAAATAAGTACCAGTAGAAGAAGGTGCGGCAACAGTTATATTATTCCAGAAGGATTGTCCTGGAGAAAGAGAAGCTACACTTACATTTAAGCTTCCAGAAGCTAAACTCCAGCCAGATGGTAAGACCCAAGTAAGCCAAACGTTACTTGCGTCTCCTGAACCAGTATTAGTTGCTTTTGCACTCAAACTAACTTGTTGGTCAGGAGAAACTGAACTAGGAGCATCAACGATTTCTGCAGAAATATAAGGCTGAGGTAATGTAGAAGCAATTAAAGTGCCAGTTACAGTTTCATAAGAAGGAGAAACATCAGGGGTAGTTGCATTAACTTTTATAGAATAATCATAAGTCCCAGCTTGTGAAGGAACTGTAGCGTTAACTTGTATATATTTTAACTCTCCTACAGCCAGCGAAAAGGTTGAGGAAGTGTTAAAAGAAATCCATGCTTGGTTTGGAATTAATTCAAAATTTATAGTTTTTGTACCAGTATTGTTAAGTCTAAAAACACCAAGTATTACTTCTGTACCTACCATTCCAGATTTTGTCCCAAAGGAAGTGGGATAAATTTCCCAATCTAAAGGACCATATTCAATTGTAATTTCGACTACTGTTGAAAAAACTAAAGGTAAAAATAGTAAAAAGAAAGCTGATACAAATAAAATTAAAGTTTTACCTTTCATAAATTTCTATAAAGAACTTGAAAATCTTTATTAATAAATATTAGTTTTGAACTATCTTTAAATTTAAATAACAAAATATATAGTTAAGTGAAGCTTTATGAAGGAAATTTATATTTATGCTGAAAAATATCGACCTGAAAAGCTTAATGAAGTAATAAATCAAAAGCATGTTGTAGAAAGAGTCAAAGCTTTTGTTAAAGAAAAAAATATCCCTCACATGCTTTTTGCAGGACCTGCGGGAACGGGTAAGACGACTGTTGCTCTTTGTATTGCAAAAGAATTATATGGAAAAAAATGGAGGCAAAATGTTCTTGAGTTAAATGCTAGTGATGCTAGAGGGATAGATGTAATAAGAGGCCAGGTAAAAGATTTTGCAAGAACAAAACCTATAGGAGAAATTCCTTACAAAATTATAATTCTAGATGAAGCAGACGCTCTAACTCCTGAAGCTCAACAGGCTTTACGTAGAACTATGGAAAATTTTACCCATGTTTCCCGTTTTATTCTAATCTGTAACTGGAGTTCTAAAATTATCGAACCAATTCAAAGCAGAGTAGCGGTTTTTAGGTTTAGAAGTTTAGAAGAAAGTGAAATTAAAAAATTCATTCAAAGAATAGTAAAAGGTGAAAAATTAAAAATTGCAGAAAATGCAATAAAAGCAATAGTTTATATTTCTGAAGGAGATTTAAGAAAAGTTGCTAATTTATTGCAGGCTTGTGCAGCTCTCGGCAGAAGAATTACAGAAGAAGTTGTTTATGAGGTAGCTTCAAAAGCTAAACCTACTGATGTAAAAGAAATGCTGGAATTAGCTATAAAAGGTAAGTTTAAGGAAGCAAGAAAAAAATTGCAAGATATGATTTTAAGGCAAGGTTTAGCGGGAAGTGATATAATTGCTGAAATTCATAGACAAATTTATTCTTTAAACTTACCAGAAGAAGCAAAAGTTAAGCTAATAGAAAAATGTGGTGAATATGAGTTTAGAATAAGTGAAGGCTGTAATGAATTAATCCAACTTGAAGCTTTACTCGCCCAATTTTTGCTATTTTCTAAGAAATAGTTGATCAGCTTGACTTGGGCAGAAAAATATAAACCAAAAAGTTTAAAGGAATTTGTGAATCAAAAAGAAGCTTTAGAAGAATTTTTAAAATGGATAAAATCTTGGAAGCCTGGAAGTAAAGCTTTGCTTTTGTATGGGATGCCAGGTGTTGGTAAAACTGCCTTAGTAGAAGCTTATGCTTCGGAAAAAAAAGTTGATTTAATTGAGATGAATGCAAGCGACTTTAGGTCTTCAGTTCAAATAAAAAGAATATTAGGAAGTTCTATAACTCAAGCTTCCTTATTTAAAAAAGGAAAAATTTTTTTGATAGATGAAATAGACGGAATAGCAGGAAGAGAAGATAGAGGTGGAGTGGGAGAAATAATTAAAATAATCAAAACATCAAGGTTTCCTATTGTATTGACTTGCAATAACCCATATGACCCAAAGCTTAGAAGTTTAAGGCAATATTGCAAGCTTGTCCAATTCAAAAAAATTTATGTTTGGGATATAGTTAAGCGCTTAGCTTACATTTGCAAAAAGGAAGGAATAAAAGCTAGTAAGGATATACTCAAAAAAATCGCTTCTTTAAGTAAGGGTGATTTAAGAGCAGCTATAAATGATTTAGAAACGATAGCAAGAGGTAAAAGAGAAATAGTTGAAAAAGATTTGGAAGTCTTAAGTTATAGGGAAAGAGAGGAAAGTATTTTTGATGCTTTAAAAATGATTTTTAAAACTAGAACTGCTCTAGCAGCTAAACTTTCGATAATTAATGTTGATAAAGATCCTGATGAAATTTTTTGGTGGATAGAAAATAATATTTTAAATGAATATGAAAAACCTGAAGAAATTGCAAAAGCTTTTGAAGCTTTGAGTAAGGCAGATTTGTTCAGGCGAAGGGTTTCTTCAAGGCAAAATTGGAGACTTAAAGGTTATATGATAGACCTTATGACTGCTGGAGTTTCTTCTGCAAAAGAAAAGGTTTACAAGAAGTTTACAAAATATCAATATCCAGAAAAACTTATAATTCTAGGAAGTACAAAACAAATGAGAAAGGAAGAAAAGGAACTTCTACTAAATCTTTCAAAAATTTTACATTGTTCAATAAGAAAATTAAAAAAAGAGTTTTTACCGTTCATTAAAATTTGGTTCAAAAACAAGAAAATGAAAGAAAACTTGTTAAATTCCTTAGGTTTGGACAGACAACATGCAGAAATTTTAAAAAATATTAATTAACAATTTGGTATTTTAATTATGAGAGTATTGTTATTTTTTGTATTATTTTTTCTACTATTTTTACCAGTTGCTTTTGCTGCTTGTCCACCCGCTTGTCCACCTGATTACCAATGTGGAGGGTACGTAGACCCAGGTACTTATTATGGCTGTTTTGAAGGAAGTGGAAAAAATCAAAGTTGGTATAGTGATTTCTCCTCTTATACAAGAGTCAACTTTACGGTAAGTTTATCTATGAGTTCTGATGATGATTTAGATTTATTCCTTTATGATCCCGACGGGTTTCTCATAGATAAATCGAGTTCAAAAATTCCTGGAGCCCCTGAACAGATTTCAATTTGCGGCAAAAACGGTACTTGGACGAGTGATGTGTATTCCTATAGCGTTCAAGGCGGTTATGCAAGTTATTCAATAACAATTTCAGCGATTAATCAGGAATGTTGTGATGATTCCGATTGTGAAACTGGAGAGATATGTAAAAATGGTCAATGTGTTTTTCATTGCTATCCTGAAGGTGCAGAATGTAGTGATGATTCCGAATGTTGTTCAGGAATTTGTGATGAAAGATGTTGTAAAGCAACTTGCCCACAAGATGATTTCACTTGTTCTGGAAGTAGTATTACTTATAGAGAATATTACTGTGATGTTAATGGAGATTGTAAGTATAATGAGTATTTAAGAGATTGGAATAAACCAGATTCCAATGGATACATAAGAGATTGGCTTATATTGGGACCTTTTAAAGATATAGATTGCGGTTGTGAACCTTGTTTTTCTTCATCTATGGAAAGACGAGGGTGCGACAATTGGTTTGATTTTTCTTCCATCTCTCCTATTGGAGGAATGAAAACAGCTGGCCAAACCTGGTTTATTCACCATAATAGTGATGAGTTAATCGATTTTGAAAACGATGTTTTTGGTAGTGGTGTATTAAAAGATTATGTTACTGCTTTTGCTTTCGCATATATTTATTCTCCTGAAGAAAGAGATGCAAAATTAGCTGTTGGATACAATAATGGTATAACTGTTTGGTTGAATGGAAATAAAATCCTAGATAAATCATCGGAATGTAGATATGGTTATGGAGAAACTGAGGATGTTGTAAACACTCATTTGAACAAAGGAATGAATAAACTTCTGATTAGAGTGGGCGAAAAAACTGGAGTTTGGGTCTTTAAAGCTAGGTTCAAATTCTTAGATGGTAGGCCTATGACTGATGTAAATATTTCTATTCCTTCTTACAGTTATAATTGTGAAGATTTTAATGGATGGGTTACTTACACATTTTCGTCTTCCTCGTGTTGTAGTTTATACAACTATACTTATTATGCCTCTTATTATTGTTCAGGAAAAAGTTGTAAACAAACTGCCTCTAGCGCAACTTCAGAAAAAATATCAGACTTAAATACTGGATTGGCTTGTGGAAATAATTACTGTTCAGGAGCTTATGGATATAATAAAACATGTGCAAACGGATACTGTACCTCATTTTTAATTTTGAATTGTAGTGATAATTATGCTTGCACTTATGACAGATGCTCAGGATTAGCTTCCAGTTGTTATCATTGTGTTAACGAGGGTTATTCAACTTCTTCTCCAGGGTGTAATTATGTGTGTTGTTCTGGATTGACTTTAAAGTCATGTTCATTCGGTAGTGTTTGTTGTCCTCGAGATTATTGCTATTATTCTAGTTATTATTATCCTACTCCTTGCAAAAGATGTAGAACAAAAACTTGTTATGTCTATAGTTGTCCATCGGTTGAAGGAGAAAGATGCCCTTATACGGTTACTCAAACAGAAGAATGTGAAAATGTAAATGAGGGTAAAATTTGTGATGTAGGAAGTTCTCAATGTATTGATGAATGTAACAAAGGAAGAAATGTATATAAGTGTACAAGCGGTGAATGTTTACCTACAAATGAATTTGCAAGTTTAGTGGCCTATTGGAAGTTTGATGAAAATTCTGGGGATAAAGCTTACGATAGTTCTGGATATGGAAATAATGGAACTTTATATGGGGGATTAGATACAACGGGTTGGACAAACGGAAAATTCAATTTTGCTCTTAATTTTGATGGTATTGATGATTATGTTTCAATTCCTAATTCACCAAGTTTGCAGACTATAGCTCAATTAACTATAGAAGCATGGATAAACATAAATAAAATTCAGTCGAGGATGACAATAGTAAGTAAACATTACAATGAGTATGAACTAATGATAGATAACTCTGGAAGCCAACTAAGGTTCTATAAATTCGATAGGAATTCCAATTATTGGGAATGTGCTTACATTTCTTTTAGTTTTGAAACACAAAAATGGTATCATCTTGGAGTAACAATGAATGGAACTAAAATAACATTTTACATAAACGGTGTAAAATATTCCCCATCAGGCTACTTTTATTCACCAATGGCTTATGGGACTATTCCTGGAACACATCCACTTTATATAGGTAGAAGAGTATGGAGTACGAACTATTTTAATGGAATAATAGATGAAGTAAAAATTTATAATTATGCTTTGACCGATGAAGAAATTCTAAAAGAATATTTGAATGGTCCTTATTCCAATCCTAATTCTTGTTCCCCCTTTTCCTGTTCTCAAGGGATTTGCACAGATATCTGCAAAAGTAATTGTGGTGCTGATTTAAGTTGCGATGAAAAAGCTATTGGTTCATCTTGTGAAATTAATAAAATATGCAACGAGAGTTGTAATTGTGTACTTGATTGTTCTATCTTTGATGAGAATTCTTGCCCTGCTCCAGATTGCGAGTGGTGTAGTGGAGATAATCAATGCAAACCTGCTTCACAAGTTGAATGTCAACCAGGTCAATGTAATGGAAACGCTTTATACTGTAATGCTCATTGCACTTGGTCTTTATGTCCTGGAACAAATGCTGAATGTTCTTGTAAAAATGGTATTTGTGAGCCTTGTATAGGAGGAACATGTAACAATTTTATTTGTCAACTTCCTTGTTCTCCTGGTGAATGTAGTATACCTACTCCGCCTTTTTGTATTTCGAATGGACAATGTTGGGGAGATTATATTTGCAGAAACGGAAATTTAGAAGAACATAAAGGGGATGGGATTTGCAATTGTGGAGAAACTAGTTTAGATACTCCCGAAGATTGCAAAAGATATCATATCACACTATATAGAGGATGGAACCTTATTTCCATACCTTTCAAAAAAATTTCAACAATAGAATCAGATACTTGCAATTCTGAAAATTTACCATTTTACCATTGGGATAATCAAAATAAAAAATGGGAAATAGTTTACGGAATTACTAATTTAAAATTTGGAGAAGCTTATTGGGTTAATCCTCAATGGCATCTAGGTAAAGAATATATGCCTTTGTATGAAGGTTGTGATATAAACATATCTGCAAGTGATGCTGGCTCTCTTTCCGAGTTACCAGACTTAACTGCAGGATATAATCAAGTGGGCTCTGTTTGGAATAGGATATCACCTTTTCCTACAGGGAATTGTCAAATTTCTATTGGTCCTCTATACTGGGACCCTCACAAAAAAAGATGGTCTGAGGCATCGGATATGATAAGAGGACAGGGATATTGGATTTATACTACTAACGATTGCAGATTAGGCTAAGGCCTAGTTACTGAAAATTCTGAATACAATCTTGCTTGTGAAGATTCTAAATAAATTTTGGCTTCGACTACCGCATTCATAGGTGGTGGTTCATCTGCACAAGGAGAAATTGTGTAATGAATATCTAAGATATAATTTTTTTCAGAAGCAAACCTTTCAGCAAAATTTTTGAATTCATCTAAGTTATACTTCAAGTCTTCACAAGTTTTGCTAGTTTTAACTGTTTCTTTGAATTTTTCGACTATATTGTCAAAAACAAAAGATTCATCACTTAAAGCAACAAAAGAGGTGTCAGGAATAGTGTAAGGTTCTAACCATCTACTTACAAAAAATATTATTGTTACTATAGCAACTGCAGATAGAACAAAAAATTGCGCTTTCCTAGAGCTTAACAAACTGAGCATGAGGGACCCCATTAATTAAAATAATATTTTCTCTTGTTATAAAACCATTCTTTTCAGCTAGTTCAACAATTTTTTTACCTAAAAGATTACCAATGGTTGCTTTTTCCATAATTTTTATCGCAATTTTTTCATCAATTAGTCTTCCCCCATAGAATTCTTTTTTTGCTTTTATGTTTAGCCTTTTATCTATCGTTTTTTCCAAAAGTTCTTCATCACATATGGCTACAAGGATATCGTATTTAGTGTTAAAAATTTTACTCCAAAACATTACTTACTCCTTACAGAATATTTTGCACCACAAGCTTCACACTTTAAAAAACTTATTCTTCCTTCTTTTACAATTTTTGTGTCTGGTTGTTTGCACTCTTTACACAAAACAAATTCCTTTACATATTCTTCAAGTTTTTTTTGTAAAATTTCTTTTGATATTCTACCTTGAAAAACTAAATAACTTCCTTCCACGCTTGCGGCAGTAGCTAATTCTTTTGAAATAAATTTAGTAAAATGTTTAACATCCCTTCTCAAAACATTTAAAATTTCGTTTAAGTTTTTAAGAATTGTTTTATTCCCATGAATTTCAGAAATAACTCTAGGCATTTCAAACCTTTTTCTCTCTTCTACCCTTTTTGGAAGTTTTTTAAGAGCTTTTTCAAGCATTTCTTCATACTTCATCTTCACACCTTCTTGAAAATTCCTGGCCTAGGTTCATAAAGAGTACCTGATGCAAGCAATTCATTAATCGCATTATCAATTACATTTTCTGGTAAATCTGAAAGTTGAAGGATTTTACTTATTTCCACACCCTCGCCTTCGTCCAAATCCTCAATAAGTTTGAGTATTTTGGGTTTATAATCTATTTCTTGGGAAACTTTTAAGTTTTCTTGAATTACTCTTAAACTTTCCCTATCTATACCAAACTTTTTTTTCACATATTCCTCCAATTCTTCTGAGTTTATTTTTCCTTGCAGTTTTTTTATTTCTTCCAAAATTTTTTTCTGTTCTACTAACTCGTTCAAAATTTCCAGTTTTCTTAAAATTTCAAGATTTTTATTCTCAACTTTTCTTACTATTTCTCCATTTATATAAACCTCGCCATTATATTCTTTTATTTTTCCTATTACTATTACCATATCACCTATTTCTATTTCTTTTAATAAATCAACTTTTTCTCTGAAAGTCTTTACTCTTATAGTTTCAGTTCCATCATCAATAGTAATAGTAGAATAGTTTTCATCCTCGCTCAAAAATTTATCTATGACAGTTGCTACTAAATTTACCCTAGAAATTTTTTGGCCAAAAGGGGTTATCAAATAACTTGGTTTCATCCCTTCTTTTTCACCAAAGTAGAACTTCCCGTTTACTATATCACAAATTCTAACTTTTTTTGCTGGTAGTCTTTTTTTGTCACTCATCTAACTCTTATATAATTTTCAACATTTTAAAGTTTTAGAAAATTTTACATTTTTTGATATATCCCAGGACGAGGTTCGAATAAATCGCCTTTATTCTTAAGTTCATTCAGTATTTTTTCTATATCATATTCTTTTAACCCTCTACTTTTAGCAAGCTTAACTATTTCCTCTTTGGGAATGTTTTTTCCTAGAGTATTCACTAACTCTTCAATTACATCCAGCATTATTCTAATTTTCCCCCTTTGAGAAGCAGTTATGTGTCCTTCTGCTCTATCAATATCTATTTTTCCAGTTTCTGGATCAAAACCAAATTGTCTTAAAGAAGCTTTCATTAGTTTTATCGCTCTCAAAGCATCTTCCTTTGTTACTTTATCCCTAAGCTGAACTTTAGCTGAAGCCTCAGCAAGTCTTATTAATGCTTCATACTGCCTTAAGGTTATAGGAACTGGTGCTTCTTCTGAAGTAACCTTTTCTCTCAACTTTACAAAAAATTCTTTTATTGTATCTCCTGCCTCTCTTGTTAATTTAGGATGGCAATTTTTCCTTGCATAAGCGATATATTTTTTAAGAAACTCTGGCTCGATAGCTGGTTTAATTTCCTCTTCAGCAAAATGTCTTGCTCTTAAAATGTGTTCAGCAATTTTTTCATCTAACTCAGGATTTGGTATATCCCTCAAGGCAAACTTTAAATCAAACCTTGCTAGTAGAGTGTCTGGAATGTCAATTTGTTCTTTTATTGGTAAATATGGATCAAACCTTCCTAATTTTGGATTTCCACCTGCTAAGATTGCTGTTTGAGCCGGCAAAGTTGCAACTATGTTTGCTTTAGCTATTGAAATCGTATTCTGTTCCATTGCTTCATGCAAAGCAATTTGATCGCTCTTATCTATTTTTTCAAATTCATCTATACAAATTAAGCTTTTATTGCACATCACTAAAGCTCCAGCTTCTAAAACCCATCCTCCCAAGAATTCTTCATCTCTTACTACAGTAGCAGTAAGACCGGCACCTGTTACTCCTTTCCCAGATACATATCTTCCACGAGGGATTAAAGTAGAAACTACTTTCATCAAAACACTTTTTGCTGTGTTGTGACAAACTATTCCATTTGCTACAAACTTATGGTAAATAGGAACCTCTATATCATAAACTGTTTGCGGAGGATGATAAACAATTTCAACAACTTTTTCCCATCTTTTATTTTTCCTCCTTTTTTTTAATTTTTTCACTTTTTCAAGAAGTCGTTTTAGTTTTCTTCTTTTTTTTCTGCAGTTAAAACCAATTGATTTTGCAAACTTAGCTATTGAATTAGCTTGTCTTATCATCAAATTGTTTCCATATATTCTAGAGTGAATACCAAACCTTAAAAGTAAAATTTGTATATCTCTTAATAATTCAATATCCTTAGCTTTATAAAGTATACCATTTTTTCCTCTTCCTTCTGCTATTACTGATCCGTCTCCATCATATAACCAAGAAAGAAAAGATGCAACAACTGAATTTTTCGAACAAAGTATTAAGTCAGGTACTCTTTTAATTTTTAAAAATTGCAACAGTTTTGCAAGATTTACAGAATTAAATACCATTTCAACATTAATTCCGAACTTTTCTTTTTTATGTTCAAAGCTTGGTTTTAAGCCAAATACTTCAAAAAATAGTTTTTCCATCTTTGGCAAAAGGTCTAGTTCGTTGTAATTAAATACACATCCTACTTTATATTTAGTAACGTAACCATCTGCTAAAAGATACCCTAAAATACTTGCAAGCTTTTCATCTACTACTTGTGGGATTTTAATTTTTTTACTTTGCTTAGCAGGGTTTTCTAATTTCCAGCCTGTTTTTACATACTTATGAATACTGCATGGTATCCAATTGATTACTCTTACTTCGTCTCCAATTTTTATCTCATCCAAGCGTTTCCATTTTTTCGGTTTTTGTTTCCCAAAACTCGTTTTTACATCTTCTTTTACAAGTAAGGGTTGATTAAATGTACCTTTTATACTTTTTCCACTTTCTGTAATTATTTCGATCACTGGATGAAATTCATATTTGTGAAAAACTTTTGCAATACCTCTTTTATACCCTTCTGCTAAATAAACTGGGATATTAATTTTTTGTAAATGTGAAGAACCCAAAGAGGAAATTTTAACTATGCTACCATTTCCCAATATGACTCTTTCATCCCCCACAAGACAACTGGGATCTCCTACCAAAAGAATATGAATATCTCCTCTAACTCTAGATTTGTCTTTTTGTATGTGCATTTCTCCTCCAAAAAGTTGTAAAACAATTGCTTCCTTGATTTCATCTAGACCATAAAGGGCTGGAGCGATGGAGGCAACTAATTTATCATAAACGTTTGGGTCTCTAGCTAGCTCTAAAATCTTTTTTTCATCTTCAGGGGTTATTTCTAATTCTTCCCATTCTACTTCTATGCTTTCCACAGAATTGGCATCAATATAAATTTCCATTTGTCTTGACCTGGTTCCCCTCACTCTTCTAGGCATTTGCTTTAGTATCCCAACAACTTTTATTCTATTACCAGGGTCGGTTTTATTCTGCATTTTAGGTGTAGTTAAATCTTCCTTTAAAAAAACCATTATTTCAGAGGGTCTTTCACCGCTAGTGATTTCAAAGGGCTCTTCTATTGCAATCCATCTTGCATCGTAAAGTTTTTGGTCTATGAGTTTGAATTTTTTTCTATTTCCACAATCGCATTCTGTAGGAGGTCTTATAACTCTTTCTGTTTGGATTACAGAAATGTGCTTTCCACAAGAAGGACACAAAAATATCGCTTCTGAAACTTCTGGTCTAATCTCGCTAGCTCTTTTAACTATTCCATCAACTGAAATAAGCTTACCTATGTGTTCGGCTCTAATATTCCTTATCCTTATTTGCCTGCTTTCTGGAAGGTTGAAAATCCTTATTTTAATTTTTGGCTCTCCTGGCAAGTCTATTTGCTTGATCGCTTCTTCAGCCAAGCTTAAAATTTCTTCTGGGTTTTCGAGTAGCAAATCAGCAAGCTCTGTATCAAACTTATCTAAGATAGAAAAATCCACAAGAATTGACTTTTTACCCTCATTTACTGCCAAGAGTAAATCATTATAATACTCTTCTGAAAGAAATTCAACAAACTTATCTATAATTTCCTCTTTTTTCATGCATTTCTTTTATTATTCTCAGTTTTTTTAAATGTTTCTAATTATTGAAAGCTTTCGGAAATCTTTCTGACTAGAGCAAAGCTTTGATATCTTTCAACTTCTTGGAAACTTTTTTTACTGCTGTGTTTACATCTTTTATGTCTCTTGCTCCTGTGCAGACTATTTTTCCTGAACCAAAAAGTAAGAATGCAACTTTTGGGTCATCCATTCTATAAACTAATCCTGGAAACTGTTCGGGTTCATACTCCGAATTTTCTAGGTTAAAAGCTATTGTATCCAAGTTTAAGCTAGAAGGTAATTTTGCAGAAGCAACTATATTTTCCACCTGAATTTTAAAGTTTTTAGGAACTTTTACTCCAGATTTTTCAATTACTTTTCTTATTTTTTTAAACACTTTGTTCACATCTTCAACACTTCTTGCTCCTGTACAGACTATTTTTCCTGAACTGAAGATAAGTGCTGCAGCTTTTGGAGTTTTAATTCTATAAACTAATCCTGGAAATTGTTCGGGTTCATACTCCATTCCTTCCATTTTAGAAACAATCTTTTCAAGAGGAATTTCAATCCCAAGGGAAGCAGAAGCAACTATATTTTCTATTCTTATTTTAAAATCAGCCATTGCATCACCTTATTTATATTTTTTTCGAAAAATATAAATAATAGTTTTTAATTTCTTTTAAAAGTATTTTTCAAGCTCCAGTAAGAAGGAGTTTAATTTTCCTATCGGTACAACCCAAGTTTTATTTTTCCTTAAGATATCTTCTTCTAGAAGAGTAACAATTAGAGGTTTGATCTTTGGTTTTTCGTCAAAAAAACTATTCTTTAAGAATTTTTTGAATTCTTCAGTTCTTTTCTCTTGCTCTTTTATAGCTTTTTTCAAATCACTTGTCTTGTATCTCCCACCTCTCCATTTTTTGCAATCTATACATAGAACTAAACTATTCCTCTTAGCTACTAAATCTATCTCATACTTTCTATCAGTTTTAAACCTGAAATTTTTCATAACTTTAAACTCATGTACTTCAAAAATTTCTTTCACCACATTTTCAAATTCTTTCCATTCAATCCTTTCAAGAATTTCTTCTATAGTCTTCCCTTTCAGAATATCTTTTTTTATTTCTTCAAGTTTCACAATTATATATGAATTTTATTTATTTTTTATTCCATGGCTTTGTACATCTTTTTCTCATTTTTTTGATTTTTCTTGTTTTTAGATTAGACTTTTTTCAAGTATTTTTAGTGTTTCTAGCTTCTGCTCTTGTTGACCTTGACCATATACCTTTAATAAAAAAGAAGGGTATTAAGCATTGGATAAAAGTTTGGAGTTCGCACTCTCCTCAAATTTATCCATTTCACAACTTTCTTTCTTTAATACTTTCTTTCCTACTTTCTTTCTTAGCTCTATTTCCTCAACTTTTTATTGTTGGTATTTGTTTTCTCTCTGTATTCCTACATTTATTCTGGGATTTTTTCGAAGATGTATTTATATTAAAAATAGGAATTAAACATTGGAAGGTGTAGTATGGATTTAATTGCACACTTTGTTTTTGGAATTTGGTTAGCAAAAAAATTTCAAAATTTTTGGGCTATTTTTTTAAGTTGTATTATAGATATAGACCATTTTTTTGGTTATATATATGACAAAAGAAAAAAACAAAGAATTGAAATTCCTTCCATACTTCATTTAGCTTATAGACCAAGGAGTTGGCTCCATAGCTTTACTGGAATTTTGATTCTATCTATTCCATTTTTGTTTTTCTTGCCACCAGATTTAGTGTTCATTTCTCTACTTTCGCACCTTTTTTTTGACCTTTTAGATAAGAATGGGATATTTTTATTTCCTCCTCTACTGAACAAAAAAATTAGAGGTAGGTTACCAGTTGGCTATTTGCCTGAAGACCCTAGATATTTAAAAGCTCATAAAAGGTCACACTTACCAAGCATTTTACTTATAATTTTTACTGGTATTTTATTATTTTATGGAATTTAGGGGTGATAGAAATCCTTATTTGTGGTTTAGATGAAGCAGGTCGAGGAGCACTCATAGGCCCGATGGTAATCTGTGGAGTAGTAATAGATAAAAAAGATGAAAAAAAATTAAAAAAGATTGGAGTAAAGGATTCAAAAGCGTTAACTCCAAAAAAAAGAGAAATGTTAGCTAAAAAAATAGAAAAAATTGCTAAATCAGTAATTATAATGCGTATTCCAGCTTGTAAAATTTTTACTTATAGGAAAAAGTACAAGATGAAACTGGATGCTCTTGAAGCTTTAAAGATGGCTCAAATAATAGATATCTGCAATGCTGATAAGGTTTATGTTGATTCTTTGGGTAATATAAACTCAAAAAAAGTTGGAAAATTTGAAAAGCTAATTAGAGAAAACTTGGATAACAAAAAGATAAAACTAATAGTTGAAAATTATGCAGACGAAACTTATCCTATAGTTTCTGCTGCTTCGATAATTGCCAAAGTTGAGAGGGATAAAGCCATAGAAGAGTTAAAAAAGAAAGTAAAATTTGATTTTGGCGTAGGTTATAGTCATGATGTAAGGAGCATTAAATTTTTAGAAAAGATTTTGAAGGAAAGTGAAGAACCTCCTTCTTACATAAGATGGCACTGGGATACTGTTGAAAGCGTAGCTACAAAACTTTTTGAGATGGGAGAAAAACTTCAGCCCTGGGTTTATGAAGAAATATTAGGCAAAAAATCTTGGCAGAAAAGAATAAAAGATTTCTTTAAGAAAAAAGAAAAGTGTAAAGAGGGAAAATAATGAAAATAGAAAAAATTGTGATTTTAGTATTTTTTGGGTTAGGAATAGTTTCTGGAATAATTTCAAACTTTTTTGTTAATTCTCAAAACTTTTTTTTATCAATAATAGTTCCTATAGTAATTTATTTTGGTTGTTTAATACCCTTTAAAAATTTAATAAAAAAGAAAAAGTTTAAAATAATCCTAGATACTTTAATTACTTTTATTTTGTTCTGGTTGCTCGTTTGGTTTACTCTTTATGGGTTGTGATATGCTAAAAAGAACCCATTACACTAGCGAATTAGAAAAAGCAATCGGAAAAGAAGTAGTTTTATCTGGATGGGTTTTTGATGTAAGAATTTTAGGAGGTATAAGTTTTATTCTTCTAAGAGATAAAGAAGGTGTGATTCAAGTAACTGCTCCAAAAGAAAAGGTTTCTAAAAAAACATTAGAAGTTTGTGAAAAATTGCACCAAGAAGATGTGATCTCTGTTAAAGGAAAAGTAGTGAAGAGTAAAATTTCAAAAAGGGGTATAGAAATAATTCCTTCGGAAATTGAAATTATAAACAAAGCTTCTGTTCCTTTACCTCTAGACCCTAGACAAGTCACGAAAGCAAATTTAGACACAAGGCTAAACAATAGATTTTTAGATTTAAGAACAAGAGAATCTTGGGCAATTTTTAGGATTCAATCGAGAATTACAAAAGCATTTAGAGATTTTTTAACATCTCGAGGATATATAGAAATTCAACCGCCATGCATAATTTCTTCTGCCAGTGAAGGAGGAGCTGAACTTTTCTCCTTACCATATTTTGAGAAAAAAGCTTTTTTAGCACAATCTCCCCAACTTTACAAACAAGTTTGTGCGCTAGCGTTTGAAAAAGTTTTCTGTGTAATGCCTGTTTTTAGGGCTGAAAAATTCGACCAACCTACGCATTTAAATGAGATTAGACAAATGGATATTGAACAAGCTTTTGCTGATGATAAAGAAGTGATGAAAGTATTGGAAGAATGTTTTGTGTTTATACTTAAAGAAGTTGAGAAGAATTGCAAAAGAGAGTTAAAAGTTTTGAATCAAAAGATAAAAATACCAAAGTTACCATTAAAAAGGATAACTTATTCTGAAGCAATAGAATTACTCAAGAAAAATGGAGAAAAAATTGAATGGAGCGATGACTTTACAAAAACTCAAGAAAAATTGCTCACTAGCCTAGTCAAAAAAGATGCTTTTTTCATCGTAGACTGGCCTTCAGAGCTTAAACCTTTTTATGCTATGCCAAACGAAAAAAATCCAAAAATTGTTAAGGCTTTTGATTTAATTTATAAAGGTTTGGAATTGGCTTCTGGCACTCAAAGAATTCATTTACCTGAGTTATTAATCAAAAAGATTAAGGAAAAGGGACTAAATCCTAAAGATTTTGAGTTTTATATTAATAGCTTTAAATACGGAAGTGCACCTCATGCTGGTTGGAGTATTGGACTGGAAAGAATTACAATGACTATTACTGGTAGAAAAAATATTCGTGAAGTTTGTATGTTTCCAAGGGATAGAACAAGAATTAGTCCTTAATTTTTTCTTTAAGCTTAACAGCATAGATGTGACTGCAAGTTCTTTCTTTTAAAGAAAACCATGGACAATCACATGAAAACTTTCTTTTTTCTTTATCGAAAATCACTGAATGAACGTCAGTTTCTCCTCTTACTTTAAAGTGAATTCTTTTATCAGTTTCTAGTACTTTTTCTACCTTCCCTTTTTTAAAGAGTAAGTAACCTTTTCTTCTCACTTCTTTTGAAACTTTCATAACAAAATTATATTATTTTTACTAATGATTAAATGTATGAGTGAAATGGAAGAAGTTATAAAAAAACTAAAGGAAATTAAAGCTAGAAGAATTTTCCTCCAGTTTCCAGAAGGTTTAAGATTGAGAATTCAAAAAATAATTAAAAATTTGGAAAAGGAAGGGTTTGAAATAGTTTTATGCTGTGAGCCTTGCTTTGGAGCTTGTGATATAAGGGATAGTGAAGCTATACTTTTGGGTTGTGATGCAATACTACACATAGGACATGAAGATTTTGGCGTTAAAAGTAGTTTACCGGTAGTTTTTTGGGAATATCACTTAAAAGCTAATCCTAAACCCATACTAGAAAAAGAGTTTGAAAAACTAAAAGATTATGAAAAAATTGGATTAGTTACTAGTATCCAATTCGTTGATTTAATTCCAGAAGTAAAAGAGTTCTTAGAAAAAAAAGGAAAAAAAGTTTTTGTTCATAAAGCTTTAAAGTACCCTGGTCAAGTATTAGGTTGCAACTTGGAAGCAGCAAAAACTATAGAAAAAAATGTGAATTGTTTTTTGTGTATTTCAGCTGGAAAGTTTTATGGTGCAGGAATTGTTTTGATAACAGAAAAACCTGTTTTGAATTTAGACCTTGAAAAAAAAGAAATTTATAGCTTGGAAGAATTCAGAAAAAAAGTAAAAAAAATTATAGCATGGAATAAAGCCCAGCTCAAGGATGCAAAAAGAATTGGAATATTAGTTAGCTGGAAAAAAGGTCAATTGAAAAAGAATTATTTCAAATTGAAAGAAAAATTAGAAAAAGAAGGAAAGGAAGTATTCATTCTAGCTTTTGATGAAATCACGCCTGAAAAAATTGAAGGACTAAAATTAGAT
>CAZRMN010000002.1:0-2213 GCA_964601215.1 uncultured archaeon
TATTTGATTCAAAAACAAACAAAACCATGACTTATACACAAATAGTTGATGCAGGAATTATTACTGATGTGAAAATTAAATAAAAGCAATTTTAGCAACTATAAAAATTATTTGCCTTATTTCATATCTTGGTCTCCAAGAAAAAAATCCTTCAGAAATTTTTATCGTTCCTTTGTCACCGTTAACAGTAACTTGATATCTAGAATTTTTGTTTAAGAATTTAATTTTTGGCCTAAAACTAATTACTCTTAAGCATCCAGAAAATCTTTTCATGTATTCCTTAAATTTTTTGTTATTCTCTAAGTAGTTACCCCTTAAAACTTCATAAATTAAACCTTCAACATTTTTAAACATAGCTTGTTTTAATTCTAGACTATGATTAGAGTAAATTTTTTCTAGTTGTTTTGAGCTTAATTTAAGAGGTAAAAATCTTGTTTTTAAAAGTTTTTCTAGCAGAGAAACAATTTCTTCTGTTTTTTCGTCTAAGCCGTGATAAACTTCTAAAGTTTTGGTTTGGAAATTAATAAAACAATAAGTCCTTTTTAAAACTTTTGATTTTCCATTTTCTTTTAAGAATGAAACTATTTCATAAGCATTCTCTTCTGAAAAAACTTTTTTCAAATCTTCTTCTATATCCTCGTATTTCCAGTATTGAATGAAAACTTCGTTCTTGTTATACTTGCTTCTTTTTGCAGTAAACCATGCTTCTCCAATTTTTTTCCCGTTTAAAATTTTACAAATTTCTGAAATTTTTGGAAGTTTAGAGAAGGTAAAAATTGTTAAGGTAGGCATAAGTTTAGTTAAACGAAAAAAAGCTGATAATAATTTGGAACTTACTGGAGTGGTAAGAAATCAAACTATTTCCAGATGATTATTCTCGCAAAAACTCGTCTTATTTTCCCACTTAAATCTTGTATTAGTAAAGGTAGTTCATAAACGATTCTTTCTATCGTTCCTATTGGAGTTTCTCCATAACTTGCTTTAACTTCTAGATTCGCGCTTGCGGTTACTCCCTCTGCTTCTGCAGTTATTGTATAAACTCCAAGTTCGAATGGAGCATAAAAACTGCAGCTCCATTCGCCGCTTAGATTAGTTAAACCTGAACATTTTGTTTTATTCTCTAATTTAACATCCACATTTTTATTTTGTAAAGGAGTGCTATCTTTATATAGTTTGCCAAAAGCTAACACAGACTCATTCCACCATACTATTTGGGGAGATAAAAACAATGTTAGATGTTTAATCCCTGAAGTGTTGTAACTGAAGGGGTTTTCACAAGAAGTTCTATTCCAATTATTAAAAGTATCATTAGCATAAATACACCACCTTATTGTACAACCAGCAGTACTATTAATACCAACAGTAAAATTGCTCCAGGTTGAGACCCCTGATAAACTTACTCCACTTATATTTTGAAAACTTCCTGTACAATTATCAAAACTAAAAATGGCATAACTTAGTCCAGTATTATCATGCCAGTATAAACTATGGGAAACTTTTGTTCCCGAGATAGTTGAGTTAATCGAACTTAGGGAATATTTAGGCGGTATATTTTCAATTATTTTTACTGTCATATTTTCTGTATTGTTATTTTTTACTTCTGGAAGAGAAGAGTTAAACAAAACCCCAACTTTCCAAACTGTACCAACATCACCAGTAGCATTAACTATCCAACTTAGATTACAAGTTTGACCTTGACCTAAAGAACTACAAAATTGTGTTGGCAAAATTATTAAAGGAATTGGTGCACTCCCAATTCTTAAATAATACGTCCCTTCAGTTTGACCTTTTGGTACACTACATTTTACAGTCTTATTTATACTTTGTCCTGCACCTAAGTTTATATTTTGAAAATCAGCATTATTACACCAAGTGTTATTGCCTTTATCATTTCCTGTGTAAGGGTCTGTATCAACTGTTAGGAAAAATTTGTATTTATTCAAAACTATGTTGTCGTTAGTTGGATTAAAAATTGTTAAGTTAAAGGTAAAATTTTCTCCTGGTTCAACCTCTATCCTTGCGGGTATTCCTGTTATTTTTGCCGCCCCTCCATTATCAACTGGAGTTATATCAGTCACATTTGCTCCTTCAATATACCAGTACATTGAAAAAGGGCCACCGCCATTAAAATGATAATTTCCTATGTCTAGTGTCCCTGAAGAATAATAACTAGTTACATCATGGATATTATAAGAACCACATGGTACAGCACA
>CAZRMN010000002.1:2313-57081 GCA_964601215.1 uncultured archaeon
ATTAATAGGAGTATCTGGATTTTCAGAAGACTTATTATACCTAACAATTCCATAAACTTCTCCACAATCACTATTCCTACAAGTTACGCTTGCATTTACCTGAAAAGTAGTGTTTTGAACTACACTTAGAGTCCCAGAAGGATACACCAAATTAACCTCCAAATATTCTGCAAATACATTAACACTTAAGAAGAGAAAGGTCAACACGAAAAAGTATAAAAGGAGTAATTCTCTCATTCCTATCTATTAACAGTTAATTTTTTATTAATTTAATTGTTAATATTTTCATCTTTAATTGAAAACAATTAGTTGGTGTCGATGGAAGAGAAAGAAGAACTTCAGAAAAAAATAATCGCTTACAGGGTTTTAGAATCAAAACTTAACTCTTTTGTTAAACAAAGGGATATTTTACTTTCCAAACTTGTAGAAATACAAAACACTTTAACAAGTATAGAAGAAATAAAAAAAAGAAAGGATGAAATTCTTTTCCCCTTAGGATCAGAAACTTTCATGCGAGGGAGAATTGTTAGTAAAAACAAAATAATAGTTGGAATTGGAGCAAACATTGCTTTGGAAAAAAGCATAGAAGATGCTAAAAAAATTTTAGAAAAAAGAAAACTTGAAATAGAAACAAACCTGAATGAAATTCAAAAAAGTATTTTAAATATTTCTTCACAGCTAGAAAAACTCGGACCGGAAATAACTAAGCTTGCAGAAAGGTTAAAGTGAGAAAAATGTTTGGAATTTTAAAGAAAAAACTCAAAAAAGCAGTAGAATCGATTTCTAAAAAATTTAAGAAGAAAGAAGCTATTGAAAAAAAGGTTGAAGAGGTAAAAGAAAAAATTGAGAAAGAAATAGAAGAGTTACCAAAAGAAAAACCAGAAAAGATAATTGAAGAGATAAAACCAGAAGTTGAAAAAATTCCAGAAGTGAAAGAGGAAGTTAAAAAAATAATAGAAGAAGCTAAGGAAGAATTGAAAGAAAAACCAAAAGAAAAAAAAAGTATTTTCAAGAAACTTACCGAAAAAATAGTAAAAAAAGTTAAAGAAAGAAAGCTAAGTGAAAAAGAATTAGAGCCAATAGTAGAAGAATTAGAAAAAGATTTGATAGAAGCTGATGTTGCTCTTGAAGTTGCTGAAAAAATAAAGGAAGACTTGAAAAAAAGTTTGGTTGGAAAAGAAGTAAAAAAGGGGGGGGAAAGAGAAATAATAATTGAAGCTTTAAAACAAAGTTTGTTGGAAATTCTTTCAGTTCCTAAGATTAATTTAGAAGAAATAATTAAAAAAGCAAAAAGTGAGAACAGACCTGCTGTAATAATATTTTTTGGAATAAATGGAGTTGGAAAAAGTTTAAACCTTTCTAAAGTTGCTAAACTACTTAAGGATAAAAATTATAGACCATTACTAGCTGCTGCAGATACTTTTAGAGCCGCGGGAAGCGAGCAATTAGAAATGTATGCGAAGAAAATTAACATTCCAGTGATTAGTGGAAGAAGAGGAGGCGACTCTTGTGCGGTAATTTTTGATGCAAAAAAATCGGCAGAAGCTAAAGGCTATGACGTGGTTTTAGCTGATACTAGTGGAAGAATGCATACTAAGAAAGATTTACTGGATGAACTAGCAAAAATTGTTAGAGTAAATAAACCAGACCTAAAAGTTTTGGTTCTTGATAGTTTAAGTGGGAGCGATGTCTTATACCAGTTTGAGTTTTTTGATAAGGCAGTAGGAATAGATGCAATCCTATTCTCAAAAGTTGATGTTAATGAAAAAGGTGGAAACATACTTTCTGTTTGTTACAAATTCAAAAAACCAATACTTTTTCTTGGAACAGGTCAAGGGATGGATGATATAATTGAATATGAACCAAAAAAATTCGTGGAAAACATTCTTTCATAAATTTTTAAAAATAATTCTATATAGTAGTTAAAGTGAGCAAATGTTCGATAGACTAAAAAATCTAAAAGATGTTATAAGAAGATTAGTTACTGGTACTACTATAGATAAAAAAGCTGTAGAAGAAATACTAAAAGATTTGAAAACAATTCTATTGCAGGCTGATGTTGATTTAAAATTAACTGAGGAATTGATTGAAAGAATAAAAAAGAAATGCTTTGAACAAAAAATTCCCGCTGGCTTAACTCTTAGAGAGCATGTACTAAAAGTTATTTACGAGGAACTAGTCAATCTCTTAGGAGGGAAACCTGCCAGTTTAATCGGAAAGAAAAAAATAATGTTTGTTGGACTTTTTGGTAGTGGGAAAACTACAAGCATAGCAAAACTTGGAAAATATTTACAAAAGCAAGGGTTAAAACCCGCTTTTGTCGCTTTAGATTACCATAGGCCTGCAGCTGTAGATCAATTAATTCAGCTAGCAAAACAAATTAATATCCCAGTTCATTTTGACGAAGGTGCAAACCCTTACAAAGCTGCAGAAGATGGATTAAACAAATTCAAGAATTACGATGCGATAATCTTTGATACTGCAGGGAGGAATGCTTTAGACAAACAGCTTGCTGAAGAATTAAAAAAACTAGGAGAAATAATTAAACCAGATGAAGTTTTGCTTACAATTCCTGCTGATATAGGAAAAGTTGCTGGAAAACAAGCAGAAGAATTCAACAATCTTGTTGGAATTACTGGAGTTGTAATTACAAGGATGGATGGAACAGCTAAAGGAGGCGGCGCACTAACTTCTTGTGCAGCTACTGGAGCAAAAGTCAAGTTCATAGGTACAGGAGAAAAGCTGGAAGATTTAGAAGTTTATGATCCAGAAAGATTTGTTTCTCGCTTGTTGGGTTTAGGTGACCTACAAACCCTTTTAGAAAAAGCTAAGGAAGCAGAAATTAAACCAGAAAAGGTTGAAAAAATAGTTGAGGGTAAATTCACTTTGAAAGATTTCTATGAACAAATAGAAGCTTTAAGTAAAATGGGGCCGCTCAAACAAATTGCAAGCATGATTCCAGGTTTTGGAATGATAAAACTTCCAGAAAACTTGCTAGAAGTTCAGGAGGAAAAAATGAAGCATTTCAAATATATAATTCAAAGCATGACAGAAGAAGAAAGGGAAAATCCAGCAATAATCAATGCTTCAAGAATTAAAAGAATAGCAAAAGGTTCGGGAAGACCAGAATCTGAAGTAAGAGAACTTTTAAGTCAGTATGAAAAGATGAAAAAAATGATTAAAAGCTTTGGTGGAATGAAAGGTTTGAAAAGAGGAGCCTTAAAACAACTTGCAAAAAGATTTGGTTTTAAATTATGAGAAATGTAATTTTCTTTTTCATTGGTATTTTTTTATTAACTCAAGCTTTAGGTTTATACGTCGGAGCTGAATATATAAATCTAATAAGAGTGGGGGCAGCTACTCCAGCCTTCGAAAATCCGGAAAATATTGAGAACTCGTTTATTCTAATTTTTTACATTCTTGTAACTACAGGAATAATAATTCTTGTTATAAAGTTCAAAAGAGTTTTGCTTAAGGTAATAGAAGCTTTAGCTGTATTCTTTGCCTCTTCTGTAACCTTTTGTGTTTTGTTTCCTGTAGAAATCTTTTACCTGCCAGTTTGTTTTTTCCTTTCACTAGCTCTAACTCTCTGGAAAGTTTTAAAGCCCAACGCAATAAATCAAAACTTAGCAGTAATTTTTTCAATCTCTGGAGCAGGCGCTTTACTTGGCGCGTCCCTAGGTTTTTTACCAGTTTTAATATTTATAATCGCTCTATGTGTTTATGATTTTATCTCTGTTTTTGTTACTAAACACATGAAATACATAGCAAAAGAAATTTCAAAAACACCTACAGCTTTTTCTGCAGCTTTTCCTTACAAATTTAAAAAACCGATTAAATTTGAAGTTGGAAAAAGAAAATTGAAAAAGAGATTTCACATCTACCAGCTTGGTGGTGGCGATTTAGCAATACCTTTAGTTTTTTCAGTTTCTGTTTTAAAAGAATTTGGTTTGTTACAATCTATAGCTTCAATTCTTGGTGCATTAATTGCACTTTGTTTAACCATATACTTTGTCTTAAAAAAACCTGGAAGAGCTCTACCAGCTTTGCCATGGATAAGTTCTGGCATGCTGTTAGGGTTCTTAATTTCTCTTATTTAAAAACTTGTTCGGTTGGGTAAACTATAATTCCATCTTTAGTTATTCTTATCGGATGTATTCCTGTATCATGATCTGTATTTCTCATTTTTCTTATCGATAAAGCTCTAGTAAAAACGTTTCCTTCTTTTAAATAATAGAGAATTATTATACCATCAACAATAAATTCTTCTACACCAAAAGCTGAAATGCCTGTTGTACCTTCTGTAAGTTCGGATATTAAAATAGTTGTACAACCCAATTTTCTCAACATTCTGCTTAATTCAAAAATTCCTTTTCTAACTTCTAAAGGTTTCTCAAAAAAAAGACCTAAGATTGTTGATTGGTCTATCACTAACCTTTTTGCTTTTATTCTATCTACTTCATCTTGAATTAACATTTTTAATTTATCAAAGTTGTAAAGTTCGGCTTTAATGACAGAAATTAATTTTTTTTTGATCAAATTATTTAAATTCCAGCCGAAAGTTACAGATACACTCTTAATGATTCTTTCGGGTTCTTCTTCTAAGCTTATGTAAACTCCAGGCTCTTTGTATTTTACCGCTCCATTATAGAGAAATTGAAATGCAAAAAGTGTTTTACCAGAACCAGCAACTCCTGAAAGCAGAATGGTAGACTGAGCTGGTATTCCTCCGCTAATTAATTCGTCTAAACCTTTAATTCCAGTTTTAACTCTTTCTATTTTTGTCATTCTATACATATTTATCAATTTATAAATTAAAATTTCATTTATATGACAGTTAAAAATTTAAAGGAACTAGAAAAAGAGCTCAGAAATTTACCACCAAACAGTGTTGTAATGTTTATAACAGAAGCTGAAACCTATTTTAAAGATATAGTAAGAATAGTTAAGATTTTAGTCAACACTTTAGAGTTAGATGGGATTTATATAAGTGTAAACAAACCATACCAAAGTTTAGTTGAATTATTTAAAAAAAATAAAATTAACTTTGATAAAGTATTTTTTATCGATTGCATAACAAAAACAGTAGGAGGAAAACCAGAAATAACAAAAAATTGTTTGTTCATAGCCTCTCCTCAAAATCTAACAGAATTGGGAATAGCTTTGTCTCAAGCTATGGAAGCCATGAAAGAAAAGAAAAATAAATTTTTAATACTTGATTCACTTTCCACATTATTAGTTTATAATAGTGCTGGAACTATTGCCAGGTTTAGCCATTTTTTAACAACAAGAATAAGGTTATCTAAATTTAAAGGTATTTTTATAATAGTAGAAAAGGAGATGGACAAAAAATTATTATGTACATTAAAAGAATTTTGTGACAGAGCGATCAAATTAAAAATTGGTTGATAGTATGATATTTGAATATCTGGTAATGAATTTAACTGGAATAATAATTGGATTTTTTACTTTTTTGTGGCTTTTTGTTTCAAGTAATAGGTTTCTTAAGGGTATTGTTAAAAAATTCTTGGATAAAATAATGGCAGGAGTATTATTCCTGTATTTCAGTGTTGTATCATCTTTTATAATAGAACTTTACAGTTTATATGAAACTCCAGTAGAAATACCAAGATATTTATTCCTAATCATAGGATTTCTCTTTCTCTACTGGGCATCTTTGGATATAAACGAAATCTCAAAAGTTTTGGGTTTTAAATCCGAGGCTGTTCCAAAAAAATTGAAAAAAATATTAAAATAAACGGTTTTTTAGACGGTTTTTATAGTGATTAAAATGAAAATAAAAGAAAAGACAATAGAAATACTTAAGCTTGGTTATGTGTGCGATAATTGCTTAGGAAGACAGTTTTCTCAATTACTTAGTGGTTATACCAATAAAGAAAGAGGAAAAATTATTCGAACCTTTATAGCTATGGTAATAGACTCAGGTGAAAAAATAAGTGTAGACTTCTCAAACTTTTATGGAATAAAGTTTTTAAATGAAAGAATAAAACCAGAAAAACCTAGAAAATGCGTGATATGCAAAGGGTTTTTTGAAGAAAAAATAGAAAAAATTGCAGAAAAAATTGTTAAAAAAATAAAAAAATATGAATTCAACACTTTTCTTATTGGTTCAATTTTAAGCGATGAATTATTGAAAGCTGAAGAAGAATTGTGGAAAAAAGTTGGTATTGAATTCTGCGAAACCATAAAATCTGAAATAAACAGAGAACTTGGAAAAATTGTCAAAAGAAAACTTAAAAAGAAATTTGAAACAAAAAATCCTGATATAACTATTATAGTTAACTTGAAGAAGAATAAAATAAAAGTTGAGATAAGAAGTTTGTATATCCTTGGCGAGTACAAAAAAATAGTTAGAGGGATACCACAAACCAAATGGACTTGTAAGTATTGTAAAGGAAAAGGATGTAAGTATTGTAATTGGAAAGGCAAGATGTACCCTACTTCTGTCCAAGAAATAATAGAAAAACCTTTTTTGAAACTTACAAAAGGTGAAAAAACAAAATTTCACGGAGCTGGTAGAGAAGACATAGATGCTAGATGCTTGGATTACAGGCCATTTGTAATAGAAGTAGTTAAACCAATAAAAAGGAAGTTAAATCTCAAACAAATTGAAAAAGAAATAAACAAGTCAAAAAAAGTAAAAGTTAGAAAATTAAAGTTTACAACTAAAGAAACTATAAGAAAAATTAAAACAGCTAGGCTAGATAAAACATATTTTGCAGAAGTTTGGTTTGAAAATAATATTGAAAAAGATAAACTAAAAGAATTGAAAAGTTTGGCTAATGCGAAAATATTTCAAAAAACTCCTTTGAGAGTATTACACAGAAGAGCAAACAAACTAAGAAAAAGAAAAGTTAAAGAAATTTCTTGGAAAATTGTTGGAAGAAAAAAACTTGAACTGAAAATAAAAGCTGAAAGTGGGTTATATATTAAGGAACTTATTACTGGTGACAAAGGAAGAACTAAACCTAGTGTTGCCCAAATCCTAAACAATAAAGTTAAAAAGATAAACTTAGATGTTATAAAAATACATAAAAAGGGTGAGAAGTTTGGTTAAGAAGTCGAGGGGTAAAAGAACTAAAACTAGAAAAAAGCTCAGACAAAAACCTGGTTATAGACCGCCAATAACTAAGTTTTTGCAAGAATTCAAGATAAACCAAAGAGTAGTTATAATGCCAGAACCCTCTTCCCAAAAAGGAATGCCACATCAAAGGTTCAAGGGTAGAGTAGGCAAAATAATAGGCAAGAGGGGTAAAAGTTATATTGTTGAAGTTAAAAACGGTAATAAGGTGAAAAAGATAATTTCAAGACCAGAACACTTAAGGCGGTTTGAATGAAAATAATAAAAGAAAAGTTAATAACAGATGCGGAGGCAAAGGAAATTTTAGAGAAAAAGGCTAAAAATGAAGAGTTAAAGTATGAACAAAAGAATGCTTTAGAAATTTTGAAAAAATTCGTAGAGTTTAAACCGGAAAGAATAAAAAAGCTGGTGGAAGAACTAAAGAAAATTGAAAAATTAAGGGATAAACAAATAATTGCCATAGCTAATTCTTTGCCCGAAGATAAGGATGATTTGAGAGTAGTTTTGCATAAAGAATATACGAGCTTTACACCAGAAGAAATAGACCAAATTCTGCAGACGATAAAAAAAGTTATTTGATTTTGGTGATTTTGAATGAAAAAGGATGAATATGTAATAGTGTTAGATTTTCTTCCTCATGGAAAACCAAGCGACAGAAAAGCAGAACCTATAGCTCAAACTATAGGGGAGAAATATTTCAATCTTTTAGAAGTTGTTATAAAAGATGGAATAGAAGTTAAACCTAGGGAAAGGCTTTATGTGGGGGAAGAAAAAAGAGATAAGGTAAAGTACATAAGAGGAAGGATAAATTATAATGAATTGACAAATTTCGCGAAGAATGAATTAGAAGAAGTATTAAAAGAAATTATTACTAAGGATGAAAAAAGGTTTGTAAATATCTTTAATATTGCTGGTCCTATAACAACAAGAATGCATATGCTAGAACTATTGCCGGGCGTAGGGAAAAAACATTTATGGGATATAATTAAAGAAAGGAAGAAAAAACCTTTTGAAAATTTTAAAGACTTACAGGAAAGAGTTGGAATGCTTCCTGATCCAAGAAAAATGATAATAAAAAGAATAATAAACGAACTGGAAGGAAAGGATAGACACAAGCTTTTTGTTGCTTCTGGTTTTATTTAATCATTCTTCTGAAACTTTTTTTACTGCTACAGCTACTGAAATCCATAGTAGTCCGCCTAGTAAAAAAAGCACGAAGGAAATGAGAAGTGCAAAACTAAAGCTTAAGTCGGAAACTCCTAAACCTTTTTCTAGATGTCCTGAAATCATCGAGCCGAGTAGTATACATATAGTACCCAAAACCCAAAAAGTTACGATCTTCCAGTTTTTTTTGGCCATACTCTCTACTTTTACATAAATTTTTAAAATTTATAAACTTCTTGTTATTCCAGTAACTTCTACTTCTCCAACTTCTTCTATAGTTTTAAGTTTTTTTTCTAGATTTTCAAGCTCTCCTTCTGCATCTGGAATTACTTTAACTACACGAATAGCAACTAAGCCAAAAGCTATTGGTTCGCGTTGAATTCTCTCTGGGTTTATAGCTGTTTTTATCTTTTCTTCAAGCTTGTCTAAATCTACTTCCACAGTTTTGGGCAAAACTTTTAAACCAACTATTACTTCAGCCATGTTAAGGACCTGTAAAACCACACTTTGGACAAGTATACTTATTGCTCAAAGCTTTACAAGTTGAGCATCTAACTATTAAAGCTTCTCCACAGTTAGGGCATTTAAACTTAACAAAATTGTCTTTAGCTAGTACATTTACCTTGCAAGTTATGCACTTAAGTTGCATTATTTAAGCTTAGTAATAATAATTTTTATAAGTTACGCTTAATTCTTATTACTGCCCTCGTAGTGTAGTCTGGATAACACGCCACCCTGCGGAGGTGGAAATCCTGGGTTCAAATCCCAGCGAGGGCATTCAACTCTTTAACTTAACTTTCATCCCATCATAAGCTACTTTAACATTTGGAAAAACTTTTTTTGCCTCTTCCTCTAATTCCTTTGGATTTTTATACCTTCTACTTATATGCGTTAAGATTAACTGCTTAACATTAGCTTTTTTAGCAATTTTTGCTGCTTGTTTTACATCTGCATGTGCTTTTCCCTCTTGTTCTTCAAGAAAAGTTGCATCGTGTATCAACAAATCAGCGTTCATTGAAATTTTAACTACATTCTCACAAGGTTTGGTATCTCCAGAATAAACAATTTTAAGTCCTGGTTTTAAATTTGCAACTTCTTCAATCTTAACTTCCCTTCCTTTATAAGTAGCTTTTCCATGTTTTTTCAGTTTTTTTAGCCAGTATCCTCTTCTTAATCCAAGCTTTTTTAATTTTTTAGGGTCAATGCTCCACCTATCCTTTTCTTTAAAGCAATAAGCTACTGCCGGAACTGTATGGAAAACAGGAATAGAAAAAACTTGGTATTCTTCTGTTTCATCTATCAAAGAAATTTCATTTCCTTCAAAAGGTACATTTATAGCTTTAACAGGAAACCTACAACCGAAATATCCTAAATCTAAAATGTCCGAAACAAATTTTTCTGCTTCAGGAGCAAAAATTTTTAATTCTCTTTGTCTTTTTTCTAAGTTCATCGTTTGAATTAAAGGGATTAAACCAGCAAAATGATCAGCATGCCAATGAGTAATAAAAATCTTATCGATTTTCATAAAACTTATTTTTGATTTCATTAATCGTAATTGAGTCCCTTCACCACAATCAAAAAGCAGGATATCTTTTTTTTCTCCAGAATATTCTAGAACTATGGCTGGATGACCCCTTTCCTTGCTAGGAATTCCTGAAACTGTACCCAAAAAGGTTATTTCTATCATTAAATTTTAATTAAAATTAAAAACTATTAAAAGAAAGGTTTTTAAATGTTTTTACCAATTTTTCTTCTTATGTCTTATGTGGATAAAATAAAAAGAATAAGAAAAGAACAGGAAAAAACTAGAAAATTGAATAGATCTGTTTATCTTCCTGAAAGACTAATCACAAAAAAAGTTTATGAAAATAATAACTTTAGAGTTGATGTATTGTGTTCACGTTTTCCTGGAATTGGGTGGCAAATAAGTTTAAACAGTCTCAGGAAGGCTTTAGAAAAAAATGGGTATAAAGGAAAGCTGAGTAAGAAAATTTTAAAATATCTTTCAGATTAAACTTTCCTTTTCAAAGTATTTTCTCAAGAATACGCCAAAATTTCTATCCTTTTTAACTATATCCATAATTTTTTCGTTCTCACAAATTATTTCAAATCCTTTAATTATTTGCTCTGCAATATAACCAGGTATACCTTTTGCTTTTAAAACCTCTAAGTTTTTACTTAAACTATCATAAATCTTTTCTCTTGCTGTTAAGAACTTTCTTTCAACTTCAACACACCAATAGTTATCTTCAATAAAAGGTCCAGTTAAAGCTTGCTTTTTGTATTTTTTCAGAAACATTTCCGAATTCTTCAAGTTGAAAACTTTTGGACCAATCCTTTTTTGAACTCTAGGAAGTTTGGAAACTTCCATCTCGAATAAAACTATTGCTAAATCTTTTTCGTTCGTATAAACATCTTTTCTTAAAACCTTAAACTCATACTTGACTTCTTCCAGAATGTTTTGCATTCTATCTGCAAATCTTCTAAGTTGAGGCCAAAGTATGTCCGGGACGACTTTTGGTGGAGAGAATTTTATCAAAATCAGTTCTGTTCTTCTCTTCATTTGATACAATATTAGCTCATTCTCGCTAATTGGTTCAATTTTTTTCTCGAAGAATACTTCTTCTCTTGGATTTTCAAGGAATTCTTTCGCTACTTTCTTGAACTTGAAAAAATTATAAGCTGAAATTGCAGCAGCTGTATTCCTTTTTTTATCTGTTGGGTCAATTAAAATGAAAACTTGGTTCCTGAACATTTTTTTAAGCTTCGAATAGTCTTTTTTCTTGTAATACTTTTTGAGGTCAACAACTTCTCCAGGTTTCCATTTTATAGCATTCTTTAAAACGTTCAAAAATTTCTTGTATTTAATTATTAATAACTCGCACACATAGCCAGAAAATCCCTGAGTTTTTGCATCCGCACCATATATTCCATTTGCTACGCAAAACTGTTTTAGAAGCCTTACTTCGTCAGACATTTTTTTAGTCAAGTTTTTTTCAACAAATTTCACATGAAAAGGAGTTCTATCAACTGCAGACTTAATTTTTTCTGGGGTTTCTACTTTAAAACACGGCACTATATCAACCCCTACTCCTCCAACATCTCCTCTGACATAAGGATGTTGGGCATATTCAATTCTATACTTACCCTTCAACTTTTCGATAACTTCCTTTCCTATTTCTAACCCATACTTTTCAAGCTTTTCTTCTGAAAGTTTTGGGGAGAATAAGACAAAAACATCAAATTCAAGCTTTCTCGGCAGCCATGTATCTCTAGTAATACTACCAGCAAGGATAGCTTCGGCCTTATACTTCCTAGCTTCTTTTTTAGTAATTTCCAGGGTTTTTTTAGCCAGATTTTTAAGTTTTTTCTCAGTTTTTTTATCTGGTTTAATCCTTTTTAAAACTTTGATTAAAATTTTTTTATAATTAGCCATATTCCATTTTAGTCTTTCTAATCAAATAAATTTTGAAACATAAGGGCCTTCAAGTTTATAACCAAGTTTATAGTAATACTCTCTTACTCCAACTCCACTAATTATTAAAATTTTATTCTTATCAAACTCTTCTTTAGAAATCCTTTCTGCTTCTTCTAACAGCTTCCTTCCAAATCCTTTATGTTGGAACGCTTCTTCTTTGAATTCACCTACTGGCACTAAAGGCCCATAAACATGGAGCTCCCTGATTAAAGCTGTTTTATGCGTTATTTCTTTTCTAAAAGGTTTGAAAGGAATTCTTAACCTTAAAAAGGCTATGAGAACATCATTTTTTATATCCTCAAAACTTAGGAATATTTCTCTTCCCCTAGAAGCATTATAATCAAGTCTACAAAGCTTTACATGCTTGAAATCTACTTTTACTCCTTTCATAGCTTTATGACCAACTTCCCTGTATCTTATTTCTTTTATCCTTATTCCCATTTTTTCTGCCCTTCTTTCCACGATTTCCCTCAGGTTTCCTTTTTTAACTCCTGCAACTATTTGATTTGCTGGTATATCCCTTTGAACTCTTATTATTCTGCAATATTTTGGTATGTATTCCATAGCTTTAGCTATAAGTTCAGCAGCTTTTTCTTCTGTCAAAGCTTTATACTCACCCCTTTTCCACATCTCATAGAGTTGTGTACCTTTTATCACAAGCGTCGGATAAATTTTTAAAGAATCTGGTCTAAAATCTTCATTTTCAAACAAAATTTTAAATTGTTTCAAATCACTTTCAAAGTCAACGCCTGGCAAACCAGGCATAATATGATAAGTGCATTTTAAGCATGAATCCTTCAAAAATTGCGTGGCTTTTTTAACCTCTTCTATAGTATGGATTCTATTTACTCTTTTTAACACTTCTGGATAAACTGATTGAACACCTATTTCTACTCTAGTAGTTCCTAGCTGAAGCATTTGATTTATGTGCTTTTGAAAGCAATAGTCTGGTCTTGTCTCTATTGTTAAGCCAGAACATCTTATTCTAGCTTTTTCGTTTAGTTTTAAAGCTTCTTCCAAGTTTTTTCCGTCTCTTCCGTTTAAAGCATCAAAAAGCCTTTTAACAAACCACTCTTGATACTCTTTTTCTAAAGCGTTAAAAGTTCCACCTATTATTATTAATTCAACCTTGTCAACTGGGTGACCCATTAGTTTGTACTGTCTAATTCTATCTTTTACTTGCAAAAATGGATCATAATTATTCCTTATCGCTCTTTGAACTGCAGGCTCTAAACCAGTGTAGCTTTGTGGTGCTTTTTCGCCTTTTGGACAATAAATGCATTTGCCAGGACATTTTGCAGGTTTTGCTACAACAGTAATTACTGTCACACCTGAAATTGTTCTAGTAGGTTTCATCAAAAGAAACTCTTTGAGCTTTTCTTTTTCTTTTGAGCTGCAAGCTTGGAGAATCTGAACACTCGTTGGCATGCTTTTTAGCTTGTATTTCTTACAAATCCTTTTAACTATTCTCCAGACCTTTTTTCTAGTAAGTTTTTCTTTCTTCAACTCCTCAACAATTTCCCTGAGTATTTTTCTTTTTTCCATAATTTTCTATTAGAGTTGTTAAATAAATTATTAGGTCAATAATTACTATTCTTCAGTAGCGAAATCTTTAAATAGTGTCACTGAATAATAGTAACATATGAACCAGAAAAACCTAGAAAACATAAGGTTCATAGAAGAACAACTTTTCCAAGCAAAGCAGGCTTTGTTCAATGCAAAAACAGTAAGAGAGGTAAAGTTTTTACAACAAAAGATTGAATATCTTAGAAAAAGAGCAAAAGAGCTTAGGGGTTAAAGAGTTTTTTGTTTTATATTTAAAAGAATAAAAAAGCTTATATATTTCTGTAGACTAAAATGAGTGTGGGTCTTGTTCGAACCACCCATAAAACCAAAAACTAATTCTCCAAAGAGTTTCTTACCTAAAATCACTTTAGACCCCTCCCCTTCGAAAAAAAGGAGGGATTGAAATGGAAATTTTAAAACAAACTAAAGAAAGGTATAAGATTTTAAACACTCCAGAAATACAAGCTTTAGCAAAAATAGAATCCTCCTTGCTAAAGGGTGCAAGAAAATATTGCGAAGAAAACGGATTTGTGGAAATAATTGCGCCACATTTAACAAAAGCTACTGGTGCATGCGAAAACATTGCAACTATGTTTGAGCTAAATTATTTTGGACAGAAAGCATACCTTAGCCAAACAGGACAGCTATACTTAGAAATAATGACACCTTTTTTGAAAAAAGTTTGGTGTTTAATTCATAGTTGTAGAGCAGAACCAGAAGTTGATAACAGACATCTGACAGAATTCCCTTTAATAGAAATAGAATTCGAAGGAAATTTAAAAGAACTAATGCATCACATCGAAGGAATTATTCATTCTATGGTGAGTAAAGTTAAAAAAAGGGAGGAAGAACTTGAAGTTTTTGGGATTGACAAACAATACTTAAAAAAATTTGAACCACCTTACAAAAGGATTACCTATACACAAGCAATAGAAATATTAAAGGACGAGTTTCAGATAGAGTGGGGAGATGATATTAAAAGTAAGCATGAAAAATACCTTTCAAAGTTTTTGGGTATGAAACCATTCTTTTTGACACACTGGCCAAAAGCAATAAAATTTTTTAACATGAGGGAAAACGATGACAACCCAGATATAGTAAATAGTTGTGACCTAATCCTGCCGTTTAGTGGAGAAGCAGTTGGGGGAGCAGAAAGAGAATACAAATATGAAAAACTGAAAAGAA
The DNA here is from genome assembly GCA_964601215.1 of uncultured archaeon. Lineage (GTDB taxonomy): Archaea > Aenigmatarchaeota > Aenigmatarchaeia > CG10238-14 > SCSR01 > CAZRMN01. The sequence continues at coordinate 16,809 of CAZRMN010000002.1, forward strand.
GACTTGAAGAATCGCTAATGTTAAAAATGCTGGTTGAAAGAGGTGGAAGTATAAAAGATTTTGAATGGTATCTCGACTTCCACAAGAACAATAGCATAAACTTACATTCAGGTTGTGGTATTGGTTTCAACAGAGTAACTCAATCGATTCTAAAACTAGATGATATAAGAGCGTCAACAGTTTTTCCTTTAAACAAAGAAATGATAATGTAAAAGATAAATAGTTTAGAAACTAATTTAAAGGTGGGTCTCGATTACACAGGAAACTTCTTCTTTCAAGGGTAGAGATATAATCAGTTCAAGAGATTTTTCACGTGAAGATCTTGAACTAATCTTTTCTGTTACAGACGAGGTTATAGCAAAACCAAAAAAATTTGAAAAAAAGCTGGAGGACAAGATAATTTCTCTACTCTTTTTTGAACCGTCTACAAGAACTAGGGATAGTTTCCAAACAGCAATTTTCAGGATGGGGGGTAAAACTTTAGGCTTTCCTGAGCCAGGCATTTCTTCTGTTAAAAAAGGTGAAAGCCTTAGGGATACTATAAGCATGTACGATAGTTATAGCGATTTGATAATTATGAGACATAAATGGGCTGGAGCAGCGAAGTTGGCAAGCGAAGTTGCAAAAAAACCAGTAATAAATGCTGGAGATGGGAACAGGGAACATCCAACTCAAGCAATGTTAGACTTGTATACTATTAGAAAAGTTATTGGCAGGTTGGATTCACTTAAGGTTGGTATACTTGGAGATTTAAAATATGGTAGAACAGGATCTTCTCTTAGTTATGGTTTGTCAAATTTTAAAGATGTGGAGCTATTTTTTATATCCCCTCCAATCTTACAAATGAGGCCAGAGGTAAAACTTTTCTTAACCCTTAAAGGTATAAAATTCCATGAGACTACCAATCCTTATGATGTTATTAAATATTTGGATGTGCTTTATGTGACAAGAATTCAAAAAGAAAGGTTTTCCGACCCTTCTGAATATGAAAAAGTAAGGGGAGCTTATATAGTAGATGAAAAATTAATCAATGAAGGAAAACCAGAGCTTAAGGTTATGCACCCATTACCAAGAATAGATGAAATTCCTTATGAAGTTGATAAGCTTCCGCAAGCAACTTATATTGGACAAGCTGAAAACGGGCCTTACGTGAGACAAGCACTTATAGCTCTTGTCATGGGTGTTTATGATGAATGATAAAAGAAAGGAGCTAATAGTAAAGAAAATTGAAAATGGAACAGTAATAGACCATATACCAAAGGGTAAGGGTATAGTGGTTATGAGAATTTTAAGAGTAGATTGCAACACAGAATGCTATCTTTTGCAAAATGTTGAGAGTAAAAAATTGGGCAGGAAAGATATAGTCAAAATAGTTGGAAGATATCCAAGCAAAGAAGAGGTAGATGATATTGCAATAGTTGCACCTACAGCCACCATAAATTATGTTAAAAATTGGGGAATTTTTGATAAGTATAGAGTTAAACTACCAGAAAAAATAGAAGGTTTAATTAAGTGTCCAAACAACTTATGCATAACTAATCATGAAAGAGGTATGAAAACTGTTTTTAAAGTTTATCAATTCAAGAATGAGCTACTAAAAAATTTGTATGGAGACGTTTTACTTCAATGTTCTTATTGTGATACTTTAGTAAAGCATGAAAATATAGAGGAACTTTTGATATAGCCCCGCCCGGATTCGAACCGGGGTCGCGAGGTCCAGAGCCTCGCATGCTTGACCATTCTGCTCCTGAAGATCTACACCACGGGGCTACATTTTAAATATATAAGAGGAATAATATTAAAAAGGTGTAAGGAATGAAGGGTGAATTACAAACATTCTAGCTTATCTATTTCTCTTTTAAACCAATTCTTAAGTTTAAAAATTAAAAGTATTTTAAGGGGATTAAAATGAGAATACTTCAGTTGCACTCAGATTTTATTGAATATGAACTAATAAAAAAAGAAATCCCTCAAGCAGAGGAAAAAAAGAAAAAGAAAGAGAAATTTGAAAACATACTTGTTTTGTTTACTTGTGTAGAAAAAGGCGATAATAAAAAAACTGCTAAAAAAGCTATTGAAGAAACAAAAAATTTTCTCAAAAAATTAAAACTAAATAGAATTTTAATTTATCCCTTTGCTCATTTAAGTCCAAACTTAGCTAAACCCCAAGATGCTCTAGAAATTATAAAAAAAATGGAAAAGTGTGCAAAAAAACTTAAAATTGAAGCTTATCGTGCCCCATTTGGTTGGAATAAAGCTTTACAAATTAAAGTGAAAGGCCATCCTTTAGCCGAGCAATTGAGAACGATAACTTCAGAAGGAAAAGAAGAAAAAATTTCAAAAGCTTTGAAAGCAGAGAAAAAAATAAAATCTTATTGGTACATATTAACTCCAGAAGAAAAACTAATACCAGTTGAAAAATTTGACTTTTCTAGGTTTATAAACTTAAAAAAATTTGCTGATTATGAAATATCTAAGGTTAGAGCGGTTCAACAAATTCCTCCTCATGTTACATTAATGAAAAAGCTGGAAATAGCGGATTATGAACCTGGTTCAGACCCAGGAAACATGAGATGGTACCCAAAAGGTAGACTAATTAAATCCTTGCTCGAAGAGTTTGTCACCAAAAAAGTTATTGACTATGGAGGAATGGAAGTTGAAACTCCTGTGATGTACGATTTCCAACATCCTGTTTTAGAAAGTTATTTGAACAGATTCCCAGCAAGACAATATGTAGTGAAATCGGATAAAAAAGAATACTTCTTGAGGTTTTCAGCATGTTTTGGTCAATTTTTAATGGCACATGACACAAAGATTTCTTACAAGCAACTACCTTTCAGAATTTATGAACTTACAAGATATAGCTTCAGAAGAGAAAAAAGTGGGGAACTTGTTGGATTAAGAAGATTAAGAGCTTTTACTATGCCTGATGTTCATGCTATTTGTGCTGATTTAAAGCAAGCTATGGAAGAATTCAAAAGAAGATTCGACCTTTGTGTAGAGGTATTAAAGGGGATTGGTTTAGAGAAAAAAGATTATGAACTAGCAATAAGAGTTACAAAAGATTTTTATGAAAAACACAAAGAATTTGTTTTTTCCCTGGTCAAAAAACATGGAAAGCCAGCTTTGGTTGAAATGTGGGATGAAAAATTCTTCTATTTCATCCTTAAGTGGGAGTTCAACTTTGTGGATAATTTGAATAAAGCTTCTGCTCTTTCTACAGATCAGATTGATGTAGAAAATGGAAAAAGATATGGAATAACTTATGTTGATAGGAATGGAAAGAAGCATTACCCAATTATTTTACATTGTTCGCCAAGTGGTGCAATAGAAAGATGTATATATGCAATACTAGAAAAAGCTTATGCTGATAAGAAAAAGGGTAAAGTACCTCATTTTCCTTTATGGTTATCACCGACCCAAGTTAGATTAATTCCTCTTTCCGACGAATACATAAAAAAATGTGAAGAAATAGCAAAGGAATTGGAAGAAAAAAGAATAAGAGTTGATATAGACGATAGGAAAGAAACTGTGGAAAAAAGGATAAGGGAAGCTGAAATTGAATGGGTTCCTTACATTTGTATAATAGGAAAAAAAGAAGTTGAAAAAAACATTTTATCAGTAAGAATAAGGGAAGAAAAGAAAATAAAAGAAATGAGTGTTGAAGAGCTTGTTAAAACCATAAGTGAAAAAACAAAAGATAAACCATTCAAAAAACTATCCTTACCTAAAAAAATCTCTGAAAGACCTGTTTTTGTTGGTTAAAACTAACCAACTGCTTTGGAATGATTCCAAACTAGTTTAAACAAGGGCTCTAAAAGATTACTTGCGGCATGCTCGCTCTTACTCCAAACTGCTATATCTTGGGTTTTATGTACTCTTTTTGCATCAGTTAAAGAAAAAACTAATTCATTACCATCCACTATTGCAAACCTACCATTCAAAGGAATTTCTTTTTCATCAGCTATTCTTATTTCTGCAATTCCGCTCAAAGCTTTTATAGCATCAGAACATCTTTCAGACTCATTAGTAATTATTTTAATCTCAACACCTTTTTCCTTAGCTTTTCTTAAAGTTTCTAAATGATTTTCAAAAATTTCGTTTAAGCCCTCGGGTGTAGTTACTATATTAATCCTATTCTTAGCATTTTTGAACATTGTTTCTAATTGCTGATAAACAGAAAACTTTCCTTTTATTGCTCCTGTTATTTCTTCTGGTGAGACTACTTTTAATCCTTGAGCATATATTTCATTCAACTCTCTCATCACTTGTGACTCTTTTAGCGAGTCAATTTTTTGGATAGTTTGTTTAAATTCTTCTTCTAGTTTTTTCTTGGCTCTTTCTAGAGCTTCTTCTGGCGGAACAGCAACATATCTTATTGGTTTGCCAGTTTGAACTATTACAAAACCTTTTTCGGCTAAGCTCTGAAGAACATCGTAAGCCCTGCTCCTAGGTACACCAGCGATTTCAGATAATTCACCAGCTGTAGAAGTTCCTCTTGCAAGTAAAGCAATCCATAATTTTCTTTCGTATAAATTAAGACCAATTCCCTTTAATGCGTCTAGAACCTTTGGTGAGGCTAACATTTTTTCCCCTTGTTACTAAGTAGTGATTTAATATATAAATTATTAAAGTTTAATTTTTCAAACAAAAAGATTTTATACTTTACTCATAAAAATTTTTTAAACCTATCCCCTCTTGCCTTGAGATTTATACAATTCTCTAACTCTTTGAATAGTATCTGCCTCGCTAGGCCCTTTATCATCCCTTATCCTCACTAATCGAGGAAACCTTAAAGCAAAACCAGATTCATAGTTTGGAGATTTTTGAATTTCTTGATAAGCTACCTCTACTACAACCTTTGGTTTGATTTTAACTTCTCTTCCCCTTTCCTCTTCTATTAATTTTTTAAGAATTTTTGTCATATTTTCGAATTGCTCTTCTGTTAAACCTGTACCCATCATACCACAAGGCAAAAATTTTCCTGTATCAGGGTCTCTGCAAGCTAGAACATAAGAGCTAAGCCAGTTTGCTCTAGAACCAACACCCCATGTTGCACCAACTATAACCAGATCTAAAGTTTCCATTATTGGTTTAATTTTGTACATTGTACCAACATGCCTCCCAAAAACATAAGGAGAATCCAAAACCTTGAGCATGAGCCCTTCTTGATTTTCCTTTAAAGCTTGTTGATAAAACTTTTCAAGTTTTTTCACATCACCAGTAATTATTTGTTTTGCTAACTCAAACTTTCCAGGAATTACTTTAATTGTTCTTTCCAAAATCTTCCTTCTTTCCCTGAAAGGTTTGTCAAAAAGTTCTTTTCCTTCCAGGTAAACTATGTCGAAGAGATGAATTTGAATGGGTATTTCTTTTACCATTTTTTCAATATCATATTTCCTATGAATTCTTTGGGACAAAACTTGGAATGGTAAGGGGGAACCAGTTTTTGGGTCTATTCCAAGAACTTCCCCTTCTACTATGCATTCTTTTGCTTTAATTCCTTTTTTACATAGCTCAACTAAGTCAGGAAATTGTTTTGTAACATTTTCTTGTCTTCTTGTAAAAAGCCAGATTTTATCTCCTTTTTTATGAATTTGGCAATTATGCATAGCTAGCATGGTTGTACAATAGCTCTGATCATCCTCGACCTCTAAATTATAAAAATTCGACCTAGGATCAGGATACTTTACTTCTTTTTTCCTTAAAATCTTAACGAATACTTTATTTCCAACTATTCTTGCATAAGTATTACTTTTTGGCAGAATTAACTTGTAATAAGTTCTTCCTTTTACCCTTATTTTCTTTATACCTATTATCTTTCTATGTTTAAGTGCAAGAAATTGAACCATCATTGCAATAGTTTTTTCTTTTGTAGTAATAGTAACAGTACCATTTTTGTCCGTACTACCGTCAGCTTCGACCAAACCTTGCAAAAATTCCAAAAACCTTTTTTTATCAAGGCCTATAAACCATTCAGGAAGAGTCTTACCCTTCCATCCTCTTCTCTTATGTCTAAAATTATGAGAAAGCCAAATCATAAAAGGTTTATCAGTCCAGTAGATATCAATAGCTCCAGGGTAGTTATAATTAGAAATATTTTTTATTCCAAATTCTTTTCTTATGATTCTTTTATACTTTTCACAAAGTTTTTTTTCAGTTTTTTTATTAAATTGAAGACCTATTCTAAAATTTCCATTAAAAGTATTTGTATAACCATCACCTATCCAAAAACCCAGAAATCTGAAAAAATTCTTATTTAGGGTAAACTCCTTTTTGTATCCATCTCTTGTGGTAAGAACCATCTTTTGTGGTATATTTTTAGAACTAATTTTTGGGATCGGAAACACTACTTCAGCACTCTTAGGAACTTTTTCAACAGGTACCCATCTTGGTTTCCCGTCTAAATTAATTAAAATCTCGTGCCCTTCTGTAATTTTGAATTCGTTTCCGAGATAAGTAGAAATTTTAAAAACTCTTTCTCCTTTTCTTTTTTTTCTTTTTAGTTTTGCCACTACTTTTTTAAATCTACCAGTATGTGTAAGAACATAATCATTAACTTTCACATCTTTTACAGAAATTAAACCCTTATTCTTGACATATATAGGTGTTAGCCCAGAAATGCACCTAACACCATCGTATTTGAATTCGGCAGCAACCTTCCCAAATTCATCCACAACTTCTTTAATATTTTCAGCTTTTTCTCCTAGCATTACTTGAATAGGCCTACCAAGCTGGACTTTAACTTTTTTTAATCCTTTTATCCCTTCCTCTTTTGCTATTCTTGCAATTTCACCAAAATCGGAGAGAATGTTCCAAGCATACTCTACAACTCGAGTTATTTTCTCTTTCTCTTTTTTGTCCATTCCTTCTTTCAACAAAAATGCTTTTATTATCGCATCTCTTATAATTCCTTCTGCCACCCCCACTCTTAGTTCCCCAAGAATGGTTCTAGTTATATATCTTGCCTCTTTTGGTTTTGCTGAAATAAGTAATTGAACGATTAAATCTAGCTTTTTGTCCTGAGAACCAACCCCAGTTATAAAAGGCAATTTTTGTAAATTCTTAAAAACTAAGTCTACTGTTAACTTCTTCTTCACAAGAGGTATTTGTTTTCTTGATTTAACACATTCCTCTGCTGTTAACCCCAAATCTCCAGTTTTTTTGAATATTTCTTCTACTTTTGCGGTACTAAAACCTGCAGCTTTAGAAATTGCTCTTATCATCATTTGCGTAGCAATCCCTAATTCATAGCCTAAAAATTTGGGGAATACTACTCCTTGGACTAATAATACAACTTTTGGTAGGTCTTCTGTTGGTGTTTTTTTGAGTAAATTTGCAAGAATATTAGTTTTTTCAATTTTACCAGTTATCTTTTCCAATTTTTCATAAGTTTCTGCTAAGATCGAATAATCCATACAATCAACATTTAAGTTCTTATAATTTAATATTTATAGATATTGAGGATGATATGTGATGCCTCATACATGGACGTTTGGCTTTTGTGAAGTTTGTCTCAAGAATTCCCACAAAAAAATAAAAATGGTAAAAAGAAAAATTGTTTCTGGCGACCCTAAAGGAAATTATTCTAAAGAGATGTGGGTTTGTCCTGAATGTGGGGCAACTAAAGAACTATAAATTTCAAGAAAACTAAAACTTTTCCAAAAATTATTAGTACCAAAAGTTTTAATCGTTAAAATAAAAAGTTTTATTAGAGAAAATGAACATTTTTGAAGCTATAATGAGTAGGAGAAGTATAAGAAAATTTGAAAAAAAGCCTGTGGATGAAAAATTAATAGGTTTAATACTTTATATGGCGACTTGTGCCCCTTCTGCTGGTAACACTCAAGATTGGGTTTTTATTGTTGTTGAAGACGAAAATAAAAAACAAAGAATTGCAAAAGCTGCATTAGAACAAAAATTCATCGCAGAAGCTCCGGTAGTTATAGTTGTTTGCAGTGATTTGCAAAAAATAAGTTTAAGGTATGGGGAAAGAGGAGAAAGAGTTTACTCAATACAAGATACTGCAGCTGCAATTCAAAACCTTTTACTAGCAGCCCATGCAGTAGGTTTAGGCTCTTGCTGGGTAGGAGCTTTTGATGAGGAAGAAATAAAACTAATACTCGAACTTCCTGACAATTTAAGACCCTTAGCTATTTTACCTGTAGGATATCCTGCTGAAAAACCAGAAGCTCCTAAAAGAATACCTTTTGAAAATTTAACTTATCTCAATAGATTTGGTGAAAAGTTTGAATTTGAGTTCAAACCACTTGGAAATTATATAGAAGATGCTTTTAAAAAATTAAAGAAAAAGGAGAAAAAAACACCTAAGAAAAAACTAACTTTTGAAGAATTTTTGAAAATACTAGCCAAATAGTTTAAAATATCTGAAATCCAATTTAAAATAGGTAGTGAACGTGAAAAAGTTAAGTGTTATTGCTTTTTTAGTTAGCTTTTGCTTATTTATTTCTCCAGTTTTTGCACAAGTAGATTTGAAATTAAGCGAAGATTTTATTCGTCTATACGCTGGTGAATCTAAAGAAGTTTACGTAACGATTTTTAACAATCAAGATATAAAAGATAATTTTGTTTTAAGTATTTGGCCTCTTCCGCCTAGCGAGGTCAGTTTATCCCTCGAAAAGTATTTATTAACCTTAGAACCACATACAAATCAAACTATTAAAATGTTTTTGAGCGCTCCTGAATGTGCTGGTGAAACTACAACCCAATTTAAGATTTCAACAAAAGCTACAACAACAAATGCTACTATATCCAAAAATTTCATCCTTTCAGTTTCAAGAAGGTATATAATTTGCATTTCTGATTTTAAGTTAGATAAATACGGACCTTTTGAACCGAAGGATAGTTTTAAAATAACAGTCGACTTGACAAATCCAACAATTAAAAATTCTCCAGATTTTTACGTTCAAATTAACATTGAAAAAGATAATAAAATTGTAAAAAGATTCGATGACTACATTTCTACGCTACAGCAAAAGAGCTCGACTTCAGTTTCTCATACTTATACTTTTGATAAATATGCAAGTCCAGGAGAATACATGATGGAAATTTTACTAAAAGACAACAAAGGAATAGTTAAAAGTAGTAAAAATTTAACTGTAGAAGTAAAAGCGATAAATAATACTGTTTTTAAAAGGTCTACTGAATTAAGCTTGCTTTCAGCTATAACCACAGTTGTAGCAAAGAATGAGGGAAATGTTCCAGTACCTATAACTATTAGAACTTCAATTCCAAGTTTTGCAAAAAACTTGTTCTTTGCAAAAGTAGCACCGAATAGAACTGAAGAAACTACTGGATGGGTAGAGTATGTATGGTATTTTGAAAATGTTAAGCCAGGAGAGGAAGTAAAAGTAGTTTATGAAATCAAACTTTTCTATGTTTGGGTTTTTGGTTTAATACTTGTTGCAATAGTAATTTTTGCTTTCAAGTTTGTTTATGGACCAACCTTAGTCAAAAAATATAAAAGAGTAAGTGCTTTGAAACCTGGCAAAGAACTTACTATAGCTCTAGAAGTGAAAAATAGAAGTAGACATGAAATAACTAACGTAGAAGTAAAAGATCTGGTTCCAAAAATTTTTAAGCTTACTGGAAAGTTTGGAACTCTTAAACCAACTTCAATTAAAAAAACAGATAAAGGAACTATTCTTGTGTGGAAATTTAAATCTATTAATCCTATGGATGAAAGAGTTTTAACTTATGGTATTCAACCAACTATAGAAATGGCTGGAAAATTGAGACTTCCAAAGGCTATAATAAAATACCTGGACAAAAAGAAAAGAATTAAAAAACTAATTTCAAAGTCGATTTTGCTCAAGCCGTAGGAAAAATTTTTATATACAAAGAAATTTTATTCTATTGAAAGCCCCGCTTAGCTCAACGGTAGAGCGACCGGCTGTAGATAAGTGCTTTGGCACTTGTTGGTAGCCATCGCTCAGCACATACCGGTAGGTTGGGAGTTCAAATCTCCCAGCGGGGACTTAACGTTAAGTTTAAAAAAGCTTGAACCAATTAATAAATTGGTTGGCGACCAAAGCGGACGGGAACGACCTGGTCCCATTCCGAACCCAGAAGTCAAACCGTCCAGCGGTGTGGGCTGTACTCTCCGAAAGGAGGGGAACTCCACAACGTTGCCAACCATTCATTTTTTTAAATTTTTAAGATGTATGGAATAAAATATTATAAGAATGCCTCGGTCGTCTAGGGGCCTAGGATGCAGGCCTGTCACGCCTGAGATGGAAAACCATCGGCGAACGACACGGGTTCAAATCCCGTCCGAGGCGTTTAGAAAAGCGTTAAGTTTAAAAATACTCAAATACTTATATAGGAATATTAACCATCGAGGGATGGTGGAAAAATTTAGAAATTGTTTCTCTAGTAGAAGGGCTTTTTTCCGGTGGTAGATTGAAAAAAATTAATATTGAAAAACATGAATTAGTACCAAAACATATTTTACTCAGCGAGAAGGAGAAACAAAAGCTATTGGAAAGATATGGAATAACTCTGGGTAAGTTGCCAAGAATACTATCTTCAGACCCGATGGTTAAAATTCTAAATGCAAAAGTTGGAGATGTAATAAAAATTATAAGAAAAAGTCCAACTGCTAAAGAATCAGTATATTATAGAGTTGTTGTGAAGGGATAAGAATGAATGAGAATTTTTTAATATTATTAAATGCTCTCTCGAAGGAAAGAGGATTTGTTAGATTTCAGATTGATTCATATAATGATTTCATAACTAGAAGGATACCAAAAGTTTTAAAAGAAATTGGAGTAATAAAACCAGAAGTTCCTGATCTTGGAGATTTTAAAATCAAACTCGGAGATTTTAAAATTGGACAACCTTGTGTTAAAGAAGCAGATGGCTCAGTAAGAAACATTCTACCTTCAGAAGCAAGATTAAGGAATTTGACCTACTCTGCACCCATGTTTGTTGAAATGACACCTGTTTTAAATAACATTGAAAGCGAGAGTGTAGTCGTAAACTTTGGAGACATGCCCGTAATGGTAAAATCAAAAATATGTCCGCTTTCTAGCATGAGCAGGCAAGAACTAATAGAAGCTGGCGAGGACCCAGAAGACCCTGGAGGATATTTTATTATAAATGGTACAGAAAGAATTCTTGTACTAGTAGAAGAAATAGCGAGCAATAGAATAATAGTTAGCAAAGCTACTACAGGAAATATCTCAGAAATTGCAAGAATCCATTCTGAAAAGGATGGATACATACAAAGGCATTTAATAGAAAGAAAAACTGATGGGATAATTACAATAAGTTTTGCAAACGTGAACAGACTTCCTATTGCAATACTCATTAAAGCCTTAGGAATGGAAAGCGATAAAAATATTATAACAGTTTTATCTTCAGACCCAGAAATACAAGAAGAGTTTTATATAAATCTTTATGAATGCGAAGTCTCGACGCAAAACGAAGCTATAGAAGCTATTGGTAGACATATAAAAATACCTCAAAAAGAGTACAGAATGGACAGAGCAAAAAAGTTAATTGACAGATACTTGCTCCCTCATTTAGGTCAAAACCCAGAGAATAGATATGAAAAAGCTTTGTTCCTTATAAAAGCTGCTGCAAAATTAATTAAGTTACATTTAGGAAGAATAGAAGAAGATGACTTGGACCATTATTCGAATAAAAGGCTTAAACTTTCTGGAGATCTCTTAGAAATACTCTTGAGGTCGATCCTTCTTGGGAAATGGGGGCTCATTACCCGAATTACTTACAATTATCAAAAATTAACTAAAAGAGGTAGACTTCCGCCATTGCAAGCAATAGTAGAATCGAACGTGCTTACGAATCAATTAGTTTCAGCTCTAGCAATAGGCTCTTGGGTTGGTGGAAGAACAGGAGTCAGTCAAAGATTAGAAAGAGGGAGTTATATAAAAACAGTTTCTCATATGAGAAATGTTTTATCTCCCTTAACTTCAACCCAGGAACATTTTGAAGCAAGAGAGTTGCATCCTACCCATTGGGGCAAACTTTGCACGAGTGAAACTCCTGAAGGTGCAACTATTGGATTAAGAAAGTATCTCGCTTTAACAGCAGAAGTAACAAGAGGAGCAAACGAAAAAGAACTCAAACCAGTTTTAAGCATTTTGGAAAAATCGGTGGGAATTAAATGACCGAAGTATTTTTAGATGGAAGATACATTGGTGAAACAAACAACCCAAAAGCTCTTGTAAAAGAAATTAGAGAAAAAAGAAGAAATGGACTTATTTCTCCACAAATAAACGTTGCTTATCATGAACACTTAGATGAGGTAAGAATTCTAAGCGATTCTGGAAGAGTAAGACGTCCGCTAATTATTGTTGAAAATGGAAAACCAAAACTTACAGAAGAACATATAGAAAAGTTGAAGAAGGGTGAACTCTCATGGGAAGACCTAATCAAAAGTGGGATAATTGAATACCTAGATGCAGAAGAAGAGGAAAACAGTTATATAGCACTAAAACCTGAAGAAGTAACGAACGAACATACTCATTTAGAACTAGACCCTTCGGTAATCCTTGGTCTGTCTGCATCTTTCATTCCTTACCCAGAGTTTAACAGAGGAGATAGGGTAAACTATGGTGCAAAGATGGTTGGTCAAAGTATTGGAATTTTTGCAACCAACTACATGAATAGAGCTGATACTAAATCAAACATTATGGTATATCCTCAAATACCACTTGTCCAAACCCATGCGCATAAAATAATAAACTATGAAAAGCATCCAAACGGAGCTAATGTTATTATAGCAGTTGCTAGTTTTGAAGGTTATAATATGGAAGATGCTTTAATAATAAATGCTAGTTCGATCCAAAGAGGTTTGTTCTGGACTTATATGTTTAGGACTTATGAAGCTGAAGAAAAAAGATACATGGGTGGGCAGGAGGATATAATAGGAATACCAGAACCTGGTGTGAGAGGATATGCTGGAGAAGATGCTTATAAACATTTGCCAGAAGATGGAATAGTAAATCCTGAAACTATAGTTAATTCAGATGATGTTTTAATTGGAAGAATTTCACCACTTCGATTCTTAGGTACTATGGACCAATTCATCACAGGAATAGAAAATATAAGGGAAACTTCTGTAAGACTTAGACACGGTGATTCAGGAATTGTTGATAAGGTAATAATAACTGAAACTATAGAAGGAACAAAGCTAGTTAAAGTAACCGTAAGAGACCTCAAAATTCCAGAAATAGGAGATAAATTTGCAAGTAGGCATGGACAAAAAGGTGTTGTAGGATTAATAGTTCCTCAAGAGGATATGCCTTTTACTGAAAATGGAATTGTACCGGATATAATTTTTAACCCGCATGGAATACCTTCTAGAATGACTATGGGACAACTATTGGAAATTATTGCTGGAAAGGTTGCCGCACTTTCTGGAAAGTATATACATTCACCTGCTTTCAATCCAGTACCCGAAAAAGAATTGAGAAGTTTACTCGAGGCTTATGGTTTTAGAAATGATGGGAAGGAAACGATGTATGATGGAAGGACTGGAAAGAAATTCGAAGCACAAATTTTCATAGGAAGTTGTTTTTACCAAAAACTTGATCATCTTGTTTCGAATAAAATTCATGCAAGGTCTAGAGGTCCAGTAACACTTTTGACTAAACAACCAACAGAAGGAAGAAGTAAAGAAGGTGGACTTAGACTAGGGGAAATGGAGAAGGATTGTTTAATAGCACATGGTGCTGCTTTAACCTTAAAAGAAAGGTTTGATTCTGATAGGACTGTTGTCCCTATATGTAGCCAGTGTGGTCTTGTCGCAATTCACGACAAAATTAAAAACAGAAAATACTGTCCTGTTTGTGGTGATTCTAAAATTATTGATGTTGAAATGAGTTATGCTTTCAAGTTAATGCTAGATGAGTTAAAAAGCATGCTCATTTATCCGAGAATAATTTTGAGGGAAGATTAAAATGCTCGTGGATAAAATAGAGTTCAGTGTTTTGAACCCTGAAATGATTAAAAAGATGAGTGTAGCAAAAATAACAAAAACTGAACTTTATGACCAAGAAGGATACCCAATTGAAGGAGGGCTCATGGACCCAAGACTTGGGGTAGTTGATCCTGGTGTAAGGTGCAGAACTTGTGGTGGGAGAATTGGAGAATGCCAAGGACATTTTGGCTATCTTGAACTTACTAGACCAGTAATTCATGTACATTATGCAAAAATAATTCTAAGTCTTTTAAAAATAACTTGCAGAAAGTGTGGGAGAATATTAATTTCTGAAAAGGATATAGAAAAAATAAAAACAAGAAAAATTCCTTTTAAAGAAATCGTAAAAATGGCAAAGAAAAAATGTCCTTATTGCAAAGAACAACAGAAAAAAATAAAGTTTATCAAACCTTACACTTTCATCGAAAGTAATGAAATGCTTAATCCTATACAAATCAGGGAAAGACTAGAAAAAATAACTGATGAAGACCTAGAAATCCTTGGATTTAGGAAAATGAGACCAGAATGGTTGGTCCTTACTCTACTCCCAATACCTCCAGTAACAGTAAGACCTTCTATAACTCTAGAGACTGGAGAAAGGTCGGAAGATGACTTAACCCATAAATTAGTTGATATAGTTAGGATTAATGAAAGATTAAAAGAAAACATAGATTTGGGCGCTCCAGATTTTATAATCGAAGATTTATGGGAATTGCTTCAGTATCATGTTAGCACTTATTTTGATAATGAAATTTCTGGTGTGCCTCCTGCTAGGCATAGGTCTGGAAGGATATTAAAAACACTTTCTCAGAGACTTAAAACAAAAGAAGGAAGGTTCAGAGGAAACCTTGCTGGAAAAAGAGTTAACTTTTCTGCTAGAACAGTAATTAGTCCTGACCCTATGATTGAAATAGATGAAGTTGGTGTTCCAGAAGTAATTGCAAAAGAGCTTACAATACCAGTAAGAGTTAATGAAAGAAATTTAAAAGAAATGAGAAAGATTGTTTTGAATGGACCGAACAACTGGCCAGGTGCAAACTATATAATTAGGCCAGACGGGAGAAGGAAAAAAATTACTGAGAATAATAAAGAAGATATAGCCAAAGAACTAGCTCCTGGTTATATCGTAGAGAGGCATTTACAAAATGGAGATATTTCCTTGTTCAACAGACAACCTAGCTTACATAGAATGAGTATAATGGCTCATAGAGTAAGGGTAATGCCTTTCAAAACTTTTAGACTCAACTTATCCGTTTGTCCTCCTTATAATGCTGATTTTGATGGGGATGAAATGAATTTACACATTCCTCAAACAGAAGAGGCACAAGTTGAAGCTGAGAATTTGATGGGTGTAGAAAAGCATATAAGAAGTCCAAGATTTTCTGGCCCTATAATCGGGGCAGTAAAAGACCATATCACTGGTTTGTATCTTTTGACTTATGGTAATAAAAAATTTGAAAGAGAAGAATTTACTCAACTAATAAGAAGCGTAGATAAAGAAATAGAGATTCCGAATAAAAAAAGTATGACAGGAAAGGAAATATTTAGTATATTTTTACCAAAAGATTTTTCCATAGAGTTTAAAGCAAGATGTTGCATAGGTTGTAAGAAATGCTTGAAAGAAAAATGCCCAGAAGATGCTTATGTAGTAATTAAAAATGGAAAGTTATTACATGGAACGATAGATAAGGCTGCAGTTGGAGACGAAAGCGGAAAAATAATAGATAAAATGGAAAGAATTTATGGTCAGAAGTTTGTGAAAGATTTCCTTTTCAAAATAACAAGACTTGCAATAGAAGTTTTGACAAGAACAGGATTTTCTATTAGTATATCAGACCAAGATTTACCAGAAGAAGCGAGAAAAGAAATTAAAAAAGTTCTGGAGAAAGTGAAAAGGGAAGTTAATGAACTGATAAAACTTTACGAAAAAGGTGAAATAAGAATTCTTGTTGGAAGAACTCCTAAAGAAAGTCTAGAACATCAAATCAAAATAAAACTGAGAAACGGTTTGAACGAGATTGCAAATATTCTTGAAAGATATATGAAGATGAATTTCACGCTTCTCATGGCAAGAAGTGGTGCAAGGGGTAGTACTGTTAATATCGTTCAAACTGCTGCTGTAATTGGACAGGAAACTATAATGGGAGAAAGGATGGAGCGTGGATATTATGAAAGAACTTTCCCACATTTCAGAAAAGGTGATATAAGCCTAGAAGCTAAAGGTTTTGTTAGCAGAGGATTTAAAGATGGTTTAACGCCTTTTGAATTTTTCTTCGATGCGATGAATAGTAGGGAATCTCTAATGGATAAATCACTCAAAACAAGACATTCTGGATATATGGAAAGAAGGTTAGTTGGAGCACTACAAGATTTGAAGGTAGAGTATGATGGAACTGTTAGAGATAGTTCAAAAAGGATTATTCAATTCCTTCCTGGAGAAGATGGTTTAGACCCATCAAAAGTAGAAAAGGTTGGTATTAATGTCAGAGAAATTGCAAGAAGAATTTTTGGATGAAATAGAACTGCCAAAAAAAGTTGAAGAAGAAATAGAAAAAGTAGCAAAAGAAATGAGATTGAGTAAAAAAGATAAGGAAAAGCTTGTCAAAGAGGTTAAAAGATATTATATGAAAAGTAAGTTCGAACCTGGAGAGGCAATAGGAATTGTTGCTGCTCAAAGTATTTCTGAACCAGCTACACAAATGACGATGCGAACCTATCACTTTGCTGGTTCTGCTGGTATTAAAGTAACTTATGGTCTACCAAGACTTATTGAAATATTCGATGCAAAGAAAAAACCTGAAACACCTATGATGACTGTGTTTTTAAAAAGAAATTTTAACAATGCAAAAATTGCCAAAAAAATAGCAAACGAAATGGTGGAGAAAAAGATTTTGCACGTTATTAATAGAATTTCTATAAATCTTGGTGAAGGGAGTATAGAGATTGAACCATCGGACCTAAAAAGAAAGAACACTATAATTAAAGTCATAAAAGAAAACATTAAAGATGTGAAAATAAAAAGTAGAGGAAATACTATTGTAGTTATTCCAAAAAAAGAAGTTTCTGTTAGAGACTTGAGAAAAATTAGGGAAAAAATAATGAGAATAAGGGTTAGTGGAATAAAAGGAATTTCTAATGTGATAGTTAGAAGAGAAGGTGATGAATGGATACTCAATACTTTAGGAACAAATTTGGAAGAAGTTTTAAAAATAAAAGAAGTTGATGAAACTAGAACTATTTCTAATGACATTTATGAAGTTGCAAAAATTTTTGGTATAGAAGCTGCCAGAAATCTTATCATTAACGAAGCTCTGAAAACTTTGCAAGAACAAGGTTTAGATGTTGATGTAAGGCATGTCATGCTTGTTGGAGATATAATGACTGCTAAGGGTGTTATTAAACCAATAGGAAGATATGGTGTTGCTGGTGCCAAGACCTCTATTCTAGCTAGAGCAGCTTTTGAAGAGACAATTAAACATTTAGTTAGAGCTTCTGTGAAAAATGAAGTTGATGAATTCCAAGGGATATTTGAAAATGTGATGATTGGCCAAGTAATACCTTCTGGTACAGGTATGTTTGAACTTTTAGCAAAATTTGAAGAGGAGTAAAAATGGACTTAGTAAAAACTATACAAGAAGCTGTGAAATCAAAAAAAGCAATAATCGGGTATAAGGAAGCGATAAAATATATAAAATTAAATAAACCTAAGCTTATTGTGGTTGCAAATAATACACCAGAAAGTATGAAAAAAGATATTGAGTATAATGCGAAAATTTTTGGTTTGAAAGTAGAAATTATTAATATAAGTAGCAAGGAACTTGGTGTAATTTGCGGTAAACCATATCCAGTAACAACTATAGTAATCAAATGATCGATATGACGCTCGTATTCGACACAGAAACTATAAGACTCATGACACTATTTGAAAACTTAACTGGGGTACCTGTAAAAGACTGCATAATAAGTAATGATATAGTGTACTTTGTAGTTGAGGAAGGAAAAGTTGCTATTGCAATAGGAAGAAATGGAAGTAGAGTGAGAAATGTGGAAAAAATGATAGGAAAAACTGTAAAACTATTTGAATACTCTAAAGACCTTTCAAATTTTGTGAAAAAGCTTATACCACAAGCAAATGAGATAAGGATTAAAAATGAGGAAAAGAAAGTAACAGTTGAAGTTAAAGTAGATAAAAAGAGTAAAGCTTTAGTAATAGGAAGAAACGGGAAAAATATAAAAATTATAAAAGAGATACTTAAAAGGAACCATAAAGTTAACGATTTGATCGTAAGGTGAAATTATGCCAGGATTATTTGCAGCAAGAAAAATGAAGAAGAGAAGAAAAAAGTTTAGATGGAAGGATATTCATTACAAAAGAAGAAAATTACAACTCTGGAAAAAGGATCCATTAGAAGGTGCTCCACAAGCAAAAGGAATAGTAATAGAAAAGCGTGCAGTTGAGCAAAGAAAACCATCTTCTGGTTTAATAAAAGCTGTAAGAGTTCAACTTTTAAAGAATAATGTTCAAGTTACTGCACACGTACCTGGCGAGGGTGCAATTGATATCATTAATGAGCACGATGAAGTGTTGATAGAATCGATAGGAGGTTCTCAAGGTGGTCCAAAAGGAACGATGTGGGGAATTAAGTATAAGGTAGTAGCGGTAAATGGAGTCGCTTTAAGTGAAATTCTTTCAGGTAAAAAACAAAAACCAACAAGGTAATTGAATGAGTGAAATAAAAATTTTTGGAAAGTGGTCGACAAAAGGAATAGAGGTTAAAGATCCTGGTTTGGCTAGATATATAAATCTTGAACCTGTTTTAGTTCCTAGGTCTGGGGGTAAATATGCAAAACAACAATTTTACAAGTCAAAAATGAATATTGTGGAAAGACTTATGAATAAACTAATGGTTCCTGGTCATAGAGGGAAAAAGCATGTTATTTCTTCAGGAAAATGTGTTGGTAAAACTAGTACTCAATACAAAATAGTAAAAGAAGCCTTTAAAAAAATTGAGGAAATAACTAAAAAAAATCCTATAGAAGTTTTGGTCAGAGCTATAGAAAATGCAGCACTAAGAGAAGAAATAACTTCCTATCAAGTTGGTGGGATAATAGTGAGAAGAGCAGTAGTTACGAGCCCACAGAGAAGAGTTGATATTGCCTTAAGAAACATAGTACAAGCTGCGTACAGGAAAAGTTTTGGAAAAAAAGAGAGAATAGTTGATGCTTTAGTAAATGAAATACTCGGAGCATATAATAATGATCCATCGAAAAGTGATGCTATAAGAGAAAAAGAAAGAATAGAAAGAGAAGCTGAAGGAGCAAGATAATCAAATTGTAATTACCTCTGTCTCTTTTAAAGCATCTTTAACAAGCTTTTTAATTTTAAGATTTTTCTCAAGAGTTTTTATTTTTTTAGGGTCTGATTTAGTTGCAGGATGCTTTGGAACAAACAAACTGCAACAGTCTTCTTGAGGTTTTATTGAAATACCATAAGTCCCTATTTTTTTAGCCAAGTCAATTATTTCAACTTTATCCATTCCCAAAAGAGGTCTAAAAACTTGCAATTTTGTAGCTTCAGCAATAGTTGTAATATTATCTAAAGTTTGCGAAGAAACTTGAGCAAGGTTCTCTCCTGTTACTAAAGCTTTTATTCCTTCTTTTTTCGCAATTTCTTCAGAAATTCTAAGCATGAATCTTCTGTAGACGATTATCCTATACTTTGCAGGAATTTTTGTTTTGACTTGAGTTTGAATTTTATGAAAAGGAATGAAATAAACTTTGCTTTTAAACTGAAATTGGTTTAAAACTTTTACTAACTCTTTCGTTTTTTCAATACTTGCTTTAGAAACTAAAGGGAAAGAATGGAAGTGAACAAAAACAACTTTACAACCACGCTTCATCATTAGCCAAGCTGCAACAGGAGAGTCTATCCCACCTGAAATTAAGGATAAAACTTTTCCAGAAGTACTTACAGGTAAACCACCAAGTCCTTTAATTATTTCAGTATAAACATAAGTATCTTTTCCTCTGACCTCAACAAAAATTTCTTTGTCAGGATTTTTAAGGTTAACTTTCCTTTTCACCACACTTCCAAGAACGCTTGCTAATTCCTGACTAGTATACTTATGTTCACCAACTCTTTTCACTCTAACAGCAAAAGTTTCATTTTTCTTTATCCATTTTTCATAGTTTTTTTCGATAAAACTTTTAATTCTTTCTAATTTTGAAGTTTTTAAATGAAATGCTGGAGAAAAAGAAACAATACCAAAAATTTTTTTTAAAATTTCACAAGATTCTTCTAAATCCCAAACTTTAAGAAAAATTCTTCCTCTTTCTCTTTTTATTTTTACTTTTATGTTTTTTAGCCTGAAAGCTCTTTTGATATTTTCAACAAGTTTTTTTTCATACATTTTTGCGACAAACTCTGACTTAAGAAATATCTCGCCATATCTTACAAGAATTAATCTTTCAAGCATAAAACCCACTTAATTAAAATAAAAGAAACGATTTAAAAATATTTAGACAAAAAAGTTTTAAACTCTAAAGTTTATAGTTAAATTCATTACACGTGAGGTAAATGGCAAAAAAGGATATGATCGAAAGAGTTAAAGAAGCGATGAAAGATTCTACTAGAATTAGAAATGTTGCTACAGCTAGTCATGTTCATCATGGGAAAACAGCTTTAACAGATAATCTGATGGCTGGTGCTGGAATGATAGCAGAAGAGATGGCAGGAAAAATTATGTATACTTGGTTTGACGAACAAGAACGAAGAAGGCAATTAACAATTTATGGAGCGAACGTTTCAATGGTTCATGAATATGAAGGAAAGGATTATTTGATCAACCTGCTGGATACTCCTGGTCACGTAGATTTTGGTGGGGATGTTACTAGAGCTATGAGAGCAGCTGATGGTTGTATAGTTTTAGTTTGCGCTGTAGAAGGGGTAATGCCACAAACAGAAACAGTTTTCAGACAAGCTTTAAGAGAATATGTCAAACCAGTTTTATTCATAAACAAAACTGATAGAATAATAAAAGAGTTAAAATTAACCCCAGAGGAAATGCAAAAACGATTTGAGGATATAATCAGGGATGTTAATATCTTAATTCAAAAATATGCTCCTCCTGAGTTTAAAAATAAATGGCTGGTAAACGTTGCTGATGGAAGCGTAGCTTTTGGTTCTGCTACAAAAAGATGGGCAATTTCTATCCCGTTCATGAAAAAAACAGGAATCACTTTTAAGGAAATAATTGAATTAACGCTTGCCGGAAAGGAAGAAGAATTAGCAAAAAAAGCACCCTTACATCAAGTAGTTTTAGATATGATAATCAAACATTTGCCAAACCCTTTAGAAGCTCAAAAGTATAGGTTACCTAAAATTTGGAAAGGTGACCTAAACTCAGAAATAGGTAAGCAAATGCTAACTTGCGATCCCAACGGTAGACTTGCAGCAATTGTTACAAAAGTTGTACCAGACCCGCATATAGGATTTGTAGCTACAGCTAGAATTTTTTCTGGGAAAGTTTACAAAGGCAAAGAAGTCTATTTGGTTACACAACACAAAAAAGAAAAAATACAACAAGTTGCAATATACAAAGGAATTCAAAGAATTCCTGTAGATGAAGTTACAGCTGGAAATATTGCAGCCATAGTTGGCATACCAGATGCTTTCACAGGAGAAACCGTATGTGAACCAGACCATATAATCGAACCATTCGAAGAAATAAAACATTTGTTTGAACCAGTAGTCACCAAATCAATAGAACCAAAGAACGCGATGGAATTACCAAAATTAATCGATGCACTTAAAAAAATTGGAAGAGAGGATGCTGTATTGCAAGTAAAAATTAACCAAGAAACTGGAGAATATCTTGTTTCTGGTCTGGGTGAATTACACTTAGAAGCGAAAGTTGAAAATAAACTTAAGGAATTAGGAATAGAAGTAGAAATGAGCAAACCAATAGTTGTTTATAGAGAAACGGTTTTTGGTAAATCACCCGAAATAGAAGGGAAAAGTCCAAACAAACATAACAGGTTTTACATAATTGTTGAACCTTTAGAAGATGGTGTATACAATGCTATGAAGGAGGGAATAATTCCAAGTAGTATAGACATTAAATCAAAAAAAGTGGAACTTTTCAAAAAAATCTCCGAACTTGGGATGGATTATGATGAGGCAAAAAGGATTGTTTCAATTTACAACAAAAATGTCCTTATTGATTTGACAAAAGGTGTACAATTTATGAATGAAGTTATTGAAATGGTAAAGGATGCTTTTAAAGAAGTGATGGACGATGGTCCTTTGGCAAGAGAACCGTGCACAAAAGTAAAAGTTAAAATTGTGGATGCTGAACTTCACGAAGATCCTGTGCATAGAGGACCAGGACAAATAATGCCAGCTGTAAGATATGCAATAAGGCAAGCAATGTTGCACGCAGATGCAACTCTTTTAGAACCAAAACAAATAATAAGAATTGATGTTCCTACAGAACTGATGGGAGATGCCATAAGGGAGGTTGAAAATAGAAGGGGACAAATACTCGACATGAAAGAAGAGCGAGGAGCAACTATAATTATTGCAAAAATTCCAGTTTCTGATATTTTTGGTTTTGATGCTTCCTTGAAATCTGCAACATCAGGAAGAGGATTTTATAGTTTAATAGAAACAGTTTTTGAGAAATTGCCAAAAGAAATGCGTGATGATGTGATCAAGAAAATAAGAAAGAGAAAAGGATTGCCAGAAATTGTTCCAAAACCTGAATAACTCGAAAAACATAACAAAATATTTAAATATTGATAATTAAATTAAAAGATAGTTGATTTGGGGGTGAAGCGATGCCTGCTAAACCGCACATTAATATTATAACAGCTGGGCATGTGGATAGTGGAAAATCTACTCTTATAGGAAGGTTACTATTTGAAACCGGTGCTATTAGAGAAGAGGAACTGAGAAAATTAAAAGAATTGGCAAAAGAACTTAAAAAGGAAACTTTTGAGTATGCTTATGTAATGGATAAACTAAAAGAAGAGAGAGCAAGAGGTTTAACTATTGACATTATGCACAGACCTTTTGAAACACAAAAGTGGTTCTTCACAGTTATTGATTGCCCTGGTCATAGAGATTTCGTCAAAAACATGATTACTGGTGCAAGCCAAGCAGATGCTGCAATATTTGTTGTATCAGCAAAGCAAGGTGAAGGTGTACAAGAACAAACAAAAGAACATGCATGGCTTATGAAAGTTCTAGGAATTAATCAATTAGTTGTTGTAATAAATAAAATGGATACTGTTAACTATGATGAAAAAAGGTTTAACGAAGTAAAGAATGATGTGATACAGCTGCTTAAATCAATTGGTTATAAAGTTGAAGATATCCCATTCATACCAATTTCTGCATATGTAGGAGATAATATAGCTAAGAAATCTGACAAAATGCCTTGGTATAATGGTCCAACTTTAGTTGAAGCTTTAGATACTTACATAAAAGAACCTGAAAAACCTGTCGATAAACCGTTGAGAATCCCTATACAAGACGTTTATTCAATTACAGGAGTAGGAACAGTGCCCGTAGGGAGAGTTGAAACTGGCGTTCTCAAAGTTGGTGATACATTAGTTTTTGAACCAGCTGGTGTTAAGGGAGAAGTTAAATCCATAGAAATGCATCATCAGCAAATACAAGAAGCAAAGCCTGGAGATAACATTGGATTTAATGTTAGGGGAGTAAGCAAAACGGACATAAGAAGGGGTGATGTTGCTGGTCATCCTGACAATCCACCAACTGTGGTAAAAGAATTTACTGCCCAAATTGTAGTTTTACAACACCCGACAGTAATAGCTCCGGGTTATACACCAGTATTCCATTGCCATACTGCTAGTGTTGCATGTAAAATAGAAGAAATAATTGCAAAGATTGACCCAAGAACTGGTGCTGTTGTACAAGAAAAACCAGATTTCATAAAAACTGGTGATGCGGCAAAAATTAGAGTTGTACCAACAAAACCATTTGTAATAGAAAAACAATCAGAATTCCCAGAATTGGCAAGGTTTGCTATTAGAGATATGGGAATGACAGTTGCTGCAGGCGTTTGCTTAGATGTAGTTAAGGCAAAGTAATTTTCTTCTTTTTTTTAATTCCTTTTCTTCAAACAACTAAAAATTAACTATTGATAAAAACAAAATATTAATTGAAAATTATGGAAATAATAATTCAATCTTTACTGCTTTTTATTTCATTAGTAATTCTAGCCAAATCAAGCGATTTTACGATAGATAATGCTATAAAGCTTAGCAGGATTATAAAACTAAAGGAAGTAGCTATTGGGTTTATTTTGTTATCTATAGCAACAAACTTGCCAGAAATAACAATTGCTGTAATGTCTATAATTTCAGGAGAAATTGGTATAACTGTTGGAAATGTTTTTGGTGCGAGTATTGGTGACATATGTATAATATTAGGTATAATAGCTCTACTAAAACCAATCAAAATAACTAGTAAAACTTTCAAAGAATTCTCTACTTTTCTATTTTATTCTTCTTTAATACCAATTCTCTTGCTTTTAATTAATATTGGTGAAGCTTCAAGAATAATAGGGCTTTTTTTAGTTCTTCTTTTTGCATACTTTAGCTACACTTCTGCAAAAGAAAGAATTTATCTAAGGGTAAGAAAGCCAGTAAAATTCAACTACAAAATTTTATCATTCTTTATTCTTGGTGTTTTAGGAGTAATAGCAAGTTCAAAACTAATAGTTGACTCCACATCAAGAATTTCAAAATTAATAGGTATTGAAGAAACTTGGCTGGGTGCAACTGCAATTGCATTTACAACAATAATTCCAGAATTATCACTTTGTCTCAACTCGATTAAAAAAGGTAGATTAAATCTGACTCTAGGAACTCTAATAGGTTCTTCTCTTTCAGAAATAACCTTAATTTTTGGAATGGTACTTATATTAACTACTTTTAGTATGGATATGAACATCTTTACTACTCTTGTCATGTTCACCATTCTTTCTAACATTTTAGCATGGAGATTTTTTGAAACTGATAGAATGATAGATAAAGGAGAGGGAATAGTTTTGCTTCTTGTTTATTGTTTCTTCCTCATTACTACTCTAGGTGTGAGCATAATTTTTTAGATGTTAAATATTTAAACTCGAGTTTCTAACACAATTTAGAAAAAAATTTAAAGCTTATATTCAATTAAAACACTAAGTGATAGTATGCAGATAGCAAGAATAAAACTTTCAGGAAGAGACCCAAAAGAATTGGATAGCATTTGCGCTGAAATTAAAGAAATTGCAAAAAAGTTTGGTGTAAGCTATAGAGGACCTATTCCGTTACCCACAAAAAAGCTTAGAGTAGTTACTATGAAAACCCCTTGTGGTGATGGAACTGGACATGGTAATGCTACTTTTGATAGATGGGAGATGAGAATCCATAAACGTTTAATAGATGTGCAAGCCGATGATAGAACTTTAAGGCAAATAATGCGAATTAATATTCCAACTAATGTTCATATAGAAATAAAATTAATTGGTTAACTTTTTCTATAATTTTTAATTTATAGAAAAACTATCTCAGTTTTATGGGAAAAAAACTAGTTATAGTAATTTCTGGACCGCCTGGAGTTGGAACTAGTAGTATTGCAAAAGAAGTTGCCAAAAGATTAAATTTAAGGTATCTTTCACCAGGAAAAACTTACAAAAGTTTTCTAAACAAAAAAGAAGCTGAAGCAGCACTAGAATTCTGGAAAACTAGTTTTGGAAGTAGCAAAGAGTTACATGAAAAATTGGATGAATATCAAATAGAAGAAGCAAAAAAGGGTAATATAGTTGTGTGCGGAAAACTTTCAATTTTTTTTCTGAAGGATATAGCTGATTATAAAATCTGGGTCGATGCTCCTTTAGAAATAAGAGCAAAAAGAACTGCTGAAAGGGATAAAATACCTTTTGAAAAAGCATTAAAAGAAATAAGCGAGAGAGAGAAAATGGAAAGGGAAAAATGGAAAGAAATTTATGGTTTCGACTATTTTGACTTGAAAAAAGATGCAGATTTTGTTCTAGACAATTCAAACTTAACTTTAGAAGAAGCAGTTAATAAAATAATTGAATTCATAAAAGCTGAGGGGAAGAAATGAAAGTTTTGCCTATTTCTTTTGATTCCATGGGAACGAGAAGTATGGCAACTTTTGTTGAAACAAAAGATGTAAAAATATTTATTGATCCAGGTGTTTCCTTAGCTCCTGTTAGGTATGGTTTACCACCGCATGAAAAAGAAATAAAAAAAATGGAAAAAGATTGGAAGGAAATTCTAAAATTGGGAAAAAAATCTGATGTTTTAATAGTCACGCATTACCACTATGACCATCATAACCCAAATGAGGGTTTACACATATACAAAAATAAAATAGTATTGTTAAAACATCCTACAGAGAAAATAAATTTTTCTCAAAAGGGTAGAGCTGCTTATTTTTTGAATCAAATAAAAGGTTTGCCTAAGAAAATAGAGTATGCTGATGGCAAAGAGTTCAAGTTTGGAAAAACAAAAATTAAATGTTCTAAACCAGTTTTTCATGGAACAAATCCACGCTTAGGTTATGTTTTTGAAGTTTTAATCGATGATGGAAAGTATAAATTTATTCATACTTCAGATGTGGAAGGACCAAGCCAAGAAGATCAAGTAAAATTCATTCTAGAAAACAAACCTAACTTGATTTTTTTAGATGGCCCGCTTTCTTACATGATGTACAGGTTTGGCACTGAAAACATGAAAAAATCAGTTCAAAATATGGTTAAAATTATAGAAAAATGTCCTTTAGAGGCTTTAGTAATAGATCATCATTTTCTTAGAGATCTCAAGTGGAAAGAAAAAATTGCAAAAGTTTTTGAAACTGGAAAAAAGAAAAAAGTGAAAGTTCAGTGCGCAGCAGAATTTTTAGGAAAGCCTATAGAAATGCTAGAAGCAAGAAGAAAAGAGTTGTATGAAAAAAGCTAAAATTCCCCACCAGTTAATCTTTCATAAATTTCAACATACATTTCTGAAGTTGCTCTTATGACATGCTCGGGCAAATGAAACACTAGCATTATTTGGAATAAAATGAACCAATACCAAATTCTTCGCATGTAGATTTTAATGTTCTACAAGTCATAGTTCTGGGTAACGATATATCAAAGTATTCTAAAATACAATTTGCAGTTTCAGGAGATAACTCAAAATCATTAGACCAATTGAGAGAACGACAATTATAACACCATGACATAAACCTTGCTCTGCATTCTTCTTGCGTTAGAAAAGAATACTTCGGCTTCTAGAAAAGAAGTATTGAAATGAATATTATCACTCCTATTAAAAAACCAGTTAATAATCCGATAATAAATTCTTTGTTTATGGTCATGAAATCACGAAAAAATAATAGATAAATAAAAAAATAATTATCAAGAAAATAATAAAACTTATTACAAATCCTTTTATAAAATTTTTCCAATTAAAATCTTTCTTCTTCACAAGTAGAATATTAGATAATTACTTTAAAAATCTATTAGCGAAGCAAAATATCATATAAACACTCTCGAACATATAATATGCATCAAGTTCATTAATAGTAAGTTAACAAAACCATAATTGGAAAAATTTATATTCTTAACCGGTATTAATTATCTAAGGATAGCTTTTGAAAAGGGTAGCAATAATCGGCGCGGGTCCTGCAGGTTTATTTGCCGCTTATGAGTTGTCTAACTATTTTGAAGTTGAAATAATAGAACAAGGAAGAGATGTGGATAGTAGAAAATGTCCTGTTCTGGATGGAAAAAATTGTATTAATTGTAATCCTTGCAATATTTTAAGTGGTTTAGGGGGTGCAGGTTTATTTTCAGATGGAAAGTTAAACCTAAATCCTAAAATTGGAGGCGACTTAACCGAATTTTTACCAGAAAATAAGGCTTGGGAACTCATTGAATATATTGATAAAATTTTCACTGAACATGGAGTTATCAATCATGAACTCAACAGTATAGAAGAGCTTAAAATTATTAAAAAAAGGGCTGCAGAAGTTGGAATTAATTTTATACCAATTCGTCAAAAACATATAGGTTCAGACCATTTGCCAGAAATAATTAAAAATTTTAGAAAAACATTGGAAGAAAGAGGTGTGAAATTTCACTTGAACACTAAAGCAACCGATCTACTAGTTAAAGAAAAAAGAGTAACAGAAATAGTTTGCAACAATAAGAGAATAAGTTGCGATTATGCAATTCTTGCAACTGGAAGATATAATTCTGAATGGGTTACAAAAATTGCTAAAAAACTCAAACTAACAACAATTTTTAATCCTGTTGATATAGGCGTAAGAGTTGAAGTACCTAGTATAGTCATGGAATCCATAACAAAAATGTGTTGGGACCCTAAGTTTCACATCCGCACACCAACTTATGATGATTTCGTGAGAACATTTTGCGTTTGTCCGAATGGTTTTGTAACAAAAGAAACTTATGAAGGATTTGTAGGAGTTAACGGTTATTCTATGAGAGATAAAAAATCAGAAAATACAAACTTTGCATTTTTATCAAGAGTTAAACTTACAAAACCAGTAGAAAATACTACTTCTTATGCAGTTTCAATGGCAAAAATGGCAACAACAATAGGAGGTAACAAGCCAATAATTCAAAGACTTGGAGATCTAAAGCAGGGTAGAAGGTCAACATGGAGCAGAATAAACAAGAGTTATGTAAAGCCAACTCTTCTAGATGTTACTCCAGGTGATATTTCAATGGCTCTTTCCCATAGAATAGTTACAAATATTCTAGAAGGTTTGAAAATGCTTGACAAAATTATTCCTGGAATATTCTCTGATTCTACCTTACTCTATGCACCTGAAATGAAACTTTATGCTATGAGAATAAAAACTAATAAAAACTTGCAAACAGAAATTCCAAATCTTTTCGTTGCAGGAGATGGTGCAGGAGTTTCTAGAGGAATAATTGGCGCCGCTGCTACTGGAATTATTGCAGCAAGAGGAATAATATCTTTAAATTAAATTCATATTCTATTTTTAGTGGTAAGATTGAAGAAAAGACTTTTGGTAATAGATGCAGATTACATTCTTTTCGAAAACAAAGGAGTGGTAAGACTTTTTTGCAAGGACGAAAACGGGAAAACATTTTTGGTGGAGGATTTCAATTTTAGGCCATATTTTTATGCAATGCCAAAGGATGGGGAAGAAAAAATTCTTAAGAAAAAAATTGAAAATTTAGAGACAAAAAAAATAAACGCAGAAATCTTAAAAGTTGAAATTGTAGAAAAAAAATGGGAAGGAAAAGAAAGAAAGCTTGTTAAAATAACAATAAATAACCCGAGAAAAATATCGCAAGTTAGAGACCTTATAAAGGATTGGAAAGAAGTTGAAGATACTTACGAGTATGACATTTCATTCTATAAACGTTATTTAATGGATAAGCAAATCGAACCTATGAATTGGCTAGAAGTTGAAGGTGAAGAAATAAAGAACGAAGAATATAAAGTCTACAAAGTAATAAAAGCCTCGAATATTAAGCCAATTGACTCAGAGAAAAAAGTAGAATTCAAGATTCTTGCATTTGACACAGAATGGGTTGAAGAAAATAATGAAAGAAAGTTAATAATGCTAAGTTTTGCCTCTAGCGATGGAGAAAAAAAAGTTTTAACATATTACACTTGGAAAGAAAAACCAAGCTATGTAGAATGCTTGAAAGATGAAAAAGAAATAATTAAAAGATTCATGGAAATTGTGGAAAAAAAAGATCCTGATTTTTTAATAGGTTATAACTCTGATGGATTTGATTTACTAAGAATTAAAGAAAAAGCTAGCGAGTTCAAATTAACTCTAAAATTAGGAAGGGATGAAACTCCAGTAAGATTTGTAAGACGTGGAAGAATAAGCTCTGCAAAAATTAAGGGAAGAATTCATATAGATTTGTTCAATTTTGTCAATCACATTCTTTCCCCAAGCTTGAAAAGCGAAGTCCTTACTTTAGACGAGGTTGCTCAAGAACTAATCGGCGAGGGAAAGAAAAAAATGAAATACAAAGAAATGGTCGAGATTTGGAGTAAGAAAGAACAGATGAAAAGGCTAGTAGAGTATAGTCTTTGGGACTCTGAGTTAACTCTAAAATTGGGCGAGTATATTTTACCACAAATTTTTGCCCTATGCAGACTTACTGGTCAACTACCTTTCGATACCTCAAGGTATACTTATTCTCAACTAGTAGAGGCTTTTTACATGAGGAGAGCTTTTACTGATAACGTGTTAATTCCAAACAGACCAAAAACAGAAGAGATAGAAAAAAGAAGGTTAGCTCCTGTTTATAAGGGAGCAATAGTAATAGAACCAAAAAAAGGTATACACTCAGATATTCTAGTTTTTGATTTTAGAAGTTTGTATCCTACGATAATCGTTACCCATAACATTTCACCAGAAACTTTAAATTGTAAACATAAAGAATGTAAAGAAAAGAACAAAGCTCCAGAAACTAAGTGGTATTTCTGCATAAAAAAGAAAGGATTTATACCAAAGCATTTGGAAGAATTGATCAAAAAAAGGCAAGATATTAAAAAAATGATGAAGAAGGTGAAAAAGAATACAGAAGAATGGAAAAAACTAAACAACATGCAATATGCTTTAAAAATAATTGCTAATGCTTCTTACGGATACTTTGGCTATTTTGGTGCTAGATGGTATAAAAGAGAATGTGGAGCCTCTGCAGCAGCCTGGGGAAGATTTTACATAACTAAAGTAATAGGTTTTGCAAAAGAGGAGAAGTTTGATATAATATATGGTGATACAGATTCTCTAATGATAAAATTACCCAAAACTCTTAGAAAGAAAGAACTGGAAGATATAGGGAAAAAATTCGCCCAAAAGGTAAATAAACAATTGCCAGGAATAATTGAGCTTGAATTTAGGGGTTTATATGAAGGTGGGATTTTTGTAGTAAGAGAGAGAGGGAAGGGTGGTGCTAAGAAAAGATATGCCTTACTCGATTATGAGGGTGGAATAGAAATTCGGGGTTTTGAAACAGTAAGAAGAGATTGGTGTCAGCTTGCAAAAGATGTTCAAAGAAAAGTATTGGTGACAATTCTCAAAGAGAAAAACCCAAAAAAAGCAATAGAATTTGTTAGAGAAACTATCAAAAAAATAAAAGAAGGTAAAGTTTCCTTAGAAGATTTGACGATTTTCGAACAGATTACTAGGCCATTAAGTCAGTATGAGCAAATTGGACCACACGTAAAAGCTGCAAAAAAAGCTAGGGATAGAGGAAGACCAGTGGGAGAGGGTATAATCATAGGATTTGTAATAGTAAAAGGAAGTGGAAGTATTTCTGATAGGGCAGAACCAGTGGAGGATGTAAAACCAAACCAGTATGACCCGAATTATTATATAAACCATCAAATCTTACCAGCAGCCATGCGTGTTTTAAAAGCCTTAGGTTATACTGAGCAAGAAGTTTTAAGCGGGAAAATACAAAAAAAGCTTGAAGGTTTCTTCAAAAAATGATTACTTGTTATTCGTAGCTTTAAGTAAATCAGCTTTTGTGATAATACCAACTATTTTACCTTTTTTTGAAACTAAAACTGCATGGTTGCTTTGCAATAAAGTTAAAATTACTGGCAAACCTTCATCTTCTTTAACAATTGGAAAAGCTTCTTCCATAACTTCAAAGGCTTTTTTGTTGAGTATTTTTGAAATTCTCTCGCTTTTAGAAATTAAGTCCAGAATTGTTTTTTCAGAAATACTTCCAACAACATTATTTCTATCGATTATAGGAAGCTGTGAATAACCATGTTTTCTCATGAGTTCCATACATTTCCTTAGCTTATCGTTCTTTCTTGCAAAAACCACATTAGAAGTTAAAAGATTTTTAGCTGTTATCCTACTTTTCTTTTCCAATTCTTCAAAAGTGTCAAAAATTTTTTTAACAATTCTATAGCTTGGGTTAACTTTTTTTGTTTCTATTTTTGCTATTAAGGATTGGCTAACATTTACTAAAGCAGCTAATTCTTTTTGAGTTAGACCTAAACTTTTTCTCTTTCTCTGGATTTCATCTATTTCTGGTAACATATTCCTATAAGAATATTTTTTTCAAAAAAAATATTAATAAAAGAATTTTTAATTTTAAAAAGTGATGCGATGAAAAATTTTGTAGTAGAAGAGTTGAAACAAGTTCCTACTTATAAACAAAAAATAGAAATTGTGGAAAGAAAAGGCTTGGGACATCCAGATACTATTTGCGATTTAATCATGAACGAGATTTCTATTAGATTATCAGAAGAATATCTCAAAAGGTTTGGAACTATTCTCCATTATAATATAGATAAAGCATTATTGTCTGCTGGTGAAGCTGAATTTAAGTTTGGAGGGGGGAAAATAAAAAAACCGATGCTTCTTATAATTGGTGATAGAGCAACTTATTCTATAAACGGAGAGGAGATACCAGTCGAAGAAATAGCTATAAGTACTGCAAAAAAATGGTTTAAGGAAAACTTAAGGTTTGTAGATCCTGAAAATCATGTGAAATATCAAGTTGAATTAAAACAAGTAGGAGAAGAACTTGCTGATATTTTTAAAAGAAAAAAGGAAGTTTTGGGCGCTGGTGATACTTCTGCTGCAGTAGGATATGCTCCACTTACACCCACAGAAAACCTTGTTCTAGAAACTGAAAAATTTTTGAATTCAAAAGAATTCAAAAAAGAATTCGAAGAAACGGGGGAGGACATAAAAGTTATGGGTTCGAGGATAGACGATGAGTTAAACTTAACAATAGCTGTTCCTTTCATCGACAGATTCATAGATTCAGAAAATACTTATTTCAAAAGAAAGGAAGAAGTGAACCAAAAACTTCTAGAGTTTTTAGATGAAAAATACTCGATGAATTTTTCAAATTTTGATGTGCACTTGAATACTTTGGATGTAAAAGATAGAGGAACCGCTGGTATTTATTTAAGTGTTATCGGAACTTCTGCCGAAACAACAGATAGCGGTCAGGTGGGAAGAGGAAATAGACCAAATGGAGTAATTTCCTTAAACAGGTATGCGAGTGAAGAGGCTGCTGCAGGAAAAAATCCGGTATCGCATGTGGGAAAAATATACAATTTACTTTCCTTCAGGATTGCCAAAAAAATCTACAATAATATTAGTGGGATTGAAGAAGTTTATGTATGGCTACTAAGCCAAATAGGAAGACCTATAAATGACCCAAAACTTGCAGCTGCTCAGGTTGTTTTGAAAGAAGGCACTCCGTTGAACACTATAAAAAATGACATTGAAGAAATTTTATACAAAGAATTGGGAAATATAGATAAATTTTGTAAGGAACTAATCAAAGGAAAAGTATCCATTTGTTAATTATTTAAGATAACCCCAAAGTTTTGCACCTTCATGCAAAAGCTTTAAAGCTCTTTTCAACCCTTTTTCACTCAACTTATAACTTTCTTTTTTTGGATGTCGAACAAGAAATTTATTCTTCTCTAATTTTTTGATAGCATTCCTTACATGCTTTCTTTGTCTAATAGGAAATTTATTAACTACACTTTCAGCTGGCAAAAATTCTTTCAGTTCCTTTTTTGCCAAAACCAAAAAAGTAAGCAAGACTGTTTTTTCTAGTTCTGTTAATACTACCATAACAACATATGTTGGATTGCTTATACTTAAATCTTTCTTTAGAAACTAAAAGAAATGATCAAGAAGAAAAGTTTAAAAATCCTTTCGAGATATATTAATTAACATTTTTTGTTTTAAAAATAAGATGGGGAGTGAAGAGTGTCAAGAAAAAGTGCAACCGACCAAATAGTTTATAATTTTATTTGTTCTAATCCTGGTTTGTGCACGTATGAAATAGCTAAAAGACTTAGAATGAGTGGAGGGAGAATAAGATACACTTTAAAAAAGTTAAAAGAAGTTGGGTTAGTTAGCTTCAAATTTGACAAAAGAAACCCTAGAATTAAAAAGTTAACTTTTCCTGTTGATATGTGGAAACTTTTGCCTAGAAAAATAAAAAATGAAACCAAAAAGTTAATGCTTATAAAATATTCGAGAAGACATTAACCGATATAGTTTAATTCTTTTTCATGCTTTTCATGCAGTCTTATGTATTTTTCCAATTGTTTCAGAGCCCATTTCTCAATCTTCTTTTCTAATTTTTTCTTGGCCATAGCTCACAACCTCATCTTCTCGAATTTTACAACTAAATCATTATTTTTCCACTTAAATATTGGAACATTCCTTTTTAATTTTTTAAACCTTTCGCTTAAAGCATGAACAACTATGGGTAAAGCTATTGTAGCGTCACAATGGCACATAGCAGTTTTTGCATTCTTTGATTCCTTCCCCCAGCTTCTAGCTTCTTCGAAAGTACAACCGGATAAACCGCCCCATTGAGGTAGATCTGTAGTTATCTGAACTGCAAAGTTATGACTTCTATCATGCCTAGTTTGATAACTAGCAATTACAGCAGTTTGTTGGATAAAATTCTTAGGGGTTCCACCTCCAATATAAATAACTCCACTATACTTTGTCTTTTCTCTTATTCTCGCAGTCTCATGGACATCCTTAAGAGCATCCACAATTATATTCCTTTTTTTGAGTAAAGTAGGCTTTCCCCGTATTTTAACTATTTTTTCTTTTTTCCTTCTATTCATGAACATTATAGAAAATCCTATACAACTATCGCCAAAAGCCGGGCAAAAAACTGGAACACCGCTTTTATAAGCAGAAGCTAAAATAGAGTATTTGTCCCTGCCGTACTTGTTTAAGAATTTCCCTAACAAATAAAATATTTCTCTAGAAGAATAAGGATAATTATCCTTAAGCATCAGACTAAAATCGCCAGAAATAATATTATCATACTTATAGAATTTTTCCTCATCTGCATAAATATCGTAAATTCTATCAACTTTCATTTTCCTTAGTTTGTTATCGTCTATCAAATGAGTTCCAATGTAGTGTTTCATGCCCATACCTTCACAAAAATCGTGGTACATATTAGCTCCTGTCGTAACTAGCACATCAATCATTCTTCTTCTTATCAAATAAGCGATTATTTTTCTCATTCCAGCAGGAACCATTGCTCCAGCCAGACCAAACCAAATAACTAGATTTTTTCTTTTGATCATTCTAGCCCAAATTTCAATAACTTCTGCTAACTTTCTTCCTTGAAAACCAATAGCAAGCATTTCCCTAGTTAATTCACTAATACTTTTATCTGGCCAAACTTCTATTGGTTCGGTTGGATGCGCAAGAATTTTCATTTTATTTTTTTTCATTTTATTAAAATATATTGAATAAACTTAAATAAAAATTTAACATTCTTTTGTTAATTCTTTTGGAATAGATTTTCGAATATATGTAACCCAATACAGAAAAATGTTTTAAATCGAATACTAATAAATTAAACAGATTTCTATGAGAGTCATCAAAAACTTAAGATGCCCGAATTGCAAAAAACCCATTCCTTTCAAAACTTTAAAACTTACTGGAGGAAGATGCAATAAGTGTGGCTATATAATAGCAACTTCTATTCTTAGATTCGCTAATAATGGAGGAAAAAAGTCTACAAAAATTCCTATAAAAAAATAAAAAGTCTAAAGTTTTTCAGGCTATTCCTTTCTTGCAATTGCTAAAGCTCCACCGACTATTCCTAGTATTGCACCAATTAAAAATCCTGAAACTGTGATCAATGAAATTATACTGAAAATCAGAACGATTATTCCTCCTTTCTTAACGTCACCTTTGTTTATGAGAAAACCTCCTGCCATTAGGATTATACCGCAAATTACTCCCCATATGCCTAATCCTGTTCCAACCAATGGAAGAAATTCTGTAATTCCTGGTATTCCTGAAATAAGCTGTGTAAGTGTTAGGAATACCAATCCATTTATTAACACTAATATTCCTGCTATTAAAGAAAGTGCAAAATAAGTTGTTTTCGCCATTTCTTCACCTTTTTAAAATTTGGAATTTTTTAATAAAAAATATTTTCGGAAAGCTTAAGTAAAAGAAATTCCGATAAAAACTTATGGAAAAAGAGATTTTGGAAAAATACAAAAAAGCTAAACAGGTTTCTGATGAAGTGAAAGAATTAGCTAGAGATTTAGTTAAAGATGGTGTAAAAATATTAGAGATAGCAGAAAAAGTTGAAAAAAGGATAAAAGAGTTGGGAGCTAAACCTGCTTTTCCTCTTAATATTTCAATTAACGAAATTGCAGCTCATTATACTCCTGACATAGACGATACTACAACTTTAAAAGAAGGTGACCTGGTAAAAATTGATATAGGAACACAAGTAGACGGATACATTTGGGATCGTGCGTTTACTGTTTGCATAGGAGAAAAAACACATCCCTTGATTGAAGTGTCTGAAAAAGCGCTTGAAGAAGCTTTAAAGCTGATTAAACCAGGGACAAAAGTTTGTGAAATTTCCGAAGTTGTAGAAGATACGGTATTAAACTATGGTTTTAATCCGGTACGCAACCTTTGTGGGCACGGATTAAGCAGGTTCAACCAACATGATCTTCCAACCATTCCAAACGGTAAAAATACTATTCAAACAGAAATAAAAGAAGGACAAGTAATTGCAATGGAAGTATTCGTTACAGATGGTGTTGGTCTAGTAAAGGAATCCTTTCCTGTTTTGATCTACAAGTTTAAACAACAAAAACCTGTAAGGCTCCCTGAAGCCAGAAAAATTTTAAACATGGCGATGAACGAATTCAATTATTTACCTTTTGCTAAAAGATGGCTCGCAGGAAAAATACCAAAAATTAAAATCGACTTTGCTCTCAAAGAACTGGTAGAGGTTGGTGCTTTAATAGATTATCCCATTCTTAAAGAGGAAAGTAATAGACCTATTGCTCAAACAGAAGAAACGGTAATAGTTAAATGAAAAGAAATGAATTAAATTATAGGAGATGAGAATGGGTTTTTCGTATACAAATTCAAGAGGGCAAACTTATTGGTTACATTCCAGAAAAGCTAAGAGTGGTGCAACCTTGTTTTTCTTTTCGAAGAAAAAGGAAGGGTCGATAGATTTGCCAGAAGGTTTTGAAGTTATCGAAAATGAAAGAACCGGTTTGCCCATGGTAAAGAAAAAATAAACTCAAGAGTATTTGCTCCTAATTCTGGATCTTGCAGACGAAAATCTAGCGAACAATCCCATCAACCTATAGCCGCATTTGCTACACTTTCCTTTAGTTTTTTTAAGACTTTTTTTAGTCATAATATTCCCACACTTCGGGCATTTTATTTTCGAAACACCCATTTTCCGATCCTCTTTGTCCAATAATAGCTAGAATCCGATACTTCTTTTTTCACGATTTTTTTCTCTTCCAAAAGCTGTTTTAAATGGTTTTTGATAGTGTTCAAAGAAATAATTCTTTTTGTTTTTTCATTAACTTTAAAGTTAATAGACAAGGGCTTTAAAGGAACTGGAGACTCTTCCAAAACTTTTAATATTACTGGGCCAAGAAAATCGTCCCGAGATTTGGTTCTAGCCATAATAATATATATATTTTGTAGAATATTAAATCTTCAGAAATTTTACATTACAACTTTTAGTTTTTCTAGGATTTTTTTAGCTCTTGCAAAATTTGCAGCTGTTAGAATAACGCCTAAACACATAGAAAAAATAAAAACTATTAGAAAAGCTTGTGTGTATTCTTTCATGTTAAGGGCGAAAAAGTTCATAAGAATTATATAAATTATGATGAATGCAAAAAGTGTGAACGCGTAGATTTGGGCTGTTCTTAGGTAATAATCGAGCTCTATTTTAAGGAATTCCTTGCTATTTCTTTTCGTTTTAGCCATATATTTATTTTGGATTTTTATCAAATAAAAGTGATACTAGTCTAAAATCACGAAAATTGGGCCAAAGTTCGGAGAAATATGAAAAAATCCTCTCTCTTTTAATGGAAAACAAATCATTTTTTAAGTTTTACGATTAAAAAAAGCAGAAAAGGATAAATAAAATGAAGGATAAACACTAATTAAATCTAATAGCGCCAGTCGGCGCAATACAAGTATTTTGGGGTTGGCGCATTTTGCGAAAGGATACCATCAAAAACATCGTGAAAATAGTTAAATGTTTACAGAGAGCTGAGGGAGGGTG
Source organism: uncultured archaeon (assembly GCA_964601215.1). GTDB lineage: Archaea > Aenigmatarchaeota > Aenigmatarchaeia > CG10238-14 > SCSR01 > CAZRMN01. The sequence goes on from CAZRMN010000002.1 coordinate 54,912, forward strand.
GCTCTGGATTAGAGAAATTGCTAGACGTTGCAAACTACATCATAAAACTGTTTCTCGGCTTATTTCAAAGCATTTGGATATGTTTGTTGAAATTCAAACAATGGAACCTTTTAACGTAAAAATGGTGAGGATTAAACCAGGGACAGATATAAACGGGGTCTTCAGGTTTCTGAGCGTGATGGAAAAACTAGAAAAACCTAAATAATTTAAAGCTTATATTTACAAAAAACTATATATTTTATAGGTGGTTTTCTGGGTAAGTTTAACGGAAAATACATGAATAAAGTGTTCATGCCATGTAAAAAGTGTAATAATTTAATCGAGGTGAGTGTTTTCGAAAAGCCTAAATACTGCCCCTTTTGTCATTCTAAGTTATGATTTAACGCTTCTGAGCGATTTAAAGCGCTTTGAAGCGCTCCTTTATATCTTACCCATCCTTGTCCATTTTTTTCAAATCTTTCTATTTCATCTGTTCTTTTAACCATATTAGTAAGCAAACCCCTAAGACCCGAGGTATTCTTCCATCCTAGTCTTTGGGCGAGATCTTTATAACTGATTTCTCCAGCAGATTTAACTATAGCCAAAACTTCCTTCATTCTAGGAGTTAAGGGTAATTGTCTCTCTATTTTTTCTACTTCGGTCAAAATTTCCTCTTTAATTGGTGAGGGTGCAATTTCTGCTGTTTTTTTAATAGAATCAATAGAATTTTGAATTATTTCTAGTTTTTTGTTAATATTTTCATCATGGGATCTTAGAAGCTCTTTGATCTCTTGTATAGAGTTTAAAGAATCTGCAAAATTAGATAAAAACCATTCTTTGGAAGTCATTTGAGATTCTATTCGATGTAGGGATGATTCTATTTCTCGCAAGGTTCGCCCTGTGTATCCTGCGGCAATTCCCAATTGTAAAGAATCCCTCTGAAGTTCTATTGAATCTTTGGGTTTCATAGGTTCATAAACTTCTGATTTTTCTATCGATTCTGAAGCGCTTTGAAGCGCTTTGAAGCGATCTTGAAGCGCTTTTGCATCGCTTTGAAGCGCTTTAAAATTATTTGAAGCGCTTTGAAGCGCTTCGGGACTGCGCTTTTTTCGAAATAGATTAATGATCTTGCTAAAAAAGCCCATATTTTTAATTTATTTTTTAACTATTTAACTCTTACTTTTTAGAAATCCTCACTTTGTTTGGAAGAGTCGGCTTCGAGGTCTGCAACTCTAAACTCTCACTTTTTCTGAAGATAGAAAAAAATTCACTTTTCAAACTTTGTCTATAAAATTTTCTATTTTTTCCAATTTATACTTTTTACAAAATTATAAAAAAATATTTTTAAGATTAAACAAAAAATATATAAATAGAAAAAAATATATAATAAAATTATGAAAAAACGAGATTTTTTGGAGAAAATAACTTTTTTCTTTGAGAATGCGTGCGTAAAAACCCATAAAAAAAGCGATGAAGAACTGGTAAGTAAAGTAAGAGAGTTTTTGTTAAAGTTTAAACCCAAAAAAATATGGGAAGAAAAGGGAATAATTAATCGATATCTTCAAAAAAACGTATTTCCTGACTTTGTTATCCTTTTAAACGGAAAATTAATTGCTTGTGAAGTAGAAAAGACCAATTTTAGGTCTAAATTCGATCTTTATAACGGGGTAAAATTGTTCGATGAAATATGGTTTTTTACCGACGTTCCTTATGAAAAAGAATGGTTGCATTATAAATTTGAAAATCAACTAAAAATAAAGCAAAAATTCTTCGGCTTGAACAGAAAAAATGAGATAGTTCTAATTAAAGAAATCCACTAAGTGCACAATCCATTAAAGTATGTGGCGCTTTTTTGAAAAATACAGAAAAAAACCTAAAATTTTGCCTTTCTAAACGCACTTCTAATAGCTTTTAAGCAATCAGAACATACATTCAAGAATCTGTAGCTTCTATAAGTAGATCTTAACCTGTAAACATCACCCTTTTTATGACAAAAATCACAAGTGCCGCGATACCCGCCCTCAATTTTAATTTTTGTAATCCTTTTCATTCCTTTAACCATACTAATTAATTAGGTTTTGAAATTTTTATACTAAATGCACAATCTAATTAAACATTTGGCGCACTTTCCTTAAAAATAAGTCCAATTTTGCCTTTTTAAACCCAAAAAGTGCATATAAGATACATTAAA
>CAZRMN010000003.1:0-19852 GCA_964601215.1 uncultured archaeon
CGAGAATAAATTTAATAGCCGGAATTATTAAGCAAATACATAGCAAGAGAGAAAAAAGATGGGATAAAAGTTTAAAATGAGCGGGCTTTGACACTCTGCGGCACTTCGTGCCTTACCTTTCGGGTCACTTAACAACAAACATACTGCTTTGGTGCTTCACACCTTCACCAAATTCGGCAAAGCCGAACTTCGTATGTCCCCAATCCGTTACACCAACAATAAATTAACAGAATCGCGTTCTTCTATTTTTAAAAATTTTTAAGGAAGAAGCTTCTAAAAACTTTAAAAAAACTATTGAATAAGAAATAGATTTTGTTTTTTTTATTTGGGTTTACAGAAATTTATTTAAAATTAGTTTCTTTTTCTTAAAATTAGTGATGAAAATGAAGTCATGTCCAGAGTGTGGAAGCACAGAACTAAAGTACGATGAAGACGGACTAGTTTGTGCTAAGTGTGGCGCAATAATAGAAGAAAACTATTATTCAGGAGGAAAAGTAGTCTAATGAACTAACTTTTGAACAAAAAAATGCTTAGCTTATTTTACCCTTTCCTGTTCACTTTGGTTTTAAAATTTTGATTATTTCTTCTAAACTCAAACTTTCTTCAGTTTTTTCCTTCATGTTCTTGAGTTTAAACTTATTTTCTTTAACTTCCTTTTCTCCAACTATTATACAAAAAGGAACACCCAAACTATCTGCAAACTCCAATTGTTTTTTTAAATTTCTTCCCATAAGGTCTGTTTGACAAGGAATCCTTTCTTTTCTCAATTTTTGAGCTACTTCTACAGCTTTCTCTTTCATCTTTTCATTAACATTTGCAACGAACACTTTTACTTTTGTTTTTGGTAAATCGAGCATTCTTTCAGTTTTCATTATTTCTATTATCCTTTCTATTCCTAAAGAAATACCAGTAGACGGTGTAGGTCTTCCCCCTAAAAGTTCAATGAGATTGTCATATCTACCACCACCAGCAATACTTCCAACTTGTTTTTTTGCTTTAGCAACTATTTCAAAAATCGGACCAGTATAATAGTCTAAACCTCTGGCTAAACTTAAGTTCACAAAAAGAAAATTAGAAAAACCATAAAACTTGCTGAACTTATAGATTTCCTTTAGCTCTTTTATTCCTTCTTCTGCAATTTTTATTTTTTTCAATTCTTCTAACCTTTCCAAAATTTCTTGTTTACCCTTAAAAGAAATTATTTCCATGAGTTTTTTGATTTTTTCTTTTTTTATCCCAATTTTTTCTAGCTCTTTTTCTACATTTTCCTTTCCAATTTTTTCTAGTTTATCTATTATCCTGAAAATTTCTAGGTTCTTTTTTTCACTTATACTAACGAACTTAAGGATTCCGTCAAGAATTTTTCTGTTATTAATATAGATTTTAAAATCTTCAAAACCTAAAGCTTTTAAACAATCCACAGCACAAGCAATACATTCAGCTTCCGCTTCCATGCTTTTGCTACCAACTATATCTATATCGGCCTGATAGAACTCCCTTTTTCTTCCAGCAGTTACTTCCTCATATCTCCAAACAGGAGCTATACAGTACCTTTTTACTGGTTTAGGAAGTTGAGGGTTATTTGCGATTACTCTTGCCATTCCAACTGTTAGGTCAAACCTCAAACCTAACTTTCTTCCAGCCTTGTCTTCAAATTCAAAAATTTGTTGTTTTATGTCTTCGCCGCATTTTTTTGTTAACAATTCCCATTTTTCAAAAACTGGAGTTTGAATTTCATCAAAACCATAAGCTACAAAAATCCTTTTTATAGTTTCTATTACATACTCTCTTCTCACCATTTCTTCTGGTAAAAAATCTCTTGTGCCCTTTGGTGGTTGGAATTTCATATTCTCACTAATTATTTTTAATATTCAATGAATATAGCTATTAATCCTTTTCTCACAAATGTTTAAAAAAGGTTTAGAAGATAATAAAGCTAAAGAGCTTTTTTCTTAAAATTTTTATATTGTAATTTCTAAACATGTTTTCATGGTAAGTGTGCATTCACCAAAAGAAATAGAAGATAAAATTCTAGAATTCTGGAAAAAGGAAAGGATTTATGAAAAAGCGAAGAAACAAAGGGAAAAAGCCAAAAAATTTTATTTTTTAGATGGTCCACCTTATGCTACTGGTTTTATTCATGTCGGTACAGCTTTTAACAAAGTTTTGAAAGATTGCCATATAAGATTTTTTAGAATGTTCGGTTTTAATGTTTGGGACCAACCTGGTTATGATACACATGGGGTACCAATAGAAAATAAGGTTGAACAAGAGTTAGGGTTTAAGTCGAAAAAAGATATAGAAAATTTTGGAATTGAAAATTTTATTAAAAAATGTAGGGAGTTTGCTACAAAATTTATAGACATAATGGCAAATCAGTTCATTAACCTTGGAGTTTGGATGGATTGGAATAATCCTTATTTAACTTTAACAAACGATTACATAGAAGGTGCTTGGTTTACTTTCAAAAAAGCTTTTGAAAACGGGTTTTTGTATAAGGGGAAATATCCCGTTCATGTTTGTCCACATTGTGAAACTGCTGTTGCATACAATGAAATAGAGTATAAAAATATTAGCGACCCTTCTATCTACGTAAAGTTTAAATTAAAAGATAAAGAGAACGAGTTTTTACTAATTTGGACAACTACACCTTGGACATTACCAGCAAATACTGGAGTAATGGTTAAACCAGATGCAGATTATGTTAAAGTTAAAGTAGAAAATGAAATTCTAATAATTGCTAAAGAGTTACTTGAAATAGTTTTTAAAAAAGCTAGGATTGAAAAATATGAAATTTTGGAAGAATTCAAGGGTAAGGAACTTGAAGGATTAAAGTATGAACATCCTTTAAAAGATCTTTTCGAATTTCAGAAGAATTTGAAAAATGCCCATAGAATTGTTCTTTCTGAACAATACGTAAATCTAGAAGAAGGAACTGGTTTAGTCCACACAGCTCCTGGTCATGGGCAAGAAGACTTTAAAGTTGGTTTAGAAAATGACTTGCCTGCAATTTCTCCTGTCAATATGGACGGAACTTTTGATGAAACTTGTGGAAAGTTTGCTGGAATGTATGTAAAAGATGCAGATCAAAAAATAATAGAAGAGTTAAAAAGAAGAGGTTTACTTTTCCATGAAGAGAAAGTAAGCCATGAATATCCATTTTGTTGGCGTTGTAAATCGCCTTTGCTGCTAATTTCTGTTCCTCAATGGTTTTTTAAAGTAACTGCAATAAGAGACAAACTAATAGAAGAAAATAAGAAGATAAACTGGATTCCTAAATGGGCCGGTCAGAGGTTTCAGAACTGGTTAGAAAATCTTGGAGATTGGCCAATTTCTAGACAAAGGTATTGGGGTATTCCTTTACCAATTTGGGTTTGTGAAAAATGTGAAAAGATAAAAGTTATTGGCTCTAGAGATGAACTACCAAAAATTCCAAAAGATTTTCACAAACCTTACATAGATGAAATAGTTTTGGAATGTGAATGTGGAGGAAAGATGAAAAGAGTTCCGGATGTTTTAGATGTGTGGTTTGATTCTGGAGTTGCTTCCTGGGCTTCTTTAGGTTTTCCAAGGAAAAAAGAACTTTTTGAAGAAATGTGGCCTGCCGACTTTATTCTTGAGGGTCCAGATCAGATTCGCGGATGGTGGAATTCTTTGATGATAACTAGCATGATGACTTTTGGAAAACCACCATTCAAAAATGTTTTGTTCCATGGTTTTGTTTTAGATGCTCATGGACTTAAAATGTCCAAAAGCTTGGGTAATATAGTTAGTGCAGACGAAGTCATAGAAAAGTATGGAAGAGATGTGCTTAGGTTTTATTATCTTTCGAGCCCCCCTTGGGAAGATTACTATTTCAAGTGGCAAGACATAGAGGAAATAGCGAGAACTTTTGTAGTGATAAGAAATACTTTTAATTTTGTTAAAACTTATGTTGACAACTTTCAAGAAGTGGAAAACTTAAAAAAAGAAGACCTATGGATTTTATCTAAACTTAATACCCTAATTGAAAATTGTACTAATTATTTTCTAGATTTTCATGCTTACAAAGCAGCAAAAGAAATTAAGAATTTCATTTTGAACGATTTCTCAAGATGGTACATAAAAATAATAAGGGATAGAGTATGGCCTGAGTATTCAGGAGAAGATAAAAAAGCAGCATTTTATACTTTGCTTGTAACTACAGAAACTTTATGCAAGCTTCTTTCCCCTTTTTGCCCCTTTTTAGCAGAACAAGTTTACCAAGAAGTTGTGAAGAAGTTGAAAGATGGTTTGGAGTCTGTTCATTTGAGTGATTGGCCTAAACCTAAAAAAGAATTAATCGATAAAAATTTAGAAGAACAAATGGAAATTGCTAAAGAAATATTTGAAGCTTGTAGTGCAGCCAGACAAAAAGCTAAAATTAAACTAAGATGGCCTGTTAAATCTATTCTTGTTGTTTCCAAAGACAAAAAAGTTAAAGAATGTGTAGAGAATTTAAATGAAATTTTAAAGTATATGTGTAATGCTAAAAGTGTTGAACTAAAAGAAGAAGAGTTAAAAGGAAACTTTTCTTCTCACGAATTTGATTTGGGCAAGGTTTTTGTGAACTTAGAAAGAGACAAAGAATTGATTGAGGAAGCTCTGATAAGAGAACTAATAAGAAAAATACAAGATTTGAGAAAAAAGAACGGATTTAAAGTGAGGGAAAAAATAAACTTGAGTTTGAGTAGCGATGAAGCTACTAATGAGTTATTGGAAAATTATGAAGAAACTCTGAAAAAAGAAGTTGGCGCTGAGTTAATTGCAATAGGAGAAACGAAGGGAAAATTTAAAGGTAGTTTAGAGTTCGAGAATAAAAAAATTGAAATTAGTTTTGATAGGATTTAAAGGAGTAAAGCAATTAATCCTTCTATGCTACTGCCAAGTATGGCTAAAATTAGGATGAGTGTTATGAAGAAAACTGTAGTTTTTGTTTTTATTAATTTTTTTCCAGTTTTTATACATTTTTTCCATTTTTTCTTCAGTATTAAAGGTTTTAAAATTTTAAGATAAGCTAATCCCAAGGAAGAGGCCAAGAGTAAAGCTATTATTTCGCTTATTCCATGCGGGAGAATTAATAATAGAACTGTTTGTAGATTTTTAAAACCATAAGCTAACAAAACATAAAAAACAAAAAGAGTATTAAAAAATCCGTTTAAAAACGGAGCAAGTATTGGAATCATGTAAAGACCAATTAAAGTTATTTTTGGTTTATGTTTTTCAACATTCCTGAATTTTTTGCTTACTAGAAAAGTTGGAGTTCTAAAAATGTAGATGGCTATTAAAACTGAAGCTAGAGAAATTATAATTAAGGCAATAGAGTTATTCAACAAAAACCAAAAAGTGTAGTTTTCTTGAAAAATTTCTAGACCAAAAAGTATTCTTTTTGACCATAAGTTCAAAATTTGGGTGAGTAATTGTTTGTCAACAAGAAAAAGGAAAGAAGAAAGAAATGCTCCTGAAGTACAACCTAGAACAAAAAATAAAATCGAATAAGGGATTTGCCTTACTACACTTTTAACAGAAAACTTCATAAAAAATAATTTGATTTTTAAAGCAAAAATACCACTAGAGTAAGTTCTAAAATTTTATTTCGTTCTAATTTTCATTTTTGACTTATGGATTTAAACAAGAACTTTTTAAGAATAACATGCTTTTTAACTTCAATTCTTGGTTTATTTCTGATTTATTTGGCTGTAAAAAGCATTCAACCTCAAAAGGCAAGGTTAAGTGAAATAACTTCAGAATTTATAGGTAAAACTGTAACCATAAACGGAAAAATTGTTTACAAAAAATATCATCCAGCAGGCCATTTGTTTTTGAGTTTGTCGGATGGTAAACAAATAATTCAAGTTCCTCTTTTTTCTAGTTTAATGGAAGAATTAGTTAGAAAAGGATTTTCTGTGGAAAATTTTACAAAAGGTAAAAGTATTACAATCACTGGTTTGGTTAGTGAGTACAAAGGTCAGCTTCAAGTTATTCCAAGAAAAGTCAGTGACATACGCTTGGGATAAGGATGATCCTTGAAACTCTTCTTCTTTCTTTTCTTGGAATTGGAATAGGAATTTTTGCAGGTTTAATGCCAAGTATGCATGTAAACACTCTTTTGCCAATTTTATTTTCTTTTTCTTTATTTTTTGATAACCCTTACTACTTAAGCGTTCTAATAGTTTCTACTGCAATAACCGAAATTTTTGTAAATTTTATTTCAAGTATTTTCATAGGTGCTCCAGAAGAGGATACTGCTTTATCTATTCTTCCAGGTCATAGGTTATTACTAGAAGGAAGAGGATACGAAGCAATTAAATTAACAGTTATAGGAGGGATAGGGGCTTTAATTTTAACTCTAATTTTGATTTCTTTTTTTGCTCAATTTTTTGACTACCTTTACAAACTTTCTAGACCTTTTATTCATTGGTTAATTATTTTTATTGTAATTTTTATGATAATTTCAGAAAAGAAGATTAAAAAAATGTTATCTGCAATTTTAATAATTTCTCTTTCTGGTCTTTTAGGAATAATAGCTTTGAATTCCTCGTTAAACCAGCAAAATATTCTTTTTCCTATTTTAACTGGTTTGTTTGGTTTGTCGACTCTATTAATAAGTATTTCTGAAAGGTCATCCATTCCTAAACAGAATGAAAATGAGAATTTGGATATTTCAAAAAAGGATATAGTAAAGTCTATATTTTTAGGCTCGATAGCTGGAATACTAGTTGGCTTTTTACCAGCTATAGGAATAAGCGAAGCAGCAACTATGGTTCAGTATCTTGGGGGAACAGGCGAAGCCAGAAGTTTTCTGATTACCCTTTCAGGAATCAACGCAGGAAATGAAGTTTTTTCTTTGATTAGCTTATACCTAGTTGGAAATCCCAGAAGTGGAGCAAGTGTTGCGATTCAAAAAGTTTTGAGCGAGTTAACTTTTTATGATGTAGTTTACTTAATTGGTGTGATTTGTTTTTCTTCTGGTATTGCTGCAATTATAACCTTACTTCTAGGTAAGAGAATTCCAAGATATTTGGAAAGGGTAAATTATAAATGGCTCTGTATTTCAGTAATTTTTTTCATAATTTTAATCGTCTTCGTGTTTACTGGAATTTTTGGCTTGTTCATACTGTTTACTTCCACTAGTATAGGCTTACTTTGTGCTTTTCTTGGAATTAAAAGAAGTCATTGTATGGGTTGTTTACTTGTTCAATCAATACTCTTTTTTTCTGGTTTAATGCCTACTGTCGTATCTTTTCTTGGGATTTAACAGTAAAATTAAATTATTGATTGCTCAAATGATTTATATGCTTAAAAAAGAAGAACTAAAGAAGAAGTTTAGCAAAGACTGGAAAAAATACTATAAAATTGAATTCCTGGTTAGTCAAGGTTTTGTTAGAAAAATTTGCCCAAAATGTGGAAAAGGATTTTGGACTTTAGATCCTGAAAGAAAATTTTGCCCGGATCAACCCTGTTCTTTTTATGAATTTTTAGATAACCCTCCTACAAAAAAGAAGTTTGAATACTTGGGAGCATGGAAAGCTATAGAAGATTTTTTCATTAAAAATGGTCATACAAGTTTAAATCGTTACCCAGTTGTCTGCAGATGGTATCCCTTATTCTTCACTATTGCTGGAATTATTGATTTTTACAGATTAGAAAATGGAAATGTAGTTTTTGATTTTCCTGCAAATCCCGTTTTTGTGAATCAACCTTGTTTAAGATTTAAAGATATTTCTAATGTTGGAGTTACTGGTAAACACTACACTTGTTTTGTGATGGTTCAGCAGAGTTCTATATTCAATGGAAAGGAAGGATATTGGAAAGAAAGGACAATAGAGTTGGATTTCAACTTGTTAAATAAAGTCTTTGGTATTAAACCAGAAGAAATAGTTTTTGTTGAAGATATTTGGGTCGGTCCAGGAGCTCTTGGCCCTAGCTTGGAATATTTTGTTAGAGGTCTAGAACTAGGAAACGCAGTTTTTACTGAATTTTTATACGAGAATTCTAAAATAAAAGAGATGGAAAGAAAAGTAGTTGACATGGGCGCAGGTCTAGAAAGATTTGCATGGATTTCTCAAGGAACGCCTACTAGCTATGATGTAGTTTTTTCGCCAGTTCTTAAAGTTTTAAAGAAAAAAACTGGAGTAGAATATGATGAGGAATTCTTTTTTAAATATTCAAAGTTTGCTGGAAGTTTGAATATAGATGAAGTAAAGAATATAGAAAAAGCAAGAAAAATTATTGCTGAAAAATTAAATGTAACATCAGAAGAACTAAAAGAAAAAATAGAACCCCTTGAAGCTTTGTATTCTATTTGTGATCATACTTTAGGATTAACTTTTGCTATTTGCGATGGAGCGCTACCTTCAAATGTAGGGGGAGGTTATAATTTAAGAGTAATTTTAAGAAGAGCTTTGAGTTTTATTGAAAAGTTTAACTGGAATATAGATTTAGTTGAAGTTTGCAGACTTCATGCAAAAAATTTAAAACCAGTAGCACCAGAGCTCTTAGAAAGTATGGAAGAAGTTGAAAAAATTCTTAAAATTGAAAAGAAAAGATATGAAAAAAGTAAGGAAAGAGCTAGAAGAATCGTGGAAAAAATAATTAAAAGTGGTGAAAAAATAAATGAGGAGAAGTTGGTTAAACTTTACGAGTCTGAAGGAATAACTCCTGAAGTTTTAATTAAAACTGGATTAAAAATAAAACTACCTTCTGACTTCTACAAAAAAATAACAGAGAAACACGAAAGAGAAGGGATAAAAAAAGAAGAAGTGAAGTTTGATTTAAGAGATTTACCAAAAACTAAAATCTTGTTCTACGATGAACCAGAAGTACTACAATTTAAAGCTAAAGTTCTAAAAGTTTTTGATAATAACTTTGTAGTTCTAGACCAAACAGCATTTTATCCTACTTCTGGTGGTCAACTACACGACAAGGGTTTCATAGACGGGAAAGAAGTGCTAAACGTTCAAAAAATAGGTGAGATAATAATTCACCAACTTAAAGAAGGAGTAGAAGAAAATAAAACAGTTTTTTGTAAAGTTGACGAGAAAAGAAGAGAAATTCTTAGAAAACATCATACTGCAACGCATATCATTAATTATTCAGCAAGAAAAGTTTTAGGAAGACATGTATGGCAACATGGAGCAGAAAAAGATGTTGATAAAGCAAGATTAGACATAACCCATTTTGAAAGTTTGAATGAAGAAGAAATTAAAAAAATTGAAAATCTAGCGAACGAGATAGTAGAGAGAAATTTACCAGTGAAAATAGAACTTTTACCAAGAAATGAAGCAGAAAAGAAATATGGGTTTAGGATTTATCAGGGAGGAGCAGTTCCACAAAAAATTATAAGAATTGTTTCAATAGATGACCTAGACCATGAGGCTTGCGGTGGTTTACACTGTAATTCAACAAAAGATGTAGGATTTATATTAATTTTGAAAACAAAAAGAATTGCTGATGGTTTAGTAAGATTAGAATTTTGTTCTGGAGATTTAGCTTTTAACTATTTGAAAGAAAAAGAAAAAATCCTAAAGGAAATTTCAGAAAAACTCGGAGTAAGTGAAGAAAAAGTTCCTGAAGCTGTGGAAAAGCTTTTTGAAGAATGGAAAAAGAAAAGAAAAAAAGTTAGAAAATTGAGGAGAAGAAAATGAAAAAAGAAGAGTTTGATAAACTAAAAGAAAAAAGTGAAATTTTGAAAAAAGCTGCATCTATTTTAAGAGTTGATGAAAAGGATTTGCCACGTGTAATTGAAAGATTTAAAAAAGAGATAAAAGAAATGGAAGAAGAAATTCAGCGTTTAGCAACTAAAAGAAAAACTTTATAACCGATTTTGTTTCTTTCCTTCCAAGGTAATTTATACTTAAAACTTTTTTCTAGTTCAATTTTTGCGTTAAATTCTTTACAAATTTTTCTTAATTTATCTTTTGTTTCTTTACTTGATTTATGAATACTGTAAACATTTCTTGCTATTTCTAAAGCTTTTTTAAAGAATATTATATCTAAATCCTTTTTCATTCCTTCAAATGGCGGAAATTGAATTACAGTATCACTTTTTTCAGAAATTTTTTCTACATTCATACAAACCCATCTACACTTTTCAAGAATTTTAACACCGGTTTTTTTCTCTACTATTCTTGCATTTTCTTTAGCAATTTTAAGTACATCTTCATCTATATCTACAAATACTACTTCTCTCGCTCCTAGCAAAGCAGCACCTATTCCAAATCTTCCCGAACCACATCCCAAATCAAAAACCTTTTTATTTTTAATGTTCTTACTTGCCAAAAAAAGAATCGAGGAAGCTATCCCTGGAGTAATAGAATATTGTTCAAGTTTGTACTTTGGGTTAGGATTTTCTTTAAGTAAGGAAAGGACAACTGCAAGTTTTTGCTCTGTTAACACATATTTTTATTTCTTTCAAGCAAATAAATCCTATTTTATTCTGGAATGTTTATTCCTCATATGCTCTTCTGTTATTCCTTCAACTTGGCTAATAGCATAAATAAAACTTTCTAGAGCAAGAGTTGCACGAAGCTCAAATATGGATTTTTTCGGGTCTGTTGGCATATAACTACTTCTCAATCCTTTTACTTTTTCAATAATCCTACCAGGTACATATATTACAACATCAGAAATTTTTCCCAAGGGGGAATCAGGATAAGAAGTTAAAGAAACTATTTTTGCTCCAATCTCTTCTTTCACAGTTTTTGCCAATTCATAAGATAAATATCTTCCACAACCCGAAATCACTAAACCCAAATCATTTTCATTCATCTTTATGGTTCCGCAGTCCTTATAAAACCTACAATCCCTTTCCTCATCATCCTTAGCACAATTACTCAATCTACTCAAGAAAAACTTGCATACATTTCCAGATAATCCATCTCCTATACCTACTATTTTACCTTCCCAAGGATTTGTTTTTCTCTTAGGTTTAGGCATTACTTTATAAAACATTCTAAAATCTTCTGGTTTTGGTTTATATTCTCTAGCAAGTTTGTATAATTCTTCATAGTAAGAGTATGTATCTCTTTTCCCCGCAAGAGAACCTATGAAGGAAAGAAGCGTGAATAATAACCTTAACTCAAAAAGTGTTCCCAACGGTGTTAATGGAGTATACATAGTTCCAGTTAATTGTCTAGAGTAATAATCTTTAATAGAATCCTTTTTTGATTTTCCTTTGATATGAACCACATAATTAGCAATATTTTTAGCAAAATTTGTATTCAAATCAGAAGTAAATCCTATGATAGTTGCGCCGGCCTTTCTTGCTATTTCAGATACTCTTACTGTAAGTTTTGTCGTGCCACTTCCAGTAAAAGAAAAAACAACATCATCCGGAGTAAAAATTCTCGGCACATCATCTGGTCCATAAACTTCTTCGTATCCCAAATTCCTTAAAAAATCCTTGAAAGTATCAGCTATAATCCCAGACCTCCCTGCGCCAAGTGTAATTCTTCTTTTGTGCAGGTCTAAATCTTCCTTTACCCTATCAAAAATTTCTTCAGGAGGAAGTTCAAGAGATTTTACAAGTTCACAAAGTTTTTCATAATCTTCTGGTATTTTTTCAAAAGGATCCATATAATAAATAAACTAAGAAAATTTTAAATCATTTTTTAGGCAGAAGCATTAAAACTTCTTTGGGATCGCCAATTAACATGTATTTATTTTCTAAGTACATTTTCCCAACTATAGCCAAGGTAATAGCATCTAATTCATGATGAGTTATTTTTTTCTTATAAACATCTCCTTTAATTCCAAATTCTATCAAAGCTTTTCTCAATTTTTCCTTTCCCTTATTCTTTCTAGGCATTTTTAAAATATCTTGAATTGCACCAGGAAAACTTTCAAAAACTTTAAAACCTTTTTTCTCAATCTTTTTTCTTATTCTAATTCCCCTTAAAGTTAGTTTTCTCATAGGTCCAAGAGTAATTGGAAAAAATTTTATCCCCATTTTTAAAAGTTTTTTATCACATTCTCTTAAATGTCCAAGCTTTTTGTATTTTTTTGAAAGGCTTGGTCTTCCTTTTGGTAAGGCTAAAGGTGCATCTATTACCACTAAATCCGGTTTTATTTTTTCAATATTTTTTAAAATTTCTTCATCCCTATAAACCAAAAAAGTTTTAGCTTCCATTTTTTCATCAAGGATACAAAAACCAGTTTCCCTAGTTTCCACACCGGCCAAATCTATTCCAACAATTTTCATCTTAAATTTCCCTTGCAGCACAATAAGCTGGAGGAGAATACATTAAGTCGCAAAAAGCATTCAAAATATCTTCGTTTGTAGCATTTTCTAATATTTTCCTTCCTAAGAAACTTGTCAATATCAACTTTGGAAAGATTCCAGTTTCATTACTTTCAATTTCTTCTAACAAGATTTGATTAGAGTTTTGTTTAACAAAAGATTCCAAGAAATTTTTTTGATCCCAGCATTCTTCACAAACTTGAGTATAGTAAAATTTTGCTATAGTAACCCCTCTACTTATCAGATAATTCTCCTCTTTTTTTCCTATTTCATAGTTTATTATATTTTTTTCCGGTAAAACTAAGGATGCAGTAGGAGGAGAAAATGCTTGCAAAAAACTATAAGCTATAGTAGAACCGCCCATTAAAAACACGAAAACTAGAGCGACAATTGCTCTTTTTGAAATTTTTATCTTCATTTTTCTCCTCCTAAAACAATTTATTTTATTCTACCCAAAAATTTAAATAGATGGTATTAGAAAAACTTGTTCCTGTAAGGTTTGCGATAAGGAATCCTTGGATTATGTTTTTGAATGGAATAGTAATTTCTTTAACGTGTCTTATAATTTCTTATCTAGTTTTTGAAGAATCTATAGGATTGCTCACTACTTTTCTTGTTACTATAGCTATGGTACCTTTTATGGTTAACTTGCATATTTACAAAGAAGCAAAGGAAGAAGAAGCTATAGAAAAAGGAAAAGAACCAAACATAATAAGAAGAAATAGAGATATAATAGTAGTTTATACAGCCTTCTTTTTGGGAATGATAATATGCTATTCTTTTGTTTTTGTTGTTTTACCAGAAGATTTAAGCTACAAACTTTTCAAGGACCAAATAGATACAATTAATGCGATAAGAGGAAAAGCAGCTTTTGGCGATGTTTTTTCCAAGATTTTATTGAATAACCTTGGAGTTTTATTTCTTTCTTTCTTCTTTTCTTTTCTTTTTGGTGCAGGGGCAATTTTTATATTGGCTTGGAACGCCTCAGTATTATCTGCAGCTATTGGTTCTTTAGCAAAAACCATAGGAGGAATAAAAGCTTTACCAGTTGCCGTTCTTCCTTTTCTTCCGCACGGAAGCCTAGAAATTCTTGCCTATTTTATCGGTGCAATTTCTGGTGGTTTAATTTCAGCAGCTTTAACAAGAAGGAAATCTAGAAATCCATGGCCAGTTATTAGAGACAGCTTAGGTTTGCTTGCAATTTCAGTTTTAATTCTAGTTGTTGCAGCAATAATTGAAAGTATAGAAATAATGGTGTGAAAATGAATTTTACTACTATTTTACTTTTTATAGGTTTTGTGGTTTTACTTTTTTTATTTTTGTACTTTTTTTTGAAACCTTCACCCACAGGAGTTTACCATTGTCTTTGTCAAGTTCCCGAATATGGAGAAAAAGAAGTTATAGTTACAGTTCAAGTTCAAGGCGAAACCTGGGGTGCTAAGATACTTCAACCAACTAATCTCACGCTTAACATATTCGGCTATTCTGTTCCTTGTAGTTGTAAAACACCCTAATTATTCTAAATAAATTCCTGGCTTTCCATATTTTGCTCTACTCGCTTTTTTTTCAGGGTCATACTTTTTTTCATCAGAAGATTTAAAAACTAAAACTTTTTCAAAACCGAAATATTTTTTTAAGAATTCTTCAGCATTTTTAAAATGTTTAAATTCCTTGTCGGTAACCACATAAATGTATGCAGACTTTTTTCTTCCCGCAATTTTAATCACATTTTTCAAATCTTCTAAAGTATTCTTGAAAATTTCTTCTAGTTCTAGAATTTCTTTTTTTATTAATTCCTCTTTAAATTCTGGCCATTTTTCTAGAGAAACGAAATTATTGTGACCCATTTTTTCCCAGAATTCCTCGCTGATATGAGGGACAACGGGAGCAATGAGTTTAATTAAATTTTCTAAAACTTCCTTTAAAACGCTTCTGTTACAATTTTCAATTCCATTTAATCTTTCAACATACCATTTTATATCATTTGTCAAATCAAATAAGCTAACTTGAACTGCACTTCTAAACTTCATTTCTTCATAATTTTCTGTAGCTTTTTTAATGCGCTCTTGTAATTTGCTTTGAAGGTAAATGTCGAGATTATTCAACTCTTTTCTTTTAGCTTTACTCAAGCTTTCTATTATCTGGTTTATGAACCTAAACCTTGTTTCATAACTTATTATATTTTCCTCTCTCCAATCCGCATCTTTTAATCCTTCATTCGAGGCAACTATGTTAATTCTTGTTAGATCAGCTCCATACTCTTTAATCAAATCGAAGAAAGGAATCACATTTCCCTTAGACTTGCTCATTTTTACTCCTGAAATGTTTACATAACCGTTAACTCCTATGGCTTTTGGCCAATACTTAGGATTATCCCAAATTGCTACATGATGAAAAATGAAAAATGTTAAGTGATGCTGAACCAAATCTTTTCCAGAAGTCCTTAAATCAACAGGATAGAAATATTCAAATTCTCTCCTCATTTCTTCCAGAAGTTTTTCATCAATTTCAAATTTTTTACTCAATTCCTTAGAACTTCCTTTTCCTAAAAATATAAAATCAAAAACTTCATCACTTAGCTTTTCAGCTGGAATATCTTTTATCATCCTAGAGATAGTGTAATAAGCCATGTAAATTGTGGAATCGCTTAAAGTTTCAACAATCCATTCTTTATCCCACGGCAAAGGTGTCCCAAGTCCAGTTTTTCTTGTGCATGCTTTATCCTTAAGCCATTCAACAGTATTTTCAAATTGCTTTTTTACTTCTTCGGGATAAAACTTAATCCTTTTAATGCACTCCCTAACCCTTTCCTTCCATTTTTCATCAGAATACTTAAGGAACCATTGGTTTTCGAGTATTTTCACATGATTTAAAGTTCCACATCTACAAACAACTTTTCCTGTAGTTTCCCAAATAATGTCTGCAATTTTTTCCTCTATAAAATTTTTAGATAGTTTTTCCTTACACTCAGAAACTTTCAAGTTTTTATATTTCCCACAATTTTCTTTTAAAATCCCTTGATGGAACTCTTTTTTGTAAAGAATACTGGTTGCTTTTTCAAGTTTCTCTTTTTGTTTTAAACTTTTAATTTCCATTTTTTCGCAAATTTCTATTGCAGGATGTTCACCAAATTCAGGAGTTTTTATTATGGAAACTGGTTCAATTTTCTTAATTATTTCTTCTTCAATTCCATACTTTTTTAACTTTTCAGGATTTTCTTTCAATTCTTTTAAAGCAATCCAATCGTATGGGGCATGAGAAGGTACTGACATAACTATACCAGTAGCTGAATCTGGGTCAACAAAATTTGCAGGAAAAACTATTATTTTTTCTTTTGTTATAGGATTTTCAGCATACTTCCCAATCAATTCTTCTCCTTTAATTTTTTCAACAATTTCAATCTTTTTTAACTGATCTTTTAGTTTGATTGTAGCCCTTTCGCTTAAAATCCAAATTTCCCCGTTTACCTTTGCTTTAAGATATTCGACTTCTGGATTAACCCAAATGTTTGTTACTCCATAAATCGTTTCTGGCCTTAGAGTGCCGCACGGCAAAATTTCTCCAGATTCTAGCTTAAATTTAAGAATTATATAATCGATAACACTTTCTCCTTCACCTTCAAGTCTGTCATGATCTCCAGTTGGACTTTGACAATAAGGACACCAGATAACTGGATGTGTACCTTGAATCACATAACCCAATTTCTTTAAAGTATTGTATTGCCATTCGATAAACTTTGAATAATGAGGTGTTATAGCTGTGATAAAAGTTCTTCTCCAATCTATGCTAAAACCTGCAAGCTTAAGAATTTCTATCCATTTTTTCATCCAGTATTTTGCAGTATATTCTGCCCCTTTTGTTTTAAAATCTTCTATATCCTTATCGCTAGCTCCAAAAAGCTTAAAAGTTTCTATTTGAGTTTTATCATTCTTTTTTAACCTTTCTATTGCTCCAAGTATAGGTTCACCAGTAGCATGAAAACCTTGAGGAAACAAAACATTAAAACCTTGCATTCTTTTAAATCTTGCGTATACATCGCCACGAGTAAAAGTAAAACCTGCGCCAATATGAGGAGCACCGTTAACATAAGGGTAAGGCACTGTTATGAAAAATTTTGGTTTGTTTTCGTCTACATTTGTTTCAAAAATTTTTGCTTCTTCCCATTTTTCCTGCCATTTTTTTTCTATTTCCTTAAAATTAATATTTTCCATAATTTGACTATTTCTTAAAACATACTTAAAAGTTTATTCGAAAGGTATTATAGGAATTGGTACTATATGCGTTTTTGGAATTAGCAAATAGGCAGTTATAACTCCAATTATAATTAACAAAAAATAAAAAAGTAGAAAAAGATTCTTTTTGCTCATCCTTTCACCTAATACCAGTTTCTATTCTTGGTAATCCAAAATAACCAATTTCCAAAACACTCGAAGGCACAGCTTGAACAAACCACATACTTATCAAAGGAAAAACTAAAAGATAAGCAACTAAAGTCAAAATTATTGAAATTATAACTGAAGAAACTTTTAGTTTATGCGTACTCATTATAGAATAAGCATAGAGCAAATATTTCCAGAAAATTGTTAAACCCAAGTAACCAAACATCCCTATGCCAAAAATTAAACCATATAAAGATCTAGTGTGAGACAACAAAGTTATCAAAGGGATGATTAATAGGGGGAAAATGTTTACTATTTGTGATAAGGATACACAAGTAAAGACAGAGTTAAAAGTTCCTTTACCTTTGTTCACGTACTTTGAAAAACCGTGTAAAAGAATGCTCAAAAACAAAACTTCAATAAAACCCAGGATTAATGAAAGTATGTAGCCCATAACACTTACTGAACTCAAGAATAAAATTGGAGGTATACCAATAAGGAATGGAATAATAAATTCAAACCCATAAGTTGAGATCGAAAGCAGTGCATAAGAAAATCCTAAAACCAACGTGTAAATAAAAACGAAAAATAACAAACCATCGAGAAATGAAACTTTGCTCTCGCCAATTTTAGTAAAAGTTTGCAAAGGTGAATAAATCGTCTTTAAAATATCAGCTAAATTCATCTTCTCCTCCTCTTTTTATGTCTAATTTGAATTATAACTCCAAGAAATATTAAAACTAAAACAATTCCAACTATGGCCGAATTTCTTGCAATCCATATCTTTAGATTATTTATCGATTCTTCCAAAGGAGTAAGTTTTTTGATATCAATGTGTAAATCTTCAGAAGGATTTGAATCTACAAACTTCCATCTATAGTAGTTATAATTATTATCTGTAGCCTCTTCCATTCCCTGAACGTTTGAGTACTTAATTGCATACGGCTTTGGAAGTTTTACATAGATTGCAGTATAAGAAATATTTTCTTGCCAGGTTGCACCTGTACCTAATGGATAATAATAATCAAAATTGTTCAAATCGCTTACATCTTCTTCCCATTTTATTACAATCCTTTTAAGTTCGAATGGTTTAATTTTAAGTTCAATCACATAAGCATTATCCTGCATGTAAGACTCATAAACTTTTTCAATACTTTCGCCAGCAAATTTGATTATTAATTCACCTTTCTGGCTAGAGGAACCTTCAAGGCTTGCTGTACTTAAAACATCAGAAACTTTTCCTTGAAATCCTCCAGTAACATCAGTTGCGACTTCAGTTTGGGAAACTCGAGATTTAACGTTTGCTTCTACTAACTCAGCTTGGGAAGCTAGAGTAGGGGCTTCAGCTTCTGAAAGCAACTTTCCGCCATAATAACCATACCAGTATTTCCTTTCTTTGAAAGGATTATCTAGTTGCCAAACATTCAAACCATATCCCCCGACTTCAACAGAAGTTGGCATCGTTTTAAAAGGAATAACTATTCTTACTGTATCGCTCGTTTCGCCACTTGTCAAATAAATTTTATAAATTGAAAATGAACGGTATTCATCATTCCTTCTAACTTCTATTGTGTTGTACTGTCCAGGAATAAAATACTGTGAAACATCTACGAATTGAGGGTTTGACATGTTTTGGTTAGTTATGAATGAACAGTAAGTGTTTTCTTCGTAAGAAATAGAAGGAGATTTTGTATGCAAATAAACTACATGCCCGTTTATCGTTACCTTTACTGTAGGTTTATCTCCTCTGAAATAAGAATAGGTTTGAAAACAAAGTTCTTTTACTTGGAAATCTGAAGGAAGTAAAAAAGTTTTAAGCCAGAAAGGATTGCTACTACTTATATAAATAGAATTTTCGAGTATTGGAAACAAACCAGAAGGTTTATTTCTTATTCCTAAGTCAAGAGTAGTTTTAAGTTTTTGGTCTGAGAATTCAACTAAAACTATTTGATGTTCTTCCTTTACATAAGGTCTTATAGGAGGTACTGGAATACCATCTGCCTTAACAAAAGCAGAAAAAAATAAAATAAAGAGAATAGGAAATGTAAATAAACCAAATTTTTTCATTTTTATCTAAGAATTAATAGGAATTTAAAAATAATAAAATTTATTAATTTGTTTGGTTAAAACCAGAATAGTTAAGCCCCCATAGCTCAGGTTGGATAGAGCGGCAGCCTTCTAAGCTGACGGTCGTGGGTTCAAATCCCACTGGGGGCATGATTTATTTTAAACAAAACCAAATTTTAATTAATGAAAGGTAAATTATTTTTTCTTCTAATAATAATCCTTTTAGCGATTTTAGCTTTTGTTTATTGCTTCTGGTTTTTACCAAAGAGTAAAGAAAAAGACTTATGTAAGGATGCTTTAAATTTCACAAAAAATTTAGAAACATTAAATAATCTTCATATTGAAACAAAACTTGAAGGTTCACTTTCCAAAGTTTGTGATTATTCTGTTGTAGATAGGTATTACAACTATACTTATGTGAACATAACAAATTGTAATTGGAATGAGATAAAAAACAAATTAGAGAATTTAAAAGTACTAAGTATAGAAGATATACAAACTTATTCTGTTCTTTCAATATACAAAGGAATAAAATTTATTGGTGATCTTTTTTACAACAAGTTATTAAAAAAATGTGATTTGAGCTCTTCATTTTCTTCAATATTATTTCTAACATTTTTCACCTCTTCAGAAGGAATGGTATACTTGAAAAATGGGGGAGATATTAACATTTGTTTGTCGGATAATCAAAATCTCAGCCTAGAAGAAAAGAAAGAATGTTTAGAAAACTTGTTGAAAGCTGAAGAGTCTATGATAACTTACTATTCTGGTTTAAATTTAAAAATTAGTGAAGAAAATTGTTCGAAAAAAATACCTCTGGGAGTTGAGTTAAAATTGTTCGAGAAAAATTTCTTTTCTACGAATATCCATGAAGTTTGTCAGTTATTAAATGAATACATTGATGAAGTTAAAAATAAAACAATTGAAAGTGATGAAAATTACCTAACTAAATATGGAATTCTCTCAGGACTAGTTCAACAAAAAGTATTGTTTGGCGAACTAGAAAAAAAAGAAATTAATAGAATGCTTATAGAAAGAATGCCAAGTGCAAAATACAGAACAATTTTTGAAAACTATTACAAAGATACAGGTATGATATAAATTTTTTGTTTTCTAATTCTAAAGCATGTGCAGGTTGAATGAAATT
>CAZRMN010000003.1:19952-48398 GCA_964601215.1 uncultured archaeon
ATGATATAAATTTTTTGTTTTCTAATTCTAAAGCATGTGCAGGTTGAATGAAATTCCCAGGATGTATGTAGGCACTCAAATTCTTCACTTGTTAAAACAAGAAAGTATTAATCTAACAGAAAAAATTTATCGCGCGTTAAACAACTTACTAGATTTTTATTCTAAGGAAATAATGGAAAACTTTTTAGATAAAAATCTACACTTTAAAATTTATTCTGAACTTAAAAAGAAATTCTGAAATTTTTATACCCTTGAATTTCCTAATATTAAAAGTGGGGGAAATGACTAGAGTAATAGCTATAATTTCTGGTAAAGGTGGAGTAGGGAAAACTACTCTAGCTTCAAACCTTTCTGCAGCTTTAGCTGAGTTAAACAAAGATGTTGTTGCCATCGATACAAATTTAACAACTCCAAATTTGGCTTTACAGTTAGGCTTACACTTAACTTCTAACAATTTGCACAAAATTCTAAAAGGAGAAACTGATATAAGAAATGCGATTTATTATCATCCTTCTGGTTTCAAGCTTATTCCAGCAAGCATGAATATTAACGATTTAAGTGATGTAGATGTCGGAAGATTACCTGAAATTACTTTAAGTCTTATAGGAAAAACTGATTATGTAATTCTAGATTGTGCAGCTGGTTTGGGAAGGGAAGCTTTGAATGCTTTGTACGCTTCTACAGAAATTCTTTTAATTACAAACCCAGAGCTACCAAGTGTTATGGACGCTTTCAGAACTGCGAAAATCGCAAAAAGTGTAAATAAAGAAATTTTGGGTGTAGTAGTTAATAGAGTAAGAGGAAAATGGCACGAATTGTCAAAAGAAAGAATAGAAGAAATACTTGAGCTTCCAGTTCTAGCAGAAATTCCAGAAGATGTTAACATTCAAAAAAGCATTTCTCTTAAAATGCCTGTGGTAGAATTTGCTCCTCTTTCGCCAGCTTCAATAGAAATAAAAAAGCTTGCTCATCAACTTTGTGGCATACCTTTCGAATACAAACCTCAAACCAAGTTTAACCTTGTTCAAAAGCTTGTCGCATGGATGACCAAATAGGCTCAAGGTTGATTTCAAAGCTTACAACAGGAACTTCAAGCTTCCAATTTTCGAGAACAAGAGGATGAATTTCCCCCACTATTCCAATTTTTTTTCCTTTAAAAATTATTTCTGCAACTCTACCTTGAATAAAGCTTTTATGTTCTGTTCTTTTTAGTTTGTATCTTAGACCTAAAGCCGAGAAGAATGCATCAACCAAGGAAGAAATATCTTCATAACTTACTTTGGTATTAGCAATTGCACAAGCAAGTCTTTTTTCATCTCTAGTTTTTGTTTCTTTTGTTTCATCAATCAAAACAACATTTCCAACCTCAAAAATACTTTGAGGGTATTCTACATGCTTATTGCTAGACAAAAATTCTAACAAGCTTGGAATTAACCAATTCCTAAAAACACTCCAAGTGGATGAAATAGGATTTTCTATTTCTACAACTTCTTCTTCCTCTAAATTCATCTTCTTGAAAAGGTTTTCTTTATTAGTCAAGTTATAAGAAAGAATTTCTTGTAGCCCTAAACCAACCATTATTTCAGCAACTCTATTACAAAATTCTTCTTTTTCGTTTCCCTTTCCAAAAGTTGCAAGCTTAGGATACTCAGGTTTAATTCTATTAAAACCATAAGAAATTAACACATCCTCAACTATATCTCGAGGATGCATTATATCTTGCCTATAAGCAGGATACAAAACTTCAACTCTCTTTCCTTTTACTTTTGTTTCATACCTTGCCATTTGAAGTAAATTACAAATTTCCTTCAAACTCAAACTTAAGCCAGAAACTTTGTTTATATAATCTTGCTCAACCCAACCTTTTTTTGGTTTTAGGTCTGGTGTAATAATTTTTTTATCAGGATAAATAACTTCCACGCTTTCTATCCTTGCTTTTCTTTCAGCTAAAGCACAAACAATTACATTCAAAGCAGGGAGTAAAAATTTAAAATTAAAGCCGCTACATTCAATAAAAACTTCTTTTGTTTTTTTTGTAACTTTACCTGAATATTCAGAATTTATTATAGGTGGAATCGATAAAACTTCATTTGCAGAATCAATGAAAATTGGGTATTCTTTGAATCCTTTTAACAAATAGCCAAATTCCTTTCCTTTCGGATGTTTTTCAAGAATTTCTCTTGGAGTAAGCTCTTCCTTAAAATCCAAAGGAATGAATTTTATTCCATCAGGCTTAACAGTAGTGTATTTTATTGGTGGTTTAATTTTTTTCAAGTCATAAACTCCTAAAGCAACTTCTTTTCTATTTCTTCCAAAAGTGTTACAAATTTTTTCCTGGAGTTGAATAAGTTGAGACAAGACATTTTCATTTATTTTTAAATTTCTAACTACTGCACAAACTGTTAAAGGCCTTACTTTTTTTACTTTTTTATCAACCCTTACCTTAACCTTGGATTTTTTAACTTTATATTTTGGTAGTCCTTTATCTTTTGTTATTCTCCCTCTTATTTCTCTTGCTATTCCCTCTGCTGACCATAAATCTGGCCTGTTCGAGTCTTTTATATCGATTTTTATAGTATCTCCATTTACTGAGTCTATTTCCCCCTTTGCATATCCAACTACACTTTCAAATTCTTTTAAGCTTAATTTTTTTCCTATCAAATTGCATAAATCTTTAAACGAAACTTCTATGGTTGGCATTAAACTATCACCTTTTGTTTTCTCAACCAATCCAAGTCTCTTGTAAAAAGATAGCGAATATCCTTAACGTTTAGCTTAAACATGGCAAGCCTATCTATGCCTAAACCCCAAGCTATTACCGGTTCATCTATACCCAAGGGTTTAGTTAATTCTTCTCTAAAAATTCCTGAACCTCCAAACTCTATCCATCCAAGCTCAGGATGGTATGCTGAAAGCTGAGCGGAAGGTTCTGTGAATGGATAATAATCAGGAATAAACTTTACTTTTTTTGCTCCAGCAATTTCCTTTGCAAAAATTTCTAAAATTCCTAACAAGTGCTTAAAAGTTAATGATTCATCTATTACTATTCCTTCTGCTTGATTAAACTCAACTCCATGAGTAGCATCTATTACATCTGGCCTAAAACATCTTGAAATTGCGAAATATTTTCCAGGAATTTCTGGTTTTGAGGCTAAAGTTCTTGCTGATAAGCAAGTACCATGGGCGCGAGGCATCAAACGCATAGCTTTCCTTGGGTCCCATTTGTATCTCCAACCAGTACCTCCTGCAACTCCAACTTCATGCGCCTTTTTTACATTTCTTACTAATTTTTCTTTAGGTAATTTCCCAAACTTTGGTTTTTTAAGTTGATAAGTCATAGTCCAATCCCTTGCAGGATGGTTTTGTGGTTGAAATAAAGCATCGAAATTCCAGAATTCAGTTTCTATTGTTGGACCAATCATTTCTTTAAAACCTAGTTTAATCAGTTTTTTTCTAACTTGATTTAAAAATTGAATATAGGGATGCCTTTTACCAGGGTAAATTCTTTTTCCAGGTATCTCCACGTTATAAGGCTTGAATTTAACTTTTTTCCACAAACCAGTTTTAATCAACTCAGGAGTGAGATAAGTAATTTTCTTTCCAACAAACTTTTTTGCCTTTTCAATGCTAGGAGTAATTTTTTGAATTAGTTTTCTTTGAAGTAAAATTTTAATTAATTTTTCGTCAACCTCTTCTCCAGCTTCTATTTTTTTCAAACCTTCTTCCTCTTCTATCTTAGAAGGAATTTTTATGAGAAAAAGCTTTTTACCTTTTTTTTCTATCCAACCCTTTTCAACAGCCCATTTTAAAGCGATGTGAAAATTTTTTATTTTTTTATAAACTTCTTTTATTTCTGCAACTTTATTTTCGCATACTTTCAAGAATTCAACCAGGTTTTTTTCTGGTAAGCCTTCTTTCAAGTATTCCTTTCCTTCTGCAGTAAGCTGATATTTTGACATATTTAAAATTAGAAATTTCAACAATTTATCTTATAGGTTTATACTTTTTTCCATCTACTTTGCCAGTTAAAAGATAATTCAAGTAAAATTTTATGTACTTGGCTGCAGCTTTTGTTCTCCCCCATGCTTCAAATCTTCTTGGAGAGGTTAAAGCTAGAGTTGATTCGACAAAAACTATTTTTCCGTACTTAGAAACTTTTTTTGAGAAATCAAGATCTTCTGAAAATCTAAGTTTTTCATTAAATCCACCAATTTTTTCAAAAATACTTTTCCTATAAGCACAACAAATTCCAGCTATTTGTGGGGTTTTTGTTTTTATCGAGGCTTTTGCAAACTGAGTGTAAATCCAATAAATGAAAAAATCCTTTGCCTTAGGACTTATGGGTAAAATTGGGCAAGTTGCTCCTACCACATTTTTTTTCCTAAAAGCTTTTTCAAATTCACTTAAAGCATTAAACAATAGAATTGTATCAGCATCAACAAAAAGTAAGATTTCACCCTTAGCAACTTTAGCACCAGCATTCCTTCCTGCAGCAGGTCCCCTCTTTTTAATAGTTATTACTTTATCAGCATACTTTTTGGCGATTTTTACGGTTTTATCTTTGCTTTGACTATCAGCAACTATAATTTCATACTTTCCTTTGTAATCCTG
This sequence comes from uncultured archaeon, assembly GCA_964601215.1. Lineage (GTDB taxonomy): Archaea > Aenigmatarchaeota > Aenigmatarchaeia > CG10238-14 > SCSR01 > CAZRMN01. The sequence continues at coordinate 24,564 of CAZRMN010000003.1, forward strand.
ATTTTTTATTGACTTTAAAGTAAACTCTATGTATTTTTCTTCGTTTAGAGTTGGAATTATTACTGAAATAAAGGGATATTTTTTCAAGTCAATCCCTCAAAATAAACTCTTCTATTTTTTCTTTTGCCTTTTCTCTTTTTTCTTGATGTTCTTTCAAAAACTTTTTTATTCTTTTAGCTAATTCCTTTTTACACTCTCCACAAATTCTTTTCCCAGATTTACAATCTTCATGGATTTCTTTCAGTTTTTTATCATCTTTTTCAAACAAGAAATAATAATACTGATAGACAGAACAAACATCAGGATTTCCACCTTTTTCCTTTTGTTCTTTTATTGTTGCCCCACCACCAGTAAATGCGTTCATTATCTTCTTTTCTACATCTTCGGGTTTATCAATTGTAAAAATTGCAGTATTTGGTTCACTTGCAGACATTTTTCCTTCAGGCCCTAAACCTGGCAAAAACTTACTGTGTAGAATAGCTGGTTTATAATATCCTAGCTTTGGAAAGACATCTCTTGCAACCCTAAAATGTGGGTCTTGGTCTACAGCTAAAGGAATTAAACACGGCACGTTTTTACCTTCTTTCACAGATTCTAGAATTGCAGGAACTGCTTGCATACTAGTAAAGAAAATTTGACCTACGTTTGAGCTGTTTTTAAAGCCAAAAACTGCTTTAGCAGTAGAAAAAGTTATGTGTTTTGCTACTTTTATAGCTTCCTTGTAAAGTGTTTTTGCATATTCTGTATCCAAGAATATAAAAGTTCTTTTTGGGTCGAATCCCAAAGCAATTATATCTAGCATGTTTTCATATGCAAAAGATTTTACTTTATTTAAGCTCAGTTTTTCCTTAAACAAAAATTTCTCATCATCAGTAATTTGAAAATATAGTTTAGCTTTAAACTTATCTTGCAACCATTTGGTCAAAATCCAAGGTACTATATGGCCTAAATGAGTATGACCAGAAGGCCCTCTTCCAGTATACAAATAAAATTTGTTCCCTTTTTCATATTCATCTAAAAGCCAATTTAAATCCCTATGAGCAAAGAAAATTTTTCTTCTTAGTAAATAGTGCAATTCCTTTGTATGCCTTTTTATTCTTTCTAAAAGTTCATCAGTCAAAAGTTGTAAGCCAAATTGCTTTATAAGCTTTGAATAGTCCACTTTACCCTTAACTTCCCATGGAGTAACAACAAATTCATCTTCCATAATAGTATTTGAAAAACTTTTAAGAATAAATATATAACAATTTTTATAAATAAGGTGAGAAAATGGCCAAATGGAAAATAGTAGTTAATGATCCTGAAACAAGAAGGTCTTACCAGGTTGAGGTAGACCAAACTAAAGCCTTAGGGCTAATAGGTAAAAAAATAGGTGACGAATTCAACGGTGACCTAATTGGTTTACCTGGATACACCCTTAAAATTACTGGTGGTACAGATAGAGACGGTTTTCCTATGCATCCTAAAGTTAAGGGACCAGGCCGAAAAAAAGTTTTATTATCTTCACCACCATGTTTCCATCCTAGAAAAAAAGGTGAGAGAAGGAGGAAAACAGTAAGAGGGGATACAATTTCGGAAGAAATTTCACAAATAAACTGTAAAATTGTGAAAAAAGGTGAAAAGCCAATAGAAGAGTTAATTCCTGTAAAAAAACCAGAGAAAGAAAAACCTAAAGAGGAAAAACCAGCTGAAACAAAAAAAGAAGAAGTAAAAGGTAAACCAGAAGAAAAACCTAAACCAGAAGAAAAGAAAGAAGAAGCAAAACCAAAGGAAGAAAAGAAGCCTGAAATTAAACAAGAAAAACCAGAAGAGAAAAAAGAAGTTTTGGAAACAAAAGGAGGTGGAGGAAGTAAAGAAGAAAGTAAATCCTAAGTTAATACCCGAAGTTAACATAGGAATGGTTGGGCACGTTGCCCATGGAAAAACGACTCTAGTTGAAGCTTTGACTGGTAAACTTACTCTTTCTCATTCTGAAGAATTGAAGCGAGGAATAACTATTCGCTTAGGATATGCAGATGCTACTTTTTACAAGTGTAAGAACAACCATTACTGCACTTCTCCTAAATGTCCAATTTGTTTTTCAGATTGTGAAATTTTACGTACTGTAAGTTTTGTCGATGCTCCAGGACACGAAACTTTGATGGCTACTGTTTTAACTGGTGCGGCTTTAATGGACGGCGCTTTATTAGTAATTTCAGCAGTGGAAAAATGTCCTCAACCTCAGACAAGAGAGCATTTGACTGCTTTAGAATTAGTGGGAATAAAAAATGTTGTAATAGTTCAGAATAAAATTGATTTGGTTAGTAAAGAAAGAGCCCTAGAGAGTTACAAAGAGATAAAAGAGTTTATAAAAGGAACTATTTTAGAAAACTCACCAATAATACCAGTTTCTGCCCAGCAAAGAATTAATATTGATCTGGTAATTGAAGCAATAGAAAAGTTTATTCCCACTCCCAAAAGAGATGAAACTAAAGAATTGAAAATGCTTGTGGCAAGAAGTTTTGATGTTAATAAGCCTGGAACAAGTCCAAAAAAGCTTGTTGGTGGAGTTTTAGGAGGGGCTATAGTTCAAGGTAAGCTTAAACTTGAGGATGAAATAGAAATCAGACCAGGAATTAGGAAAGGAGAAAAGTACGAACCTATTATTACTAAAGTTGTTGGTTTACAGAAAGCAGGAAAAAATTTGGAAGAAGCAGGACCTGGTGGTTTATTAGGAGTGCTCACAACTCTTGACCCATTTTTAACAAAATCCGATTCTTTAGTAGGGAATGTAGTAGGGTTTCCTGGAAAATTACCAGAAGTTAAAGATGAACTTACAATAAAAGTTCATTTACTCGAAAGACTAGTTGGAGCAAAAGAGATGAAAAATGTAGAGCCGATTAAGTTTAATGAAGCGCTTATGGTTAACGTAGGAACTGCAAGAAGTTTGGGAATAGTAAAATCAGTAAAAAAAGATGAAGTAAAGCTAGCACTTAAAATTCCTGTATGTGTGGAAAAAGGAGAAAAAGTAGTTATTTCTAGGCAGATTTCTGGGAGATGGCGATTAATTGCTTCTGGAGTAGTTTGTTAAGTTTAACCTGGGCAATATGCGTAGATTTCTTGGCTTATAGTTTGACCTACGTAAGATAGTCTATAAGTACAAGTTCTTGGTGTACCAGAACTTGTACAATCATCTGTAATTGTCATTATTGTACTCGAACCAGCTGGTAATGGGTCGGTACTAAGTGTTGGATGACCTATGGATGTTGTCCCTTTATATATAGTGATTTCTGAAGCACTTATGTCGGCGGTCCCTGAATTAACAACTAAAACACTTATCGTTTCATCAGGAGCACCCATTTCACAAGTTGGTGTTCCCTGGATTGTTAATTGCTTAGAAGTTGTTGTCCTCCAGTATCCTGAAATATAAAGCCACGCCATCCCTGCCAAAGCTATTGTTATCATTAACATCAAAATAGTTGCAATAACTGCAGATATTCCTTTCATTTATCCTTTCACCTTATTTAAATTTGGAAAGTGTTATATAAATGTTTTTCCAAAACCTTTTTTATGAAAAAAATAATTCTCGATACAAATTTTTTAATTAACTGCCTTAGGTTTAAAATTGATTTTTTGGAAGAAATCCAAGATTTAATTCAAGAACCTTTCCAAATTTTTGTTTTATCAACCACGCTTAAAGAACTAGAAAAAATAAACAAGCTTAAAATTAAAGAAAGTAAGTATGCAAAGCTTGCTTTAAAACTAGTAAAAGAAAAAAATTTTTTGACAATCAAAACTGCTTTCAAGAATACCGATAAAGCAATTCTTGAATTAGCAAACAAGGATTCAATTGTTGCAACTAACGACAAAGAGTTAAGGAACAGGCTAAGAAAGAAAGGAATAAAAACTATTTATGTGAGAAATAAAAAATATTTAGAAATGGGTTGAGAGGATGGAAATAGCTATTTTAAGCTCAGGTGTTCTAGCTTTTTTAGTTGGAATTTTTCTTGCAATTTGGGTTAGAAAGCAAGATGAAGGAAACGAGAAGATGAAAAAAATTTCTCATGCAATAAAAGAAGGTGCTATGGCTTATTTGAAAAGACAACACAAAACTTTAATACCTATAATTGCAATTCTCGCCCTAATTTTAAATTTTGCTATAAATTGGATTGCAGCCATTACTTTTATTTTTGGATCTTTCTGTTCTGCTTTAGCTGGTTTTATAGGTATGAATGTTACAGTAAGAGCAAATGTAAGAGTTGCAAATAAAGCCAAAAAAGGTTTAAAAAAAGCTTTAAGTTTAGCAGTAAAAGGCGGAAGTGTTACTGGTTTAATGGTTGTTGGTTTAGGTTTATCTGGAGTAACAGCTTTATACTTGTTCTTCGGTAAACCAGAGTTTCTTGTAGGTTTTGGATTTGGAGCAAGTTTAATAAGTTTATTCATGCGAGTTGGTGGAGGGATTTATACTAAAGCTGCAGATGTTGGTGCAGACCTAGTAGGAAAGGTCGAAAAAGGGATTCCGGAAGATGATCCAAGAAATCCTGCAGTAATAGCTGACCAAGTCGGTGATAATGTTGGTGATTGCGCAGGAATGGCAGCAGATGTTTTCGAATCTTATGTTGTAACAATAATTGCAAGTATGCTCTTAGGAATTTCTTTAGGTGTTAAAGGTATAGTTTATCCTTTGCTGATTTGTTCGGTAGGTATAATCGCTTCTATAATAGGAATTTTTTCAGTAAAACTGGGCAAAGATAAAAATATATGGAAAGCTTTGAACAAAGGAATAATTATTGCTTCAGTTTTTTCTGCAATAGGCTTTTTTGTAGTTACTTTCTACTTGTTCAATAGTTTTAATCTTTTCTATGCTTCCTTAACAGGAATAATCACTACCATAGTAATTTCGTGGGTTACTGATTATTACACATCAAGAGAAAAAAATCCTGTCCGACAAATTGCTTTGGCTTCTAAAACAGGAGCAGGAACAAATATAATTACTGGTTTAGCGGTTGGAATGCTTAGCACTTTACCTTCAATAATAATAATCTGTGCTGCAATCTTTATCTCTTACTACTTTGCTGGAGTTTATGGTATTTCAATAGCAGCAACAGGAATGCTCGCTCTCTCTGGTATAATAGTTTCTATAGATTCATACGGTCCTATTACTGACAATGCTGGTGGAATAGCCGAAATGTCGGGCTTACCAAAAAAAGTGAGAAAAGTTACCGATGCCTTAGATGCAGTAGGTAATACTACAAAGGCAGTAACTAAAGGTTTTGCCATAGGTTCTGCCGCCTTGGCTGCTCTTTCTGTTTTTAGCGTTTTCGCTGAAACTGCAGGAGTTTCAAGCTTTGATTTAATGCAACCTTCAGTTTTAGTAGGTTTATTTTTAGGCGGAGCTTTACCATTCTTGTTTTCTTCATTTTGTTTAAGTGCAGTTGGAAGAGCAGCTTTCTCAATTATAGAAGAAGTAAGAAGACAGTTTAAAAAAATAAAAGGTTTACTAGAGGGAAAAGCCAGACCAGAGTATGCAAGATGTGTTGACATAAGCACAAAAGCAGCACTCAAAGAATTAATTCTTCCAGGGATTTTGGCCATAGTTTCTCCTTTGATAGTTGGTTTTATTCTTGGACCAGAAGCTTTAGGTGGATTACTTGCTGGAGCAATAATTACGGGTTTGCTTTTAGCTCTTTTCCTAGCGAATGCTGGAGCAGCATGGGATAATGCTAAAAAATATATAGAGGCTGGTGTTCTTGGAGGAAAGGGTTCTGAAGCTCACAAGGCTGCAGTAATAGGAGATACTGTTGGGGATCCTTGCAAGGATACAGCAGGTCCTTCTTTGAATCCTTTGATAAAAGTAATCAACATGATTTCATTACTTTTTGCTGGATTAATAGCAGTTTATTCTTTACCTGTGATTTTATGAAGAAGTTGAATGAATTACCTTCAGGCCCAAATCCTCCAGATGAAATTTATGTTTTAGTAGAAATACCGGAAGGTTCTCAGAATAAGTATGAACTTGACAAAAAGTTTAACATGTTTGTTTTAGATAGAGTTTTACATTCTCCTTTACATTATCCTACAGATTATGGTCATATTCCTTCCACACTTTGTGAAGATGGTGACCCTTTAGATGCTATGGTACTTGTAACAGAACCAACTTTTCCTGGTTGTATAATAAGAGCTAGACCAATAGGTGTAATAGAAATGGAAGACGAAAAAGGAGTTGACGACAAAATCCTTGCTGTTCCTTTAGATGACCCAAGGTTTGACCATGTCAAGGATATTTCAGACATTTCAGAGCATATCCTAAAGGAAATAATTCATTTTTTTGAAATGTACAAAGCTTTAGAACCAAACAAATGGGTTAAGGTTAAAGGTTGGTTTGGTGCTGAAAAAGCAAAAGAATTAATTAAGAAATCGATTAAACTTTTTGAAGAAAAAAAGAACGATTGATTTATTATTCATCAAATGAAAAAAGTATTTATGGAAAAATTTTCCTCAAGTTGGCATTCAGTTGAATTAAAAGAAATTTTTAAAAAGTTAAAAACTAGTGAAAATGGTTTAAGCGAAGAGGAAGCAAAAAGAAGACTTAAAGAATTTGGTTTTAATGAACTTAAAAAGAAAGGTGGTGTAAAAACTTTTCAAATTTTCCTCTCTCAATTTAAGGATATTTTTATTCTTCTGCTTATTGGTGCAACAATTTTTTCAGGAATAATTGGCTACTATGAATCTTTATCTGCTCCAGAAAAAGGCTTGGAAAATTATAGTGATGCTATAACCATAAGCTTGATTGTTTTTCTTTGCGCGATAACTGGTTTTGTTCAAGAATATAAAGCGGAAAAAGCAATAGAAGCCTTGAAAAAACTAACTGCACCAAAAGCTAGAGTAATAAGAGGAGGCAAAGAGCTAGTAATAGATGCCAAAGAAGTAGTTCCTGGCGATATAATAGTTTTAGAGTCAGGAGATAGAGTTCCAGCTGATGCAAGATTAATAGAATCAGTCGAGCTTAAGGTTAACGAAGCAGTTTTAACTGGAGAATCTACTCCAGTTCCTAAAAAAGTGTTAACACTTGAAGAAACAACACCTTTACATGAAAGAAACAACATGGTTTTTTCTGCAACTCATGTTGTTTATGGAAGGGGGAAAGCTGTAGTAGTTTCGACTGGAATGCAAACAGAAGTTGGGAAAATAGCTAAAATGGTTCAAACAGAAAAAAAGGAAGAAACCCCTTTGCAAAAAAGACTGGACAAATTTGCTAAAAAAATAGCAAAAATAGTTGTAGTAGTTTGTGCCATTATATTTCTTTTAGAAGTTTTTGAAGTTTTAACTCAAGGTCCAAAAATAGAAGGATTTATTCAAGCCTTTATGTCTTCCGTAGCCTTAGCAATATCTGCCGTTCCTGAAGGTTTGCCAGCGATAGTAACTATTTCTCTAGCTTTAGGTGCAAGGGAATTTGCAAAAAGAAATGCAATAATAAGAAGACTTTCTTCCGCAGAAACTTTAGGTTCTGTTACAGTAATTTGTTCTGATAAGACAGGAACTCTTACTAAAGGTGAGATGACTGTAAGGAAAATTTTTGTTGACGGCAAGTTAATAAACGTAAGTGGAGTGGGCTATGAAACAAAAGGTGAATTTTTTGAAAAAGGAAAAAAAGTTGAGCTTAATAAAGACGCTAAGCTTCTTCTTAGAATTGGTACGCTTTGCAACAATTCAAAACTTGAAAAAACTGAAAACAAAACAGAAATTTTTGGAGACCCTACCGAAGTTGCTCTTGTAGTATCTGCTGAAAAAGCAGGAATTGAACAAGAGAAAACAAAAAAACTTTATCCTAGAATTGCAGAAATTCCATTTACTTCCGAAAGGAAAATGATGACTACTGTTCATGAAGTAGATGGAGAAAAATATGCATACTCAAAAGGAGCTATAGAAATACTTCTAGAAAAATCTTCTTTTATTCTTGAAAATGGGGAAGTTAAAAAATTAGACGAAGAGAAAAAGAAAGAGATTCTAAGGATTAACGAAAAATTAGCCAGTCAAGGTTTGAGAATCTTAGCTATGGCTTATAAAAAACTTCCATCAGAGCAAAAAGAGTTCGATGAAAAAATAGAAAAAGATTTGATTTTTGTTGGTTTTCAAGCGATGATTGACCCGCCAAGAGAAGATGCCATAGAAGCTAACAAAAAATGTCAAAAAGCAGGAATTAAAACTATAATGATAACTGGAGATAATAAATTTACTGCTCTTGCAGTTGCAAAAGAAATTGGAATTTTTAAAGAAGGGGATATGGTTTTAACTGGTGAAGAGTTAGATAAGCTAAGTGATGAAGAATTTTCAAAAATTGTTGAAAAGGTTAGTGTTTATGCAAGAGTTTCCCCTCATCACAAGCTCAAAATAATAAAGGGGTTGAAAGAAAAAGGTCATATAGTTGCGATGACTGGTGATGGTGTTAACGATGCACCAGCAGTAAAAAAGGCTGATATAGGAATTGCAATGGGTATTACTGGTACAGATGTTACAAAAGAAGCTTCAGATTTAATTTTAATGGATGACAATTTTGCAACCATAGTAAAAGCTGTGGAAAGGGGTAGAATAATATACGGAAATATAAGGAAGTATGCAAGATTTCTTTTAGCTTGTAATTTTGATGAACTCGTAGTTATAGGTTTGTTTGCAATTCTTGGTGGAATTTTTGGTGAAAATCTTTTTCCTTTACCTTTGTTACCAGCTATGATACTTTGGATAAACCTTGTTACTGATGGTGCACCAGCAATTTCTTTGGCTTTGGATGAACCAGAAGAGGATGTGATGAATAAACCTCCAAGAAACCCAAAAGAAGGGATCATGCACGGAATGGTTAAGTTTATAATAGCCTCTTTCTTATTGCAAGCTATAGGGACTATTCTTGTTTTTTCTCTTGAGTATTATGTGTGGCCAGCTCATGGCTTTGGAACTGAAGAAACCTTAACAGAAGCAAGAACTGCAGCTTTTGTTCAAGCAGCAATTTTTGAACTTTTTGTAATCTGGAATTGTCGCTCCGAAAGTAAAAGCATATGGAGAATGGGTAAAAAAGCTTTTAAAAATAAGTTTCTTGTGATTTCTGTAATTTTTTCAGTTATTCTAACTTTAGGTATAACTTATATTCCAATTACTCAAAAACTCTTTCATTTAACTGCTTTGAGTTTAACTGATTTGCTTTATATATTTGGCGTGGCAAGCTGGGGTCTTTTTGCACTTCCAGAAATATTCATGAAAAAGTAAACCATACAAATTTAAGTTTCCACTACCAAACATTAGAATTATGTATAGAATATTTACTGTAGAGGATAGGATAAGGGTACCACCAGAAAAGCTAGGGAAAAAAGTAAAAAAGGCAATAATGGAGAGTATAGAGGAGCAATATGAAGGAACTATAGACCCGAGACTTGGTGTAATACTTTCAGCAGTTTCTGTGGAAAGAGTTGGTGAAGGAAGGATTGTACCTGGGGACCCTGGTGTGCACTATGATGTTACTTTTAAGCTTTTAACCTTTAAACCCGAACTAAACGAGCTAGTTTATGGTGAAGTCATAGATAACACAGAGTTTGGCTCTTTCATTAGAATTGGTCCTATGGATGGTTTAGTTCACATTTCTCAACTTATGGATGACTTCGTGAGCTACGACAGCAAAAATGCAATTTTTGTAGGAAAAGAAACTAAAAAAACTTTGAAAGAGGGAGACAAGGTGAGGGCAAGAATCATTTCAGTAAGTCTAGGAAAGCAGGAAAATAAAATCGGGTTAACGATGAGACAACCAGGCTTAGGAAACTTGATTTGGATTGAAGAAGAAAAAAAGAAAAAACAGAAGAAGAAGTGATTGAATGGCTAAGAGGTTGCAAGTTTGTAGGAATTGTAGAAGATTTACAACAGAAAAGGCTTGTCCAGTTTGCAAATCCACTAATTTGTCAACAAGCTGGAAGGGTTTAGTAGTAATTTTAAATCCAGAAAGTGAAATTGCAAAAATTTTAAATATAAATGAAGAAGGAAAGTATGCTTTGTACGTTGGGTAATTATTTGTATTTTCCGTTCAAAAATTCCTTTTTGCTTCTCAAGTATTCATAAGCTGATAAAGCAGCTTTTGCTCCTTCACCTGCAGCAATTATTATTTGCTTGTACTTGCAATCAGTAACATCTCCTGCGGCAAAAATTCCAGGAACAGAAGTTTTACATTCTTTGTCAACTACAATTTCCTTTCTTTCATTCAACTTTACAGGAAGTTCCAAATCAGTTCCAGGCCTCAAACCAATTTCAACAAAAACCCCCCTTACATCTAAATTAAAAGTCTTTTTTGTTGTTAAATCTTGGACATCTACACTTTTAACAAACTCATCACCATGAATTGCAATAATTTTACAATTGTTAAAAATTTTTACAAAAGGTAAACTCAAAACTTTTTCCCTTACTATTTCGTCACCACCCAAATGAGAAGTTATGTTGACTACATAAATTTGTTTAGTATACTTTGATAATTGCAAGACTGCATCTAAAGCCGAATTTCCACCTCCAACAACAACAACTGGCAAATCTTTAAAAACAGGAGCATCACAAATTGCACAATAAGTTACTCCTTTTCCAATAAATTCCTCCTCTCCTGGTACATTCAAATGCAAAGGAGTTTTTCCGGAAGCAATTATTACTGTTCTTGCAAAATAAGTATACCTATTGGTTTCAATACAAAAAACTTCTCCTTCTTGTCTTACAGCTTTAGCTTCCTCATGTTTTACTTCAATTCCAAATGCTTTAATATGTTCTTCGAATTTTTTGACTAATTCTGGACCGGTTATCATTCTGTAGCCTAAATAGTTTTCTACAGAAGATGACAAAGCTGCTTGCCCACCTAAATCCTTTGAAATCACAAGTATATCAAGCTTTTTTCTAGCAAGGTATATAGCAGCAGTAATTCCTGCAGGTCCAGCTCCAATTATTATACAATCATACGGTACTATAGAAGCTTCTTCCATGAATTAAATTTTATTTAAATCGATTAATAAAAATAATAGTTTTTATGAAAAAAGTTGCAGTAGTAATAGGAAGGTTTCAACCATTGCATAAAGGTCATGTTTATGCGATTAAAAAAGCTATAGAAAAATTTGAAAAAGTAATAATTGTTGTTGGTAGCACTAACGAAAAAAACACCTTTAAAAATCCCTTTTCTTTTAAAGAAAGAAAAGAAATGCTAAGAAGAGTTTTTGGCAAAAAAATAAAAATAATTGGAATTCCAGATATGCCAGAAAACAGAAAATGGGTTAAAGAATTGTTGAAAAAAGTAAATTTTGATGTTGCTATTTCTGGAGGTCCCAGAACTCAAAAATGTTTTAATGGAATAAAAAAAGTTTTAAAACCTGATTTTTTAAGACCAAAAATATACAAGGGAACAAGAATAAGGAAAAAAATGGCAAAAGGTGAAAAATGGGAACATTTAGTTCCAAAAGAAGTAGCTGAATACTTGAAAAAAATTAAGGCTGAAGAAAGAATGAGAAAACTTATTTGATAACATTCGGGATTTCTTTTATTAAGTCGCTAGCTATTACACTTTCCTTAAATTTTTTCGAAGCTAAGCTACCTGCTTTTCCATTTATATAAACTGCTGCACATGCTGCAGTGAACTTTTCAACTTTTCTTGCTAATAATGCACCACAAATTCCTGCTAAAGTATCACCCATTCCTCCCTTGGTCATGTAAGGTGAACCGCTTCTATTCAAACCAACTCTTTTACCGTCTGAAACTACATCCACATGACCTTTCAAAACTATTGTGGTCTTAAGTTTTTCTGCGGTTTTTTTCACTAGCTGAATTCTTCGATTTAAGTTTTTATTTACTTGATAGCCAGAAAGGACTAGAAATTCATGGGAATGTGGTGTTAAAACAAAATCTTTACCTTTTAAAATTTTCTTTTTCATTGCTACTGCGTGAATTGCATCGGCATCTATTACCGCAGGAATTTCAATTCTTTTTAAGTATTCTACCACAGTATTCAAAACTTCCTTTTCTCTTGTTAAACCACCACCTATTACCACAGCATTTTTTCCATGAGTAAGTTCAAGAAGTTTTGATAAATGTTTTTTGTTAAGGTAGTCTCCTTCCAATGGATAAGCTATTAAGTCTGGATAAAAGCTAGCTACTATATTTGCTGCTCTTTCTGGAGCTACAATTGTTACTAAATCTACTCCAGCTCTTAAAGCAGCTAAAGCATTGAATACAGGAGAGCCAGAGTAATGCTTGCTCCCCCCTATAACAAGCAAATGTCCAAAATTATATTTGTGAGACCAAGCATCTCTTTTTTTGTAAATTTTTTTAAGTATGCTTGGGCCAATTTCTAAAACATTCATAAAATAATATTAAACCAATGTGATATTATATTTAAGTAGAGAGTATGGGATCGATTGTTTATTTGTTTGATAAAATATCAAAAGAGATTACAGTAAAAATTACCCCTGATGAAGCAAAGTATATACTAACTTGTGAATGCCCAAAAGGTTATCCTTATTATTCTAAAATATTAGAAATGAAGAAGAAACTTGAAGAAGCAGTAAATAAAAATACGCCGATTAAACTTAAAGCATATGAACTTTTACGTCCATACCCAACTTTAACAGAAAAGATAATTTATGAAAGAAAACCCATTTTAGAATATTTTGAAAGTATGGAGAATTTTGGCCATAATCCTACTTTGGTCAAAAAATTAGTAAGAATAATAAAAGTACACCCAGAATTAAAATCAAAAAAAGTTTTTCAGGATTTGGTCGAGCACGCTTACAATTGTACTGTACAATTGGGAAAATATGAAGATGGAAGAATTTTAATTTGGTCACCTTCTGGATTAAAAGAAGAAAAAGTTGACACAACTTATATTAGAAATTTAAATGAAGAGTGTTACTTTACAACTCATGGAAGAAATAAAGATGGATTTAGATTTGCAATAAGGATTATTGAAGATAAACAAATTGTTGAAGGCTTGAAAAAGTTAGAAAACTTATGGAAAGCACTAAGATGATAAAAATGAAAAAAATTAAAGTTGGAATTTTTTCCTTTACTTGTGACGAAGGTTGCAGTATAACTTTTCTTGAAATTTTAAACAAAAAATTTTCTGAGTGGAAAGATTTTTTGGACTTCAAACATTTTAGACTATTGCAGAAAAAAAGTCAAATAAAGGGCTTGGATATAGCTTTTATCGAGGGTGCGATTTCAACTTTTAAGGAAGTAAAAAAAATAAAAGAAATAAGAAAGAATGCGAAAAAAGTTGTTCTAATGGGCAATTGTGCGATTAATGGTTCCCCATCGAATGCGAGAAATTTTTTTGATGAAGAGAGAAAAAAAGAAATTCAACCTATTGTTGAAAAGTTCGGACATAAGGAAAAAGTTTCTTCTGTTAAAGAGCTAATAAAAGCTGATTATTTAGTCCCTGGTTGTCCTATGGACGAAAACAAGTTTATAGAAATAATGGAAAAATGTTTGAAAGAATTTGGTGTTAAATAATGCATCAAGGCTTTGATTTGACTGTTGAAGGAATAAGTAAGACCGAAGGACACGCAAGCTTAGACGTTAAAGTAAGAAACAAAAAAGTTAAAGAAGTGAGACTAAGGGTAAACGAAAACAAAAGGTTTTTTACTCAAGCAGTAAGAGGAAAAAGGTTTGATGAAGTACCCGCTTTTTTGTCTAGAATTTGCGGCACTTGTAGTGTTGCTCATCTCATGGCATCAACAGAAGCTATAGAAAGAGCTTTAGGTGTTCAAGTATCCGAGCAAACGATAATTCTAAGAAAGCTATTAACGTTTGGTTTGATAATAAGAGACCATGCGATGCATCTCTACTTTTTAGCTTTACCAGACATTTTTAAAAAGGATTCTATTTTAGAACTTGCTGCTAAAAAACCAGAATTGATTAAAGAAGCTTTTGAAGTTAAGAGTGCAGGAAATGCTTTGAGCAAGCTTGTAGGAGGAAGAGCAATTCATCCCTTTCTTTCTAAAATTGGAGGATTTTTAAAAATTCCAAAAAAAGAAAGGGTGAAAAAAGTTTTAAACGAGCTTAAAACAGTAAGAGACAAGGTTTTTAATTTGTTAGATATAATTTACCATGCTGAACTCGAGTTTACTAGAAAAACTACTTATGTAGCTCTTTGCACACCAAGCTTTAATTTTCTTGAAGGAGAAATAAGAAGTTCAGATGGCTTAAGCATTCCAGAAGAAAAATACTGGGATTTTGTTAATAGAGTTGTTTTACCTTATTCTCAATCAACTGCTTTTCAATTTACAGGAAAACCCTATAGGGTAGGAGCTCTAGCAAGAATCAATTTAAACTCTATTGCTTTAGACGAAGATACAAAAAGAGATACAAAAAAATACTTGAAAAAGTTTCCTTCTGATAACATTTTTGATAATAATCTGGCTCAAGGAATAGAAATTTTGCATTCTATCGATGCTTCAATCAAAATTCTTGAAAGTTTTGAATTCAGGGAAGAAAAACTTCCAGAAATTAAGGTGAAAGAGGGAGAAGGAATAGGTGTAGTAGAAGCCCCAAGAGGTACGCTTTACCACATGATTTACTTAGACCAGGAAGGAAAAGTTAAGTTTTCAAACTTAGTAATACCAACAGCACAAAACCAAATTCAAATGGAACTAGATATTAGAGATTTGGTTCAAGAAAACTTAAGAAAAAGAAAACACACGATTCAACATTTAGTAGAAATGTTAATAAGAGCTTATGACCCTTGCTTTAGTTGTGCAAGTCATTTCTTAAAAATAAGATGGGTCTGAAAAAATTTTTCTCAATTCTTTTAAAGCTTTTTTTTCTTTCATGTTTGAAGGTATTCCTATTATTCGAAAATTCTCTATTAATTTTAATTTTTTCAACAATTCTAATTCATAGCTTAAATCAAAATCGTGCAAAGAAAAAACTTTACTCTTTTTAATTTTTTCTAAATCGCTTATGATCTCAACATTTTTTATTCCTTCAACAACATCGAGAATTATTATATTCCTTCCTTCCTTTTCCAAACTTTCTGCAGTATCAAATTCTTTGAATTCAATACCTGAAAATTCTTTTTTTAATTTTTCAGCAACTTTTAAAGCTAAAGAATCTTTTTTAACCAAAGGATTACCAAAAACAAGAATTTTCATCTTTCTTTCTGGTTTATCAACTATATAATCCCAGTGAAGAATTACTTCTTCACCTTTTTTTAAATTTTTAACAAAACTTTTGTATTTTTTAGTTTTTCCCTCTACCTTAACCAGGGTATATTTTTTACCTACTTTAACAACCTTTCCAATTTTTACTTTACATTTTTCTAAATGCTTACCCTTTTCTAAAATCTTGTTGTGATGCTTTTGAAAATAAGTTCTAATTACTTCTTCATCTATACTTTTTTTCTCCATTAGTTTTGCAATTTTGTTTAAGTAAAAAAGAGCAACTTCAAAAATTTTTTCTGTTCCTTCAGGCAGTTCTTCATTTTTTTCATACTTCTGAAAAAGCTCTTTAGCTTTTTCCCTAGAAATTTTACCTTTTTTTATTATATTTTCTATGCAAGGTAAAGCATAAGCAAAAAACAGTTTTTTATTTTCAATCTTCATCTTCAATCCTTTCTATCGCAACATTTCCTGAACAAATAATCTTATCCTTTACTCTAATATTTTTAAGCAAAGAAATGTTTATCCGAGAAATTTCTTTCCCAAACCTGACTAAAGCTTCGTTTCCATTAATTTTAACCACTTCTCCAATTCTCTGGCCCATACACATGATTAAAAATAATATTAAAGAAACTTAAAATAATTAAAAGAGGTGGTAGTTTTGGCAGTGAAGATAGCAATAAACGGTTTTGGAAGAATAGGAAGACTTTTTTTCAGAGCAGCTTTAAAAAACGAAGAATTCATGAAAAATTTTGAAATAGTTGCGATAAATGATTTGACAGATTCGAAAAACTTAGCTTATTTGCTTAAGTATGATTCTGTGCATGGGATATTAAATGCTCAAGTAGAAGCAAAAGAAGGAGCTATAGTTGTTAACGGAAAAGAAATAAGAATAGTTTCTGAGCCAAATCCAGAAAAACTACCATGGAAAGATTTAGGCGTGGAAATAGTTCTAGAATCTACAGGAAGATTTACTGCTAGAGAAGATGCGGAAAAGCATCTAAAAGCAGGAGCAAAAAAAGTTATAATTTCTGCACCAGCTAAAAACCCAGATGCTACTATTGTTCTTGGTGTGAATGAAGACATTTATGATAAAGAAAAACACAACATAATTTCGATGGCTTCTTGCACTACCAATTGCTTAGCTCCTATGGTCAAAGTCTTGAAAGATAATTTTGGATTCAAAAAAGGTTTTATGACTACTTGTCACGCGTATACAAACAACCAAAGATTGCTTGATTTACCTCACAAAAAATGGAGAAGAGGTAGAGCTGCAAATTTATCAATAATTCCAACTACTACCGGAGCAGCAAAGGCTATTGGTTTAGTGATCCCAGAAGTAGCAGGTAAGCTTGATGGGATGGCTTTGAGAGTTCCTGTAGCAAATGGGTCGATAACTGATTTAGTAGCTGAATTAAAAAGAGAGGTTTCAAAGGAAGAGATAAACCAAGCTTTTAGAAATGCAGCTGAAGGAGAACTTAAAGGAATACTAGAATACACAGAAGAAGAAATAGTTTCAGTTGATATAATCGGAAACCCACACTCCTGTATAATAGATGGTTTAAGCACTATGGTTTTAGGAGAAAAGAGTAGTCTAGTAAAAGTACTTGGATGGTACGATAACGAGTACGGTTATTCGAGTAGGTTAGTTGACTTGTTTAAGTTTATAGTAAAGCAGTAGCTTTAAGTTTATTTGCATTTAAAGTAAAATTATTTTTAATGAAAGAGTTTTTTAGTTTGGACGATTTTGATTTAAACAATAAAACAGTTGCAGTTAGAATAGACTTGAATTCTGATTTAAATGAAAAGGGAGAAGTTGAGTTAAACCAAAGGTTTTTTGCTCATTCTCAAACAATAAAAGAGTTAGTAGAAAAAAATGCAAAAATTATTTTAATAGCTCATCAATCAAGAAAAGGAGAAAAGGATTTTATAAGTTTAGAGCAACACGCGAAACTCTTTTCCCAAGTTTTAAAACAAGAAGTTAAATTTGTGAACGAAATAATAAGCGAAAAAGCTAAAGAAGAAATTTTAAAACTTAAGCCTGGAGGAATTCTTTTGCTCGATAATGTTAGGTTTTTGGATGATGAAACTGAAAAGAAAAGTCCAGAAGAACATGCAAATTCTTCTTTAGTAAAATTTCTTTCTCCTTTGATAGACTATTATGTTCTAGACGCCTTTTCAGTCGCACATAGAAGTCATTCTAGTATAGTTGGTTTTGCTTTGGTTAAGCCAATGATTGCAGGTAGAGTTTTGGAAAAGGAGTTAAATGAAATAAAAAAGGTTATGAATCCCTTGGGTATAAATGCATGGATAATAGGAGGAGCAAAGGTAGATGATTGCATATCAGTTTTAAAATACATGTTTGAAAAAAACCCCGAAAGTATAGAAAAAGTTTTGACAGGAGGCTTGTTAGCTAACCTACTCCTTTTTTCAAAAGGTTTTGAAATAGGTTCAGGTAGCTTGAAGATTCTGGAGAAAAAAGGTTATTTACAACTTTTAGAAGATGCTAGGTTTTTGGTAGAAAATTATGAAAAGGAAATAGTTCTACCCCAAGACCTTGCTTTTGAAGTTAACGAAGAGAGAAAAGAGGAAAATGTAGAAAACTTGCCCTCGAACGCTTGCATTCTAGACATAGGAAGTAAAACTATAGATACATACAAAGAATACATAAAAGATTTTAGAAGTATAATAGTGAAAGGTCCTTTAGGTAAGTTCGAAAAAAAAGGTTTTGAGCTTGGTACGAAGGAGATTTTAGAAAGAGTTGCTGATTCTGATGCAACTACTTTAATAGGAGGAGGAGATACTAGCGTAGCACTAGAAAAACTAAAAATCGAGAAAAACAAATTTTCTTATGTTTCAGTTGGTGGAGGTGCACTAATTACTTTCCTTTCTGGTAAAAAAATGCCAGGAATAGAAGCACTTAAACTTTCAGCACAAAAATTTAAATATGGAAAAAGTTAGAATTCATGCTTTTGTTTCTGGTTTAGTTCAAGGAGTAAACTTCAGGTTTTACACAAAAATGCTAGCAGACAAACTTGGACTAAAAGGATGGATAAAAAACCTACCAGACGGAAGAGTTGAAGTTGTGGCAGAAGGTAGTGAGAATGAAATTAACGAGCTCATCAAATTCTTGAAAAAAGGTCCTAAAGGAGCAAAAGTCCTAAATATAGAAATAGAAAAAGAAGAATACAAAGGAGAATTCAAGTACTTTGACATAATTTACTGATTATAACTTCTTGAGCAGTTCTAGCATTATTTTATTCCTTAATTCCTCGTCTTTCAAAGCTTCTTCCACTAGTTTTTCCTTAAGTTTACTCACATCCAGATTATCCATTAGCATTTCTGTTATTTTTTTAGTTACTTCCTCATTATTCTTAGCTACTTCTATTATTGACTCTACTGTTTTTTCGTTCATGTCTGTCTTTCCTTCTAACTTTTCCTTTTCAGATAAAGGCATAACCATACTTATCACTAATTTAAACTAATAGGTAAAATATTAATACTTAACTTCCTTCCTATTTGTTGAGTGGTATGGAAAAGAATGTTGAAAAACTAAACGAAAAGCTAGAAGATATGAGAAAAAGGATTAAAAGAATAGAAGTGGACATTAAAAACCTAGAAAAGTTTACTAAAGCAATTCCCGATCTAGTTTTCACTTATAAAAATGCAAATTTAATTAGTTCGATTATTTCCAAGGTCAAAAAAGATGAAGAATACTTTAGAGAATTCATAGATTTTTTAAGGAGAAACGAAAAAAAACGTGAAATTATTCTGAAAATTTTTAAAAAGAACCTTATAAAAGGTTGTGAAAGAGTTAAATTTCTCTAATAGCTTTTGCAAAATCCTTTAAAACTTCCTTAGGAGTATCTGCTTTTACTACTCCAGAAGCAACTAAAACACCTTCTGTTCCTAATTCTAAAGCTTTTTTTATATCTTCTCCATCTACAATTCCAGCACCACACAGAACTTTTATTCTTGGATTTATTCGTTTAATCAATTTTACAGTTTCACTAACTACTTGAGGCTTAGCTTTTGATACTGAAACGCCCGTGCCTATAAGTTCAGGAGGTTCGTAAGCTATAAAATCTGGTTTTAGCAAGGCTATTTGCTTACTTTTCATTAGAGTATCTGAACATACTATTGAAATTAATTCATGCTTTCTTGCAAGTTGAATACACTTATTTATGTCTTTCAAGCTTAATCTTTTTTCCGAATGGTTTATTAAACTCCCTACTGCTCCTGCTTCTTTTACTGCTAAAGCTGATACATGACCAGTAAAAGCACCAGTTTTAATTGGATCAATATGCTGTGCAAAAATTGGAATTTTTACCTTAGTTCTTATTCTATAAATATCAACAAACTGTGGGGCAATGCTTATGTTAATTTTGTATTTTTTTGAAATTCTTTCACAAACTTTAGCTAATTTTAAAGCATTTTTTCCTGTGGCTTCAGCATAACATTTAAAATTAATCAAAATCAAAGGCAATTCCATAATTATTTTTATTAAGGAAGTAAAATAAATAGTATGACAAAAATAACTGTAAGTCTAATCAAAGCTGATGTGGGTTCTTTAGTAGGACATGGAAGGGTTCATCCAGAAATTATAGAAAAAGCAAAAGAATGCTTGCAAAAAGCTAAAGACGAGAACCTTCTAATAGATTTTTTTGTTACTAACTGTGGCGACGACTTGGAATTAATAATGACTCACACAAAGTTCATAGAAAATCCAGAAATTCACAAGCTTGCTTTTGATACTTTCATGAAATGCACAGAGGTTGCCAAATCTTTAAAACTTTACGGTGCAGGTCAAGATATGCTTAAAACAGCTTTTTCTGGAAATATAAAAGGAATGGGTCCAGGAGTTTGCGAGATAAACTTTGAAGAAAGAAAAAGCGAGCCAATAGTTTGTTTTATGGCAGACAAAACTGAGCCAGGAGCATGGAACTATGCTTTATACAAAATATTTGCTGACCCTTTCAACACCCCAGGCTTAGTCATAGACCCAAAAATGCACGATGGTTTTTCCTTTGAAGTTCATGACTTGTATGAACACAAAAAAGTAAAGCTTAAGGCTCCTGATGAAATTTACGACTTACTAGCTTTCATAGGTTCTCCAGCTAGATATTGTATAAAATCTGTTACAAGGAATTCCGACAATGAAGTTGCTGCAGTTTCTTCTACTGATAGATTAAGCCTAATTGCAGGCCATTATGTTGGTAAGGATGACCCAGCAATGATAGTAAGAAGTCAGTCAGGCTTCCCTGCTATAGGAGAAATTCTCGAACCTTTTGCATTTCCATACTTAGTAGCTGGTGGAATGAGAGGTTCACATAATGTTCCTTTCATGCCAGTAAGTATGAAAGATGCACATCCTACAAGATTTGATGCACCACCAAGAGTAATAGCTTTAGGCTTTCAGTTAAATAAGGGAAAGCTAGAAGGTCCTGTAGATTTATTTGACGACCCAGCTTTTGACTTAGCAAGACAAAAGTGTAATGAATACATGGATTACATAAGGAAGCATGGTCCTTTTGAACCACATAGGCTACCAAGAGATGAAATGGAATACACAACGCTTCCAGATGTTCTGAAAAAACTTGAAAAGAGATTCAAAAAACTTTAAACTCTGGGAAAGAGCAATTCTTCCCTTTTTCCAAATCTAGATTTTATTCTGTTTATTAGTCTTCTAAAGAAGCTTTCAGAATAATAAGTTTCTCCTATTAAGTTTGCACCTAGTTTAATGAATTCTTTACTTGCTTTTGAATTCGGTTTGAAAACAACTAATGGTACTTTTGAAGCTACGCTTTTGTTTACATTTTGATCATAAGGTATTGAAGCTATTACTGGAATTTTAGTTAATTCTTCTATTTCACTTGGAGTCATTTCATACTTTTCCTTGTGAACCATGTTTAAAACTATTCCAATTTGTTTTATTCCAAGTTCTCTTACTACTTCTTGCGCTCTTATTATATCCATCACACATGGAACAAAAGGAGTAGTGACGAATAAAACTTCATCGCTAGCACGAAGAGCGGCTATTGCCTCTCTTCCTAAACCTGGACTCGCATCTAACAGAATTATATCATTCCTTCCAAAAATTGTTTTTATACTTTCCTTAAGTTTAGTTACATCTATACCTTCTAAATCGCTTAAAGAAAGTGAAGCAGGAATTACTTTCATCCCACTAAAATGTTCATAAATAGCCTCTTCTATACTCACTTCCTTTCTCAAAACCTTATTCAAAGTTGCAGGACAATAGTACATTCCTAAGTAAAGGCCCAGATGAGAAGTTGTTACGTTGCAATCTATCACAGTAACCTTTTTTTCAAATTTTTGAGCTAGAACTACACCTAAATTTATCGCTACAGTAGTTTTTCCTACACCACCCTTTCCTGAAAAAACACCTATTACCCTTACCAATTTATCACTAATTTAAATTAATTTAACAGATATTTATTTAATTTCTTATTCCTTTTTCTCCTCTTCTTTCTTTTCTTCTTCAGGTTTTTTCTCTGCTCTACCAAAAATTCCTGCCAAGAAACCCTTACTTTTTTTCTTCCTTAAAAAAGGCATTCCTGTTGTAGGGTTTTCAACAACTTCAAAACCTGGAGGTAAACTTTTTAAAGCATTCGTAGGGTCTTTTGAAAAGTAGTAAAGTGTTGCATTACCTCTTTTCTTCATGTGGAGCCAGAATTTTTTTCCAGTTTTTTTCGAGGTATAGATGAAAGGTGTGAAAAGTCCCATATTTATTTATTCTTTTTTAGAAAAAAAATTAAGTTTCAATTTCTATTCCTCTTAAAAGCTTTGGTCTTTTTTCTTTCTTTTTCCTCCTCCTTATTATCACCAATAATACAAATATTACTATCCCTATTGCTATAGCGATTATGATTAGGTAATATGGAGCAAAAGCAGGGTAATATACTACAGGTGCCGTAACAACAGATAGCTGAAAAACTGCATCTTCAATATATTTCCTTACATTATCGAGTTCTTTTTTGGTTTCATCATATTTACCCTCTTCAAAATAACTTTTTGCGATTTCTAAACTTTTTTTAGCTTGGTCCAAAGTTGCTTGAGGCAGGGTTACGTTAAATCCCTTAAGCTTAGCTGCATCAATTTGGTTTTGTACTTGAAGAATTAGGTATTCATAGTTTAATATTAAGGCTTGAAGGTCTTCTTTTGCAGGAGGTTTGTATGGTAAAACTCTTATTCCTATAGTTCTTCCTTCTCTTATCTCATCAGAGATTACTTCAAAATTCATGGAGTAAAAACCTTCTGGTATATCTGGAGGAGCTGTAAGGGAAATTAAAAATATTGCAGATTCATTCGGATAGAGTTTAAAAACTTGTTTTGGATTAATTTCTATTCCAAAAAGTTTTGAAGTTGAAATAGAAAGCTTTATGTTATTCAAGCTCCGATTTCCTGTGTTTTTAACTATTATGTCAAACATTTTTGTTTCATTTTGTTGGATTTCTACCGTTGAAGGATATTCTATTTCCATTCTTGTAGGACCTACTTCTTTTGGTTTAAGCGGAGCAGGAGGTACTGGAGCTGTAGGATAGACTATTTCAATCTTAGGTGGAGGTGGTGTATAGGTAACCATAAAAGCTCCCCAAGTTTCTTGAACCTTTCCATCATACGGAATTCTAACTTTTATGTAGAACAAGCCTAAAGCTGTTGGCAAGTAATGAACCACATAAGTTCTTCTTTCTCCTGGTTTTAAAGTAATTTGGGTATCATAATAATAAGCCATGAGTTGTAATTTACCAGTTTTATAATTCCAATAAATTCTAACTTCTATTTTTTCTGTTAAAGGTACACTACCAGTATTTTTAAACTCAACTAAAATGTCTTGAAAATCCCCCCATTCTAGACTCTGATTATAAACAAGCAGAGTTTCTGCTTCTACTACTGAACTAATATTTACAGAAGCCTGGTTTTTTGCTAAAAAACCTGTGATATTTTTCGGTAAAAAATCTCTAGAAAAATAAAAAGTTAAAATCAAAAACAAGCAAACAAAAAATAAAACTACACTTCTATTCATAAAATAAATTTATAGTTTTAACAATAAATCTTGATAAATAAAATAAAAAATTTCCTGTCAAGGCTTTTTAGCTTTCTCCACATTGTTCGGCTTCAATCGTTAGCCAGCTTGAAGCTAACCAACCTGCTGGAATTCCCCGTGGTACCCATACTTTAAGAGTTACTGGAAATTCATTGCTTGGAGTTAAATCGTTCTGTCTTATGTAGCTTGCTCCTCCACAAGATTCGAAGTCCGGGCTTGATCTTTTGTCATATTTATAAATAAACATTTTTGTACAGTCTGTATAGAGTGCCACACAATGTCCGTTTAAAGGCCCACTTGTAAACGTGTAAACACCCCAATCTTCAAATGCATTACTTATAGTTCCTCCCTCACTCGGATCTCTTGTACTTGGATCACCTGTATCTGTATCATTTTCTATGTAAATTTTGGCCGTTGTATCATTACACATACCACTAGTACCATTTACCATACACCATAAGTATTCACCTTCTGTGGCATTTCTATAGTACCCCCATGTAGACCATGTGTCATCACAATTGCTAGTTCCAGTACCTTGCGGTTTTGTAATATTCCACTCAAGCCTCCCTACATAATAAAAACTTCCTGCTGAAGTGTTTAGAACTAACACTCCACCAGAAGAATAGTTTTCTG
>CAZRMN010000004.1:0-30990 GCA_964601215.1 uncultured archaeon
AACCTTTTGGCACATATTCAATCCAAAGCTTAAAATTTCTTAACCACCATCTTCCAGTATTCCATAACTTACCTTCTATTTTAATTTCTTTACCAGGAGTTGCATTCACTTCATAAGGAACTTCTATGTATACCCCTTGTCTAGGTTTTCTTAGCGAGCTAGATGTGCCTATAAAAAAGACTAAAAACAATCCTAATACCAGCAAAAATATCCATTTACTTTTCATCATTATCTAATGATAATATAACCTTAAAGCTTTTATTTTAATATCAGAAAGCTTTTTTAATTTTTCCATATTTTTAAAGAAAGGTTTTAAAAGATTTCGTTTAGAAAGTAAAAACTCCTAGAAAAAAAATTTAAAGAAAGAATAAAACTTGGATAAGAGTTTAAGGAGAGAATAAGAAAAAAAGTATAACTTTAATTTTTATTCTGGTTTACTTAGCATTTTAACCATTCTTTCGATTTTTTTCTTCAGGATAGGTTCGTCTAAATGAGCATTAATATCTAAAAGAACACTTGCAAGCCTTTTTTCCATTAAAATAGGATCTTTCCCTTTGGCTATATAATCTGAGACGAGCTCTTCCACAAAAACACTTAAACTCTTGCAAATCCTGAGCTTAGAAATAACCCTTTTTTTCCAGTTTTTCTCCATAGTTTCTTATTGATTTTTTCTTAAAAAAACTTTTGTTGAATGGGGTACATCAAACGAGAACAAAATTCAAAATTTGTAAACCAGTTTTTTAAAACCTGGATTACTTTTAATAAAAATTAATTAATATTAAATAAAAAACTCAATTTATATTAAATAGAAATAAGCTAATCTATGGGTTAAAACATGCCTAAAAAAGTCTTTGAATACCCAGATGAAGAAAGATTAGAGATTTTAGTTCTTGCTAATTCTCCTTGTACACCTTCAGAAATCTTAGAACTAGAAAAAATTCCTATAAGACCTGATACTCTAGAAACTATAAAAAAAAGGTTGGACTGGCTTTGTAACCAAGGAAAGCTTTTTAAGAAAAAGATCGGACAGGGGAATGTTTACTGGCATGCAAAAATCGAGAGTTTTAAGAAAAAAATTGTTACTAGAATGACAAAAGAATTGATTTCAACCCCAGAAAACCATATTGAGTAAGTTATTTCTTTTTCTCCTTTGGTTTTTTTACTGGTTTTTCTTCCTTCTTTTCCTTTTCTTTTAGTTCAGCTTCACTCGGAAGTTTCAGTTCAAGCTTTTTTACTAGGTTTGCTTTTTTAAAAGCTTCTATCACTTCTTTGTCACTAGCATCCTCTTTTATTTCAAGAGTATAAGGTAGGACTTCTAAGTGTTGGATATTACACTTTCTTCTTTTCACTCCTGTCAATGCTTTTGGACCTGTAACTAGAACAAAAGCTTTGTCGAGTTTTTTAACTATAACACAATATTTACCTGCTTCTCTTCCGGCAATTTTCATACAGACTCTTCCTACTTCCAACGGCATTCAATTACCCCCTTAAAGACCTGGCCTTTTCTTTTAATATTTCTTTTAGGCATTTACTACATAAATATCCTCCGTATGGTCTTTCAGGTCTTTTTTTGGTTTTGGGTAGCTTTTTAAGTTCTTTTGGAGTAAGCCTTGGTATTCCATGTAATGGTTTTTTACAGATTGCACACTTCGCAACTTTAGGTTTTTTCTTTTTCAAATGAACCACAATTCTTCCTCCTGGAGTTCTTTTCTTTACTTTTTTCATGTTCTCATTCCATTAGTT
This sequence comes from uncultured archaeon, assembly GCA_964601215.1. Classification (GTDB taxonomy): domain Archaea; phylum Aenigmatarchaeota; class Aenigmatarchaeia; order CG10238-14; family SCSR01; genus CAZRMN01. The sequence continues at coordinate 1,744 of CAZRMN010000004.1, forward strand.
TTCTAGCTAGCCAACCAATTGCAAATGAAACAAAAACATACCAAGCTGCCCAGTTAAGCTTCGAACCCAGTATTGGAAGTTCGAAGGGCATATAAACTGTAAGGCCACTAAAACTACTTCCTATCAAGGGGAAAACTAAAAGTACTACTATCACTGAAACTATTAAAGATTTTAAGTTTTGTTTCATGAATTGGGTATTTGCTTTCATCATCTCGTTAAAAAACTTGTTCACACTTTCTAAATCACCTTCCTTTTGGGCTTTAGTTATGTTTTCTCGAAGTTCGACCATTTTAGCTTTTATTTCATCCATAAGTTTTTTATTTACTAAAATCCTGTTCAAAAGGGTAATAAAAACTGTTAAAATGCTCGAAACTATTAGCAGCAAAATATGAGGTCTGAACAAAATCTCAAACATTTTATTCACCTATAATTTTTCTGACTATTGGATGTGCCTCTTCCAACCTTTCTGCTCTAAGCTGTTCATAATAATTATAAATTATCATAACAGTTAAAAGCATACCTGTCCCACTTCCTAAAGCACCTAAAAAGTCTGCAAAAGCAGCTAGTAGTCCAACTACTATTCCACCCAGTACTGCTAGGGCTGGTATGTATCTTTCGAGCACAGCCTCCATGGTTCTTTTATCACTCCTATAGCCAGGTATGTGCATTCCAATACTTTCTATTTGTTCTGCAACACTTGCAGGGTCCATACCAGAAGTGTTAATCCAGAATATTGAAAATATCATACAAGCAAAAATCATATAAGTTAGATAGATTAAAGCCCTTAGTATTTCATTAAAAGAAAAAGTAGTTGTAGCTTGCGGAAAGAATAAAGCAAGGAAAGAGGAAAGCAAATTTCTTGGAGGAGAAAGAAAATAAGCTACTCCACTTATAGGTCTTCCATTCTCATCCAAACAACCTAAAAGCCCACAAGAACCTGGAGACACTCCAACTCTACTCATTAATTGTAAGTTTGCTAGAAGTGCTGCTGCTAGAATCACTGGGATGTTACTCGTGTACAAAAGCTTTAAGGACCAACTTCTTCCAAATCCTCTTAGCGCGGTAAAAGTTAAAGGAATATCTATGCTTATTCCTTGAACATAAACTACTAGAATGAAAATAATTGCAGTAGCTAATAGAGGAATGAAACACACTAAAGCAAGATAAGTATTATTAGAAAGAATATGATAAATGAAGTTCCATAGCAAGCCTACAAATGGTCCAGGATTAGTTAGAGTTGGAGTTGGTAAAGAGAGAAAACTTAGAGCACCGATAACAATTTGAGTTGCAACTCCTGCAGCTATGAAAAGACTTATTCCTGAACCAAAACCCCATTTACTTATTAGTTCGTCTAAAAGCAAGACTATAATTCCTCCTGCAGCTAATTGAAGAATTACAAAAATTATAGTAATTATTCCTCCTTGAATCGGGAAGCTTCCTGCTAATACAAAAGCAATAGCTTCCAAAAAACAGAATAGAACAGCTAAAAACTTATTCCAAGTTTGGAATTTTTTCCTATCTTCAGGCTTAGTAGTATCCCAGTCTATAATTTTTGAACCTACTAAAAGTTGGAGTATAATACCAGCTGTAACTATTGGACCAATACCTAAAGTCATCAAACTTCCAAACCTCGCACCCAGAAGTGTTTGAATTGTAATCAAAGCTTCTATTTGTGGAGTTTTTTGTATCCCATAAACTGTTATATGAGATAGAACTAGATAACAAATTAGAGCAACACCAGTCCACATTAGGCGAGAATTAAAGCTTGGTTTGTAAGTTGGTCTTTCTATTGCTGGTAAGTATTTACCTATTTTATGGATCATACTTTTACAGCCCTTCCTCCAGCTTCTTCTAATTTTTTAATAGCTTTTTCAGAAAAAAATCTTGCTTCTACTATTAATGGTTTGGTCAACTTTCCATTTCCCAAAACTTTTTCGTATCCAAGGCTTAGAACATTTATTTTAATTTTTTCTCCTTCTTTTTCAGCTAAACCCTTTTCCAAAAGATTTTCTGCTAGCTTGTCTAGCTCTTTTAGGTTTATTGCTTTAGGCTTTTTTACAACTTTTCTTGGTCTTACAAATCCTTTTTTCCCAAAGTGTTCTGGTTCATACTTAACTGTATAAGTCCACTTATGCTTGTGCATTCCTGCCCTTCCCCTACCACCTCTTGAACCTCCGCCTCTATGCTTCTTGTGACTTCCATAACCATGGGTTCTACTTCCCCTAAGCTTCCTTATTTTTTTTCTCCTTCTTACAACCATTCAAATCATCCTTTTTATTAGTTCGTTTATTTCTTTTCCTCTATATCCTAAATCTCCTTTTGGCCAGTGTTGTTTTATAGATTTAAAACCTTTTGAAGGTGGAGTAAGCCTGAAAACGGGCTTTAATTTTTTAAAATCTTTTAGTCTAACTTTTCCTTCTATAAGTGCAGAAGCAAAATCTTCAAAGGAGTTAAAACCAGTAGTTTCTTTCAAAACTTTTTCATCAACTCTTTTATCACCTAGAAGCCTTAATCTTTTTCTAAGCATTTCTGCAAGAGTTTCCTTTTCTATTTCTCCCCAAGTTATGTAATCCTTTGCTTTTTGGAGCATCCCTTTGTAGCTTTCTGTTTCTGGAATAAGCACGCAATTGTTAATCTTTTTTAATCTAAGCATTTTAAGCGTATCTTCTATTTCTTTCCTTACACCAATTCTTCCTCTTATTCTTATGACTGCATACATACTTTTCACTCTTCAGCTTTTTCATAAACATAAAGTTTTTTGAAAGCATCAAAAATTGCTGAAATCAGGTTTTGTCTCATACCAGTATTTCCATAAGATTTTACCCATACATCTTTTATTCCTGCTAAGCGTAAAATTTTCTTTGCTTCATCGCTCGCAACTAGACCAACACCTTTAGGAGCTGGCATTAAAACTACTCTTACTGACCCAGATTTTCCAGTAACTTTATAAGGGATTGAGTGGTTAGTGTCGCAACTGCACTCAAAGCTTCCGCATCCACGTTTAATTTTTATAATATTCATCTTAGCTTTTCTTATTGCCTTTTCTATGGCATCTCTTGCTTCTAAGGCTGATGCTTTTCCAATTCCAACAATTCCGTCCTCGTTACCAACAACTGCAAAAGCTTTTGTTCTAAACCTTCTTCCAGATTTGTGCATTGTTGCAGTAATTTTAACAGGAATCCTTTGAATTCCTCCACCCTTTCCTCTCCTTCCACCAATAAAAATCAATTCGGTTTTAAGGTCTGGTATTAGTTTATCAACTATCTCAGGTTCTGAAATTCTTTTTCCTTCTTTAAGAATTTGTTCTATGTCAGTTATTTTTCCTTCAAAAACTTGCCTTCCTAAGGAAGTTTTTGGTGTCCAAGTCTCTAAAGGTTCCTCTTCTTTCGCTTCTGGCAAAGGTTCTGAAGGTACTTTTTCCTCTTCTTTTTTTTCTTCCTCTTTTTTTTCTTCTTTTGTTTCTTCAGCCATTCTAACCACTTATCTTCTTCTTTATTTTTTCGAATTCTTCTGGTAAATCTTTAAACTTTTCCAAGTAACTAGCTATATGCAAACCTTTTATTCTTTCTTCTGGGGGTAAAACTTCCTCGCTTACTGGAATTTTTAAGCCAGCATCTAAAGCACCTTTCACGCATGCATAAATCCTTGAACCTTTTGTAGAAGGGTATAAACCCATATCTAAAACTGCTTCTTTAATTCCTTTTTCTAGAGCTCTTTTTCCTATTAACAAACCAGTTAAATAAGCTGCTGGAGTAGTATCACAAGAATATTTCCACCCAAATTTTTTAAGTTCTCGGGAAAAAGCAGAAACTAGAGTTTTATCTCCTTTTGGGTCGAACTCAACTATTTGAGCTCTTATGTATTTCAAACTTTTTCTTACCACCAGTCTAGGTTTTCTTGAGAGCAATAACTTTAATCTTTTCTTGTAGTTGGTTCTTCCTTCCCTCCTTCTCCTGAAGGGCATCTTATAAGTTGGTTTAAGTTTCATTTTCTCACTCTTGTAAGCCATTCTCCTAATTTTTTAAAATGATAAGAATTTAAAGAACTTCTCCATTTTCTGTATTCTTCTTCGCTCATTTCTGCTAATGTTTTTTTCCCACCTTCAGGGATAAAAACAAGAGCAAAGGGTGATAGATGCCAAGGTTTAAATTCACCTTTAGGTTGAAGTGAAATTTCACCTCTTATACTCCATTCAAAAAAAGTTGGTTCATCTAATCCTGGTTCCCAAAAACCTAAACATTCTCTAAATTCACATTCTCTATTTTTTCCGTCTAAAAGTTTGAGTAGTCCTTCGACACCAATAGTTTTTAAAATAAAATTAGCTAGAGTTCCTGGAAAACCATTCAAAGATTCAATGAACAATCCGCCATCGTGAACGATTAATGGTTTGTTAATGAATTTTGATTGGTTAATTTTTTCTCTAACAACATCCTTTGGGTTCAATAATCTAGGTTCGTTAAATTCTACTTCTTTTTGTACAACCTCTATATCAAACTCTTTTAAAATTTGTTTAGCTGCGTCAAACTTACCCTTGTTTTTAGTCACAAAAATTATCTCTTTCATCTTTATCACTTCTTTTTTATCATACCTCTTTGTTCTAGGTAGATTCTCAAGTGTGCTCTACTCCTAAACATTCCACCTTTTACTAGCAAGTAAAGCTTACGATAAGTTTGCTTGTCTATTTCACCCTTTTCTCTTAATTCTTTAAGCATTCTTCTTAAAGGTCTGATAGTTGAAATCCACTTCCTCTTTTTTGGAACTATGGAATGTTTTGCTCCCTTTTTACTTCCCGGTCCTCTTCTTTTTTTCTTTTTTTCCCTTGGCTTTTTCACCTTTTCTTTCAAAACTTTAATGTATCCTTTTTTAATCAGTTTTCTAATATCTGCTTTAGTAATCGCACCTTCTATTTCTTTCTTTTTAGTAGGATCAAGCCAGACTTTGCTTATACCTACTTTTAAAACTTCTGCTGCAAGTCTTTTTTGTAAACTCGTCATGGGTTTAACACCTTTATTTTTAATTCTTCTGCTTTTTTCAAGATTTCTTTTCTTTTCTTTTTTCCAACCGTATGGGCAATTCTTGCTGCTTCTTTTTTAGGGTCAATTCTTTCCAATTCTTTGACATTATGAACTAAAATCTCTTTAAAGCCTGAAGGATGCAAGTATTTCAAATTTTTCGGAGCTCCGTATCCTGGAGATGGTATTTTTCCCTTACTCTTTATCCTTTTTCTTAGTTTTGAGTGTAAACCTTTTGGTCTACGCCAAGCTTCCTTAATTCTTTTATAAGCTTGGGACATCCATCTTTTGAATTTTGGTTTTTTTCTAGGATTCATTATTCTCGCCCCACAATCCAAATTCCATCTTGAAACACACGTCTATCTTTACCAGTAATCCTACAAGCTTGTTCTAACCTACTTGCCATTAAACCGACTTTTTCTATATCTATTCCTGTTAAAATAATATCTTGGCCTTTAACTTGAATCTCTACACCTTCAACTCTTTTTGCAACTCTAGGAACTCTTTCTCCCAAAAAGTTTTCAATCAAAACTTTATCATCTTCAACTTTTACTTTAACTGGAAAATGGGTAAAAACAACCTTAAGTTTATAAGTAAAACCTTTGGTTACACCTTTTACCATGTTTCTTATATGAGCAGCAATAGTTCCAACTAGAGCTTTAATCTTTCTTCTTTCGGATTCAGAAGAAACTATTAACTTGTTTTCCTTTTTCTCAATTTTTATATCCTCTTTGATTTTAAATTCTCTTTCCAAATTTCCCTTTGGTCCTGAAACCTTTACTTTCTTTCCTAAAATTTCCACGTTTACTCCTTCTGGAATTTCCACTTCTTTGAAGTACATTTTCATCACTAATATACAAAGGCTAAAAGTCTTCCTCCTACATGTAATTCTCTTGCCTTTCTATGGTCCATTATTCCTTTGGGGGTTGAAAGAATTAAATAACCAAATTCTCTTGCGGGCAAGTATCTTTTTTCCCATTTTTGTAGTTCGTCGACCTTAACAGGAAAGTGTGGTTTTATTACATTACAATCTATTATTTTTCCTTTGAGTTCAACTCTAAACTTTCCTGATTTGCCGTCTGCTATAAACTCAAAAGCACCTATATAACCTTTTTCTTGAAGGATTTGAAGAACACTTTTTATAACTTTAGAAGCACGAATAACACATTCCTTTTTTCCTACTCTTTCTGCATTTTTTATTGCAGACAAAGCGTCTGCTAAAGGGTCGTGAAGCATGAATTCACCATATTTAATGTATCTTTAATTATTTCTTTAACTATTTTTAAATTTTTAAATACTATATAATCAATTGTGCTGTTTGGTAAAAAAGAGGAATATGCAACTAAAACCGAATTCTCTGTTTTAAATGAAAAATTGGACCATATAAATTCAATCCTTTTAGAATTGCAAAAAAGAATTGAAAATATTAAATTTGTTAAGCCAAAGGAGTTCGAAAATTTTAAGAATGAGGTAAATTCAAAAATAGAAGGAATTTTGGAGGAGGTAAATACTTTGAAAGAAATACAAAGACAGCTAGTTGAATGCAATAATAAGGATGTGGCTGCTTTTAAGCAAATAAACAAGGCTTTTGATTATTTTGAAAGTAGAATAGAAGAATTGGAAAATAGGCAAAATGAGTTCATAGAATTTTTAAACAAAAAATTGCATCTTGGTTATGGAACACCTTTTAGGATGGAGGAAGTTCCTTTAAGTGGAAGAAACAAATTAAAAGAGTTAAAGTAATTGTTAGGTAATTTTTAGCGCATGCTCTATAAGTCTCTTTCTTAATTGAGTTAGATAAGGAAGAGGAATGTCCCAACCTTTTGATAGAAAATCACCACGTGAAAGATTTTTTATTTTTCTTATATCGTCTTTGTCTAATTCTTCAAGAGAAGATTTCCCTAGTAGTTGTAAAGCTTGTTGAATTCTTTTTCCACGAGGTACTCTTTTTCTCATCTTTCTTTTTTTACCTTTTCTCGGAAAATAAAAGTATTCTGATTGTCTGAAATATTCTATCTCTGGCCAATACTCTTTAAGCAAATCTGAATTTATTTTTAACAATCCGTTTTTGATTTTTTTGATCGGTGGAGGTTTCAATAATTCAAGAAATTTAAATGGAAATCCGTAAAGGGATGAATTGTTTAAAATTTCTCTTTTAAAAACAGTTCTTTTCTTTTTACCCAGTTCAAAAAGCTTGTAGAGTACTACTTGCTGTTTAATCGTTGGCGAGATAAGTAGAGCTCTCTGGTATGCTATAAACTTTTTATTTACTTTGATTTTTTCAGCAATTTCTGAAGGTGTTACATTTTCTAAGTATTTTTTAACTTCTTCTATATTTTCGGGTGATATTTCTTTTAAAGAGCAGCATTCACACAAGAATTCATAGAATACTTCAGCCATTTTACTACCTTAAGTGCGCCGACCGGGATTTGAACCCGGGTCACGAGCTTGGAAGGCTCGGGTCTTAGACCAGGCTGGACCATCGGCGCTCGTTGATATTTTATTTTCCTCCTTTTAAATTTATATTTCCTAACTATTCTATATGGTAAGAGAAAGTATAATTAAAAAATTTTTGAAAAAATTTAAGAAAAAATTTCCTTTGGAGGAAGAGGAAAGATTAGAAAAGGAGCTAATTCCTTTAAGACCTGGAGAAGAATTACAACCAAGAGTTTTAAAAAAGAAAAAGAAAGACTAACCAATATAAGGAGGTTTAAAGACTGGTGCTTGAGGTTTAATCTTAAGTTTTGGTCTTTTCTTGAAGTAAGATTTGTATGCCTCCCAAGTTTTCCTTGCTTTTTCTCCCCTTAAAATTTTTACTACAATCATTTTTGGTCTGAAAGGTTGTTGAGAAGTTGGGTTATAATCTATAAGAACTATATCACCAGGTTTTATTTCTTTTTCAATTTTTGGGTCAACAGCATAAGTTATTATATTTTCATCCCAGGTTTCTACCAAAGCTTGGGTTGAAGAGTCAGCACTTTCCACTTCTTTGTCCTTTGGTCTGAAAACTTCTAAAACTTTTCCAGGATGGTAATAAACCATAATCTCACTGTTTTAAATAATTTTCTTTAATTTATAAGTTTATGCGTATAAAAGCTATAGTTTTTGACTTAGACGGAACTCTTGTTAGTCCTGAGCTTTCTGTAGATACTTACACTTACTTTGGTGGAAAAGCTTATAGAAAAGCTTTAGAAAGACTTAAGAATGGAAAAATAACCTTTCACCAGTTTTTAATTGAAGGAGTAAGGAGTTTGAAGGGAGTAAAAGCAAAAGAAATAGAAAATTTTGTGTCAAAGAATCTAGAAAAGTACTTGAAGAAAGGAGCAGAGGAGTGTATAAGAGAACTTCACTCCGAAATGGAAGTAGGAATAGTTACAAGAAACTTTTGGACTTATACAAAACCAATAGCAAGAAGACTTGGTATAGGTTATGTTGAGTGTAGTTATTTTGACATAATCGACGGAAAACTTACAGGTATCGTGGAATATGAGATAGATAAACCTGAAGGTATAAAAAGGATTGCAAGAAAAATGAATGTAGGACTAAAAGAAATTGCTTATGTAGACGATGAATTAAGCTTTGATTTTGTTGGTATTTCTTTTCTTCTTTCTCCAAGTTCAAAAGTAAAAAATTCGATAAAGAATTTGTATGAACTTCCTCTTTTAATTAAAAAATTACCTTAAAGCTTATATCCTATTTTTCTTAAGAATTCTTTCCTTTCTTTTATATCCTTTTCTTCTTCTATTCCTTTGGATTTAAAACCGTCTACTACCCCCAAAATTGCTCTCCCTTGTTCTGTCTCTGCGATTATAACCTCCACAGGATTTGCTGTCGCTGCAAAAATCGTAACTACTTCTGGAACTTGTTTTAGTCTGGGCAAAACATTTATGGGATAAGCGTTTTTTATAAAAATTAAAAAGCTGTGGCCACAAGCTAACTCAAAAGCTTTTTTCTTTGCTAGTTCTTCCAATTCTTCATCATTTCCTGAATGTCTTACTAAACATGGACCAGATGATTCACAAAATGCTAACCCAAATTTTATGTTTGGGACACAATTTACCAAAAGCTCGTGCAAATCTTCAACAGTTTTAATGAAGTGTGATTGACCTAAAATTAGGTTACAATCCTTAGGTACTTGAATTTTTACTGTTTTAAACTCCATATTTAAAAATACTCATTATTTTTTTAAATTTTTGCATCTGGTTCATACAAAAGTATCAAATCCTTTATTAATTCCATATAAGTTTCATAATTTTCCTTAGGAGCTCCGATACCATAGAAATTAACTTTTATACTTCTTTTTTTGAATTTGACTAATGGATTTACACCCCAAAATAGAAAAAGTTTAGAAGGATGGAGTCTTAATTTATAACCAAACCTTGGATTGTACTTTTCTATGAATTTTTTAATTTTATCGATAGTAATTACCTTTCTTTTAGGAAAAATTATTGAACAACCGTTAGAATACGTTTCAAGAGTAATTTCTTTGTTGTTTATTTTTAACTCTGTTTTGATAAAAAATAAATACACATTCTCAAAAGCTTCTTGAAAATTTTTTGCCAAGACCATGTATTGAAAAAAAGAAAATTGAAACTTAAATAATTTATTTGGAAACAAATTTATTTCCTTTAACAAAAAACCTAAGCTTTCTTTTCAAGTCTTTAGTAACTCCAATCCTATGGGAAGAACAAATTTTAAACTTTCCTTCTTTTCCTTTTAAAATTTGGATTTCACTTTTTTTATTTGTCACATCAACTCCATTCAACTCTTTTGTTATTTTAAAAGATTTGCAAAGTTTTCCTGGACCATTTGTAAGCTCATAAATTTTTTTCACTTTTCTATTCTTTTTCATCTCTTCTATTCCTTCTAAAGGTTCGACTGCTCTAATCAAAACTGCTCCAACTTTTCCTTTTTCGTGAGCTACTACATTAAAAAGCCAATTAGCATGAACCATATAAATTAATGCTTTCCCTGGTTTTGAATGCATAAGCTTAACACAATATTTTGGTCTTCCTAGATAAGCTCGAGAGGCTGGGTCTTTTTCGCCATAGTAGGCTTCGGTTTCAACTATTTTCCCAGAAAGAATTTTTGAGTTTATTTTTCTTTTTAGAATTTTACCTAACAAATCCTTTGCTACTAAAGCAGGATCTCTTTCGTAAAAACTTCTTCTTAGAATTCTCATAATTTTCACAAATATTTTTTAAAAGCATTGTAAAGTTTTTCATCAAAAGCAACTAACCTTATTTCCAAATTTCTAAACTTTTTACATTCTTCTACCATTACTTTAGCTGCATCTTCAGGTTTTATGCTCCCTACTCCAGTTCCCATTCCTGGAAAAGCAATACTTTTAATCCCAAGCTTTTTAGCTAGTTCTAAAGCTGCTTTTGTTGCGAGCTTCACATTCTTTAAAGGAATTTTTTCTCCTGGCTTTTCCATAGTAGGAGCATGAATTACAAATTTACATTTGAGTTTGCCAGCTAAAGTTGCTACAGCTTTACCTACAGGAATTGGAGCTTTTTTTCTAGCTTCTTTTTCTATTTCTTCCCCTCCTGCTTTTTTGATAGCTAATGCAACTCCTCCTCCCATTATACCAAAAGAATTAGCTGGATTAACTATTGCATCGCAAGCTTCTTGAGTAATATCCCCTTTCTTAAGGATTATCATATTTTTAATTTTTCCTCTGTAATTAAATTTATGTTTAATTATTTCCAATTTTCCTCTAAGCAATTTCTAATTCTCTTTTAAGCCAGGAAACATCTCTTTTTGGTTCTTCTTTAGCTTCTTCCTTTTCTTCTTTAGTCTCTTCCTTCTTCTCTTCCTTTTTTACTTCAACTTTAATTCCTCTAATTTTTTGAGCTATGCTTTCCAGTTCTAGTTCATTCATGAAAATTGGTTTTCCTTCAATTAAGGGTATTTCTTTTTCAAACACGGGATATATTTTGATGTGAAAATGTGGAATCATATCCGAAACCATTACAGAAAAGTATATTTTCTTCGGTTGAAGAGCGAGCTTTATCATTTCTGCAACAATTAAAGCTGAAGAAAAAACTTTTACCGAAAGTTCGAAATTTTCATCAAATTCTTTGTAATGCTGTTTAGGTACAACTATTGTCATACCCTTAGACCTAGGGTTTATATCTAGAAAAGCTAGAACATTTTCATCTTCATAAACTATTTTTGAGGGCACAGCCCCCTTAATTATCTGGCAAAAAATACACGGCTTTTGGTTCATAGTTTTAATTTAAAAAGAAGAGAATTTAAGTTTATTTTATTAATTTAATGAATAAATTATAAGGCGAAGAAAATGGTAAAGAGGAGTAAACCAAGGGCTGGAAGCTTAGCATTTTACCCAAGGAAAAGAGCGAAAAGGATTTACCCAGCTATTTCTACATATCCTGAAGTAGAAAAACCCAAAGTTTTGGCGTTTGCTGGCTATAAAGCTGGGATGACTACTGCAATTTTAATTGATAAAAGGAAGGGTTCTCCTACTTTTGGGCAAGAGATTGCTGTTCCTGTTACAATTCTTGATTGCCCACCTTTAAAAGTTGTTGGGATAAGAGCCTATGAATCTACTGTAAAGGGATTAAAAGCTTTGAGTGAAGTTTGGGCAAAGGATTTGCCAAAGGATTTGGAAAGAAAGGTAAAAGTAAAACCAAACGAGAAAAACATGAAAAAAATAGAAGAAAATTTGGGAAAAATATCTAATATTAGACTAATAGTTGCAACCCAGCCTAGACTTTCTGGAATTGGAAAGAAAAAACCAGAAGTTTTTGAAATTGAAGTTGGAGGAAAGGATGTAAAAGAAAAGTTTGAATTTGCTAAATCTTTACTCGGAAAGGAAATTAGTCCAAAGGATGTTTTTAGGGAAGGGGAATTTGTAGATGTGATAGCTGTAACTAAAGGTAAGGGTACTGCTGGTCCTGTTAAGCGATTTGGAGTTAAAATCCAAAGGAGAAAGGCTCATGGCAAGGAGAGACACGTTGGAAGTCTAGGACCAGAACACCCTGCTAGAGTAAGATGGACTGTCGCACAAGCGGGCCAACTTGGTTTTCAAACAAGAACCGAATATAACAAAAGAGTACTTAAAATAGGTGAAAAGGGAGAAGAAATTACACCAAAAAGTGGTTTCGTAAGGTATGGAGTAGTAAAATCGAATTATATAATAGTAGAAGGTTCTGTACCAGGACCTAAAAAAAGATTGGTAATTTTAAGGCCTGCGATAAGACCTGGAAAGCTTAAATTTCTCGTTCCAGAAATTAAAGAAATAATCAAGTGATGAGCATGGAAATAAATGTGTATGATTTAAATGGGCAACCTAAAGAAAAAATAAAATTACCTAAAGTATTTTCTGAACCAATAAGAGAAGATTTAATACTTAGAGCTTTCCTAGTTACTCAAAGTAAAAAAAGACAACCCTATGGCACTGATGTGCTAGCTGGTAAGCGTACTTCTGCCCATTACCATGGAAAAAGAAGGGAAAGATGGAGTATGATGAATCGTGAGATGGCAAGGATGCCAAGAATACACGGAAAAGGAGTACCTGCTCATTTACTTTGGGCTGCAAGGTTTGTACCTCAGGCAGTAAAAGGAAGGAGAGCGCATCCTCCTAAAGTTGAAAAAATATGGGAACAAAAGATAAACAAGAAGGAAAGAAAAAAAGCCATTCGCTCAGCTATTGCTGCAACCGCAAATAAAGAACTTGTTTTAAAAAGAGGTCATAAAATTGAAAAAATAGAGAAGCTCCCAATAGTTGTTGAGGATAAAATCCAGGAAATAAAAAAAGCTAAAGAATTGGTTGAATTTTTGAAAAAAATTGGTTTGGAAAAAGAATTGGAAAGAATAAAGAAGAAGAAAGTAAGAGCAGGAAAGGGAAAAATGAGAGGAAGAAAATACAAGAAAAAAATTGGTCCTTTAATAGTTATTACTGAAGATAAAGGAATTTCAAAAGCTGTTAAAAACTTGCCAGGAATTAATGTTTGTAGAGTTGAGAATTTGTGTGCAGAATATTTGGCACCCGGAGCTATGCCTGGCAGGCTAACAATATTTACTAAATCTGCCATTAAAAAGTTGAGTGGTGTTTAAAAATGGACCCGTTTAAAATTTTAAAGTATCCTTACTTGACCGAAAAATCTATAAGCTTGGTCGAGAAGGAAAATAAAATAGTTTTTGTTGTGGATAGAAAAGCAACTAAAAAACAAATAAAGGAAGCTTTTGAAAAGCTGTTTGAAGTTAAAGTTGAAAAAGTGAACACACAAATCACACCTAAAGGAGAAAAAAAGGCTTACATTAAACTTAAGCCTGAGTATAAAGCTATAGATGTTGCAACAAAACTTGGAATGATTTAAGTAAAATTTAAAAAAGATGAATTGAAAAAATAAAGGGATTGAAATGGGAAAGAGAATAATTGCAAGAGCAAGAGGAAAAGGCGGCCCAAGGTACAGGGCTCCTAGTCACAGATATTTGGGTAAAGTTGAGTATATTTCTGGGAAGGGTGTAGGTAAAGTTGTTGATATAGTTCATGATCCTGGCAGGAGTGCTCCTGTAGCTATAGTTAAATTTGAAGATGGAAAAGAGATTTTGCATATAGCTTCTGAAGGTTTGAAAGTTGGTGATCCAATAGTTTATGAAGGTGAACCAAAAATTGGAAATGTTTTATCTTTGGCAAAAATACCTGAAGGAACTAGAATTTTTGGTATAGAAACTTCTCCTGGCTCTGGTCCTAAACTTTGTAGAAGTTCAGGAAGCTTTGCTGTTATAGTCGGAAAATCTGAAAAAAAAGTTAAAGTACAATTTCCTTCTGGAAAGGTAGTAGAATTAGACGGAAAGTGCAGAGCAACTATTGGAATACCAGCAGGAAGTGGAAGAGTAGAGAAACCATGGGTAAAAGCTGGTAAAAGATATCATGCAATGCTTGCAAGAGGGAAATTATATCCAAGGGTTAGAGGAGTAGTAATGAATCCTGTTGACCACCCTTATGGTGGTAAAAGTCACAGGCCTAGACCAAGCAAGGCTGTTTCAAGACATGCGCCTCCAGGTGCAAAAGTTGGAAGTATTTCACCAAAAAGGTTGGGAAAGAAGAAAGGTGGGTAAATGGCTAAGGTATTCACTTTTAGAGGTTATACTTTGGATGAACTGAAGAAAATGAGCTTAGATGAATTTGCAAAGTTGTTGGACGCAAAAGGAAGAAGAAAGTTAAAAAGAGGACTAACAGAACAAGAGAAAAAACTTTTGGAAAATATAAGAAAATATCCTGATAAATTTCACAAAACTCATTGTCGAGACATGATAATATTGCCAGAGATGGTTGGTGCTAAGATTGGTGTACATACAGGAGGAGGAAAAAAAGGCGTGGCTAGTGAAAAGTGGGCTTCTATTGTTATAAAACCTGAGATGATTGGTCACAGGCTTGGTGAGTTTGCTCTAACTTGTAAAAGAGTAAGACATTCAGCCCCTGGAGTTGGAGCAACTAGGGGAACAAAACATGTTGCAGTTAAGTGATCCTATGAAGATTGCTCGTGCTATGCAAGAAAATGCAAGAATCTCCATGAAGCATGCAGTAATAGTATGTAGAGAGTTGAAGAACAAAAAGGTAGAAAAGGCAAAAAGGTTTTTAGAGGATTTGATAAACAAAAAAAGAAGTTTGAATGGGAAATATTATACTAATGCTTGTAAAAAAATTCTAGAAATTTTGAAAAATGCGGAAGCGAATGCTAAGAATAAAAACTTGAATTTAGATAAAACTTTTGTTAAACTAGCAAAAGCAGATAAAGGAGAGGTTTTCATAAGACCAAAAAGTAGAGCTAGGTTTAGGGGGAGAGAAGCAAAGGTAACGAGAATAGAAATAATTTTGGAGGAAAGATGATGACTGTTGAAAAAATTTTTGTGAAAGAAGGGATAAAACAAGCTGAAGTAGAGGAATTCTTAGCAAAAAAGTTTGAAAAAGCTGGTTATAGTCATACGGAAATTCAACGTACTCCTTTAGGAACAAGAATAATAGTTTATGCTCACAAGCCTGGTTTAGTAATCGGAAGGTCTGGAAGGAAAATAAAAGAAATAACTGAAGAAATAAAGGAAAAGTTTAAGTTTGAGAATCCTTTGCTTGATGTTAGAGAAGTTGAACAACCATTTCTTGATGCTCAAATAGTTGCAAAAAGAGTTGCTAGAGCTTTAGAAAGGGGTGTTAATTTCAAAAAAGTCGCAAATTATTATTTGGATAAGGTGATGGAAGCAGGAGCTATAGGAGTTCAAATTAGAGTAGCTGGCAAACTCTCTGGAAGTGAAAGAAGTAGGTTTCAAAAGTTTAAAAAGGGATTTGTTGCTTTTTCGGGAGAATATGCGGAAACTTTGGTTGATAAAGGATATGCTCAAGCTATGATTAAACCTGGAATTATAGGTGTGCAAGTTCATATTATGAAAGAAGCACCTAAAGAGTTCATATTCGAGAAAAAGTTGAAAAAAGCTGAAGAGGAAGAAGTTAAGGAGGAGGAAAATAAAATATAAATACTAAAAATGCGAATTGGAAAACAGGAGGATAGTAATTGAAGGAAGATTTAAAAATTTTGAAATTAACTAATTCTAATACTACTAGGTGAAGCTTGGAAAATGGCGATATTAAAAAGTAAGCAAATAAGAGAAATGAAAATTGAAGAGTTGAATAAAAAACTTTCTGAGTTAAGGCTCGAATTATTAAAAGAAATGGGAAATGTAAAAATGGGTAGACCTGTTAAGAATCCTGGTAAGATAAGAGAATTAAAAAGAACTATTGCCAGGATTCTAACGATTAAAAAGGAAAAAATGAGAGAGGGAAAGAAGAAAAAATGAGTCAAGTTTGCCCAAAATGTGGTTTTCCAATAGAACTTTGCGTATGTAGAACTCTAGAAAAGGAAGCACAGAAAATTAAAGTGAGAGTAGAAAAGAGAAGGTTTGGGAAGCCGACTACAATAATAGAAGGAATAACAGACAGACCGAAAGAAATAGTTTCTCAACTTAAACAGAAACTTGCATGCGGTGGAACTTATAAGGAAGGTCATATAGAATTGCAGGGCGACCACAGAAAAAGAATAAAGGATGTTTTACTTAAGCTTGGATATACAGAGGAACAAATAGAAATAACTTAAAGAACAAAAAATTCAGTATGGCAATAACACCAAAAAACCTTGTTAGACATGAGCTTATAGGTTTAAAGGTAAAAATAGCCAAATCTACAGACCCTACTCTTAGAAATTTGAAAGGTAGAATAATAGACGAAACTTACAATACCTTTAAAATTGAAACAAAGGATGGTAAAGAAAAAACTATTCCTAAAAAAAATTGTATATTTATATTTACTCTGCCTAATAAAACAAAAGTGCAGGTAGAGGGAAAAATATTAATAGGCAGACCAGAAGATAGAATTAAAAAGAAGTTTGCGAGATGGTAAAATGAAAAAGAAAGTAAGGAATATAGGAATAGATGCAAAGCCGCCTGAAAAAACTTGTAATGATCCAAAGTGCCCATGGCATGGAAAGCTTTCGATTAGAGGAAAAATTCTCGAGGGAATAGTAGTTTCTGCAAAAGCACAAAAAACTGCAATTGTTTTAAGAGATTATTTGCATTATGTTCCTAAATATGAAAGGTATGAAAGAAGACGCTCTAGAATTGCAGCTTATAATCCCGAGTGCATTTCAGCAAAGGAAGGAGATAGGGTTAGAATTGCTGAATGCAGACCTTTAAGCAAAACAAAACATTTTGTGATAGTTGAGATTTTAGGGAGGAAAGAAAAATGAAAGCAGTAAGAGCTAGAGTTACTAAAGCTTTGCCAGTAGGAGCTTACATAAATTGTGCTGATAATACTGGTGCAAAATTACTTCAAATAATTTCAGTAATAGGTTACAAGGGAAAAAGAAGAAGAATACCTAAAGCAGGAGTTGGAGATATGGTTAAGTGCACGGTAAAAGAAGGTGACGTTAAAATTAGGAAGCAAGTTGTTAATGCAGTAATCATAAGACAAAAAGCAGAGTACAGAAGAAAAAATGGGATAAGAATAAAGTTTGAGGACAATGCTGCTGTGATTGTTGATGAAAAAGGGGAACCAAAAGGTACTGAGATTAAAGGACCTGTTGCAAAAGAAGCTGTCGAAAGATTCTCGGCTTTGGGAAGAATTGCGAGTATTGTTGTTTAGGTGGTTTTTATGAAAAGACCAAAATCCAAAAAACCAAGAAAACAAAGGAAATTTTTGTATGAAGCACCTTTACACATGAGAAGAAAGATGATGGCTGCTCATTTGTCAAAGGAATTAAGAGAAAAATACAAAACTAGAAGTTTACCGGTAAGAAAGGGGGATGAAGTAGAAATCATGCGTGGAGAATTCAAGAAAAAGAGGGGTAAAGTCACTAAAGTTGATTTAAAAAAATACAAGGTTTATGTAGAGGGAATAACAAGGAAAAGAACTGATGGTACTGAAAGATTAGTGCCGATCCATCCTTCTAATTTAAAAATAATAAATTTAAATCTCGAAGATAAAAGAAGAGTTAAAATTTTAGAAAGGAAGATGAAGTGATTTTATGGCTAAGTTAAAAAGATTATTAGCTCCAAAGTTTTGGAAAATACCAAAGAAAGCTTTTAAGTGGACTGTTTCTCCTAGACCTGGACCGCACAAAAAATTTGAATGTATTCCTTTATTAATAATTGTAAGAGATATTCTTAAACTTGCAGAAACTGGAAAGGAAGCTAAAAGGATAATTAAAAGCGGTGAAATTTTAGTTGACGGAAAAAAAAGAAAGGACCACGCTTTTCCTGTTGGTCTAATGGATGTTATTTCAATTCCAAAAATTAAAAAGTTTTACAGAGTATTACCATTTAAAAATGGTTTAAAATTAGCAGAAATTCCTGAAGAGGAAGCGGGCAAAAAAATTTGTAGAATAAACAGTAAGACTCTTGTGAAAGGAGGAAAAGTTCAACTAAATTTGCATGATGGACGGAATTTACTCATCGAAAAAGATGAATACAAAACTGGAGATTCCATTCTAATAGAATTACCAAGCCAAAAAATTCTTGAACACGTAAAACTAGAAGAAGGAAACCTTGGCTTAGTTTTAAAAGGAAAAAATGCTGGAAAAATAGGAAGAATAAAAAAAATTATTAAAAGAAAAAGGATGGTAGAACATAATAAAATAATTTGTGAGTTAGATAACAAGGATGTAGAAATAAGAAAAGAACATGTTTTTGTGGTTGGGAAAGAAAAACCGCTAATAAAAATGAGTGAGTAGTATGGAAAAAAACCCTATGAGAGAATTGAGAATCGAAAAAGTAACATTAAACATAGGATGTGGTGATGATAGAGAAAAACTTGAAAAGGCACAAAAACTTTTGGAGTATTTGACTGGAAGAAAGCCTATTATTACTAAATCTAAGCGTAGGAGTACTTTTGGAGTTGCAAAAGGTAAACCAATTGGTGTTAAAGTGACTCTAAGAAAAAAGGCAGCGGAAGAATTTTTTAAAAAAGTTGTAGATGCTGTTGACAAAAAATTTAAAGTGTCTTTTTTCGATGATGAAGGAAATATTAATATAGGAATTAAAGAATACATAGACTTGCCGGGAGTTAAGTATCAGCATAAAATAGGAATGATGGGTTTGAACGTAAGCGTGACTCTAGAAAGGAAAGGTTTTAGAATTAAAAGAAGGAGGATACAAAAGAAAAAAATTCCTAAAAAAGAGAGGATAAGAAGAGAAGAAGCTATGGAATGGGTAAAGAATAAGTATGGAGTTGAGATAGTTGAGTGAAGATTTTAAAATGAAGGAATTAGCTTCAAGAATTGGAGGAATAATATTTAAAAAGGCTGAGCTAATAAATGATTTTGAGAAAATTTATACAAGAGTTTTTGAAAAAATGGATATAGAAGAAAATGAAGAGTTGATTGAAGTGTTAGGTGAAATGGGTGGTTGAATGGCACAGAAGCATGGAATAGGAACAAGAAGATGCAGGAGATGTGGAAAGCATAGAGGTTTAATTAGGAAGTATGGTTTGTATTATTGCAGACAATGCTTTAGAGAAATAGCAAAAAAAATTGGTTTTAAAAAATACTCTTAAAAAACTATTATTGATTTTTTCTAAAAAGGATGTTATACGTATAACATTTTTTTAAAAATATGAAAAAATTAAAAATATATTATGGAAGTTGAATTTATTCCATTTTTTACAGCTTTAATTGGTTCTTTCTTAGCAGGTATTTGGGATTTAAAAACTACAGAAATACCAGATGAAATACCCTATACTATGATGCTAATAGGTATAATTTTTTATGGAATTCAATCTTTTGTCGAATGGAATTATTGGCCACTTTTTAATAGTTTGCTCGTAGGTTTATGTCTACTTGGCTTTGGTTTTATTATGTATTACTCAGGACAATGGGGAGGAGGTGACGCAAAAATACTCGCTGCCATAGGATTTTTACTCCCTTCTTCAAATTTGTTTTCTACATTTTTCCCCTTTCCAATATCTTATTTAATAAATGTTTTTTTGGTTGGAGCTGCTTACATGATCCTTTATGCTTTTATCCTTTCATTAATGAATAAAAAAATACTCTTTAAATTTTTTGAAGATTTAAAGTCAAGTGCAAACTTTTTAGCACTAGGTTCATTTTTTCTTTTTATCTTTTTAATAGGCGTGAATTACTATCTGATAAATTTTTTCCAGCTCAAGTTTGAATTATCTCTTTTGATAAGAAATTCCTTATTACCAATTTTTGCTACCTTAATTCTTTTCATAATATGGAAGTTCGCTAAAATTGTCGAAGAAGTTGGATTTAAAAAAAGAATTCCTGTTAAAAAACTTAAAGTTGGGGATGTTCTTGCCGATTCAAAACTTTGGGAAGGAATAACTGAAAAAGAACTCAAAAAAATAAAAAAATCAGGTAAAAAATATGTGGAAGTAAAAGAAGGGATAAGGTTTGGTCTGGCCTTTCCTTTAGCTCTACTTTTTACCTATTACTTTGGAGATGGGCTTTTCTTTTTAATTAGGTCTTTGATTTAAAAAGTTTGAAAGACAAATTAATATTGATAAGGATGAATCTAAGAGGATTTTTTGATTGGCTTCTTAGTTTGTTCGGGCGTAGAAGAAACATAAGACTTGGAATTTATGGAGAAGTTAACGTAGGTAAGACAACTCTAGCAAATAGGATTTCTTTAGATTGGACAGGAGAAAAAGTTGGAAAAGTTTCTGAAATACCCCATGAAACTAGAACGATACAAAAAAAAGAAAAAATTGAAATAAAGTTGAATAAAAAGAAAATTATTTTAAACCTTTTGGATATGCCAGGATTGGCAACGAAAATTGATTACAAGAAATTTTTAAAGTATGGATTGTCCAAAAGAGCGGCAAAGAAAAGAGCTAGAGAAGCTACTGATGGAGTAATAGAAGCTATAAAATGGCTTAGTAATGTTGATGCTGTATTAGCTGTAATGGATGCTACTCGTGATCCTTTAACTCAAGTTAACATAACCTTACTTGGAAATTTAGAAGCAAGAAAAATCCCTGTTATAATAGTTGCAAATAAAATAGATTTGAAAAGAGCAAAGCCAAAAGCAATAAGAGAAGCATTTCCTCAGTATCCTGTTGTTGAAGTTTCTGCACTTAAAGGTAAAAATATGGACGCTTTGTATGAAGCCATTTATAAGTATACAAGGCGGGCAAAATGAAGTTAAAGATGGATTTTGTTTCATCTGCAACCTTAGATAAAAAATCAAAAAAACAAAGAATTAATTTTATTTTGAGAAAGGTAAAAGATGGTTCAATACTAGTTATCGATGGAGTAATGCGACCAGAAGAAGAACTTGACCTAATTAGAGAAACGATGCGAAGGGTAGACGATGGTTTTCCTGGGATAGAGGTTTGTAGCCTTAAAAAACCCACGAGTGGGCTTCAATCTTTAATTGAAAAAATATCAGAGCAAAGAGTGAAAATTATTAAAGTTCTAACTGGTAAAATTCCGGAAAGGACAAGTTTAAAAACTGGTATTACCCTAGTTGGACCAGCAAAGTATATTAAAAAAATAAAGAAAAATCCAAACTCTTTCTCTGTATTAACTGAGGCTTAAAAATGCCACATAAGTGTATAAGATGTGGGGCAGTGTACGAAGATGATGATGCTTCTATTTTAAGAGGTTGTAAATGTGGTTCTATATTTTTCTTATATGTTAAAGGACCAGAAGATGAGAAAAAAATTGAAGAAATTGAAAAAGAGTTAAAGGAAAGAAAAACTACTCTTGAAAAAGAAGTTAAGAAAAAAATTGAAGAGAAAAAGGAGGAGGAAAAGAAAACAGGTGTTAAAAGACCTGCAGAAGAAATCAAGTTTGGAGTTGAAACTATAAGGATTCCAAGAGAGGGAGTTTATGAAATTAATATCGATGCTTTAATGAAAGGAAGACCTTTGATAATTCTGGAGAGAGGAAGAGTTTATTTCATTCATTTGCCATCTGCTTTTGAAAAAATAAAAAAATCTTAAAGAATTCCAATTTCCTTGTCTTTCTCAACTTTTTCTTTCAAACTAGGTTTCATTTTTAAAAGAGAATCGAAAAGTTTTTCCTTGTATTCTTGTGAAATTAGCTTATCATCAGCTATTGTTTTTAAAAGAATAAAAGTATCCATTGAAACTTCTGGTTTTTCATGTTTTTCTTTTTCTATACATTTTTCTAAGCTTACATTAAAAGCCTTTCTACAAGCTTCCGCTAGTGTACTCGCAGTAATATCATAAATTTTTGCAACAACTATTTGCTCAGAATAAGCAACATTTTGTTTTTTAACGATTTCTTCCTTCATCCTTTCTATTAAATCTTGAATAGCTTGGAATACACATTCTTTTCTTCCACAAGGAAACCTTTCCATTGTATAAAATTTTAATTTAGAAAATTTAAAGGTCTCGAATTACTCTCTTTTTTCCAGTTTTTTGATCCCGTTCATAAAAGGTCTTAAAACTTTTGGTATTATTACTGAACCATCAGCTTGTTGAAATTGTTCTAAAATTGCCATCATAGTTCTACTTGAAGCTAAGGCAGTATTATTTAAAGTATGAACAAAACCTATAGGAGGTCTTCCAGGTCCTTCTCTAAACCTTATGTTAAGTCTTCTAGCTTGGTAATCAGTACAATTAGAATTAGAACCTATTTCTCTGAATTTTCCATCAGCCATCCAAACTTCTGTGTCGTATTTTTTAGCAGCAACTATTCCTATGTCTCCTGTGCAAACATTTACTACACGATAATGTAAACCTAAAGCTTGGTACATTTCTTCACAGTTTTTTTGTAGTTCTTCATGAAATTTCCAGGAATCTTCTGGCAGACAAAAAATGAATTGTTCAACTTTATTGAATTGATGCATTCTAAATAAACCCTTTGTATACTTTCCGTGAGTTCCTGCCTCTTTTCTAAAGCAAGGGCTTACTCCGACAAATTTTATAGGTAATTGATCTTTATCCAAAATTTCATCCATGAACATAGCAGCCATAGGGTGTTCTGAAGTAGCAATCAAGTAAAGGTCTTCATTTTCTATTTTATAGATCATCGTTTCAAAATCAGCTAAATCTGTAACTCCTTCATAAGCTTTTCTTTTTATCATAAAAGGAGGTTCTATCAAAGTAAACCCTTTTTTCAGCAAGTGTTGAATAGCAAACCTCTGAATTGCTAAGTCTAGTAAAACTAGTTCATTTTTTAAATAAAAAAATCCTGCACCAGCAACTTTAGCCGCTCTTTTAGCATCAATCAAACCTAAATCTAAAGCGATTTCTAAATGAGTTTTTGGTTGAAAATCAAACTTAGGGGGAGAACCCCAAACTCTAATGACTTTGTTTTCAGTTTCATCCTTTCCAAATGGAACAGATTCATGCAATAAGTTGGGAATTCTTAAAAGCAGTTGCCTAATTTTTTGTCTGTAGTTTTCTTCTTTTTTTTCCAAATTTTTTATTTTTTCTGGAAATCCTTCTGCTTCTTTTATTAGGTCAGAAACATCCTTTCCTTCTTTTTTCAACTTTGCTATCTCCACGCTAATTTTATTCCTTCTTTCTCGCAGTTTATTAAGTTCGGTTATTATAGACCTCCATTCTTTATCCAGTCTGATAACCTCGTCTAACCTTTTGAGTATTTCTGGATCTTGTCTCCTCTTCAAGTTTTCTCTTACTAATTCAGGATTTTCACGTATGAGCTTTATATCAAGCATATTATCTCTTTATTTTATTTTATCAAAGAAATTTAAAAATAACTCAATCTTTAATATAAATTTATGGCTGAAAAATTGAGAAAAGTTCTCACTTTAAAAGAAGTTGTAATTTTTGGAGTTGGAATAATAATTGGTGCAGGAATTTATAGTATAATTGGTAAAGCAGCAGAAGTTGCTGGTTTTGGAATTTGGATTTCAGTTTTAATTGCTGGTATAATTACACTTTTTACTGGTTTAAGCTTTGCTGAAATGACCAGTCTTTATCCAAAAACTTCAAGTTATTTCAAACTTTTGAGTCATGCTTTTGGAAGATTTGAAGGAAAGATTTGGGGTTTTATAATCGAGTGGTTTCTTGTTTTAGCTAGTATATTCTCTATAGCTGCTGTAAGTATAGCTTTTGGAGGATATTTTTCAAGTTTTTTTAATGTTCAACCAATCCTTGCAGCTCTAGGAATAATAATCTTTTCAAGCTTGGTTTCTTACTTTGGTATAAAGGAATCTGTAATTACAACAATCATGTTTACGCTAATAGAAGTTCTTGGTTTAATTATTGTTATAGTATTAGGTATATCCCTTGCAAAACCTTCTAGTGAATTCTTGATTAGTTTTAAATTAGATTATAATATCTTCTATGCTGCTACTTTAATTTTTTTTGCCTTTACAGGTTTTGAATTAATACCAGCTCAATCCGAAGAAACAGTAACTCCAAAAAAATTAATACCTAAAGCGATAGTTTATTCTATTATAATCTGTACGATAATTTATTTGTTGGTTGCTATAGCTGTAGTAAATTTATATGACCCAAAACTTTTAGGTAAATCATCTGCTCCTTTGGTTGATATAATTTCAAAAAATTTTGATAGTAGAATTGCTTTTTTTGTTTGGGTTGCATCTATATTTTCAATCTCAAACACTGTTCTAGGACTTTTTATAACTAGTTCACGGCTACTTTATGGCTTAGGTAAAGAAAAACTTTTTCCGGTATTTTTCAAAAAATTATCCAAATTTAAAACTCCTGTAGTTTCAATACTAATGATAAGTAGTATAAGTATTGTTAGTACTTTTTTAATTCAAGATTTAAAAACTACAGCTGAAATTGCAAATCTTTTAACACTTTCAACTTTTTTTTCTATCAATGCCTCTATAATAGTTCTGAGAAGAAAAAAATCAAAAAGTAAAGGTTTCAAAGTTCCTCTTGCAATTAAGAACGTGCCAATTCCCTCATTGATTGGTTGTATATTATGTGCATTTCTCATTTCCCAATTTCCAAAAATGGTTTTGTTGAATGGATTTTTAATAAGTTTAATTGGGTTAATCTTTTATTTCATCACAAAAGAAAAGTATATAATTTAATCCATAATCCTAGGGTTTCTTTTGATTTGTCTTTGAAGAATAAAAGGAAAAGAAAGTGTAGTAACCATTGTCATAACTACTAAAGCAGAAAACAATTCTGAAGAAATCAAATTGAATTCTTTTGCCATTAAAGCTATTACCAGTTCTACCGCTCCCCTCGAATTCATGGCCCAACCTATCAAATAGAGTTGTTTGAGGTTAAGGTTGGAGAAAGGTTTAACTACAAGTGTTCCAATGATTTTACCTAGAAATCCTATTACTATCGTACCAATTATTAGAAGTGCATTTGAAGCGACATTAGAATAATTAAAATTAAGACCTACGTTTGTGAAAAAGAAAGGTATGATAAACCCTAGAGTAATGATTTTCGTTACTTCAACTATTTCTTTCTCTTTCTTCTTACTTTTTAAATCTCTAGTTGAAATCTGAAAGAGAAAACCTGCAACCAAAGCCCCAATTAAATAACCTATCCTTAAAATTTCTGAAAGAGAAGCTATAAGAAAGAGAAATATTATAATAACTGTAAAGAATTCGACAACACTTTCTTTTTTTTCTGTATACTTAACTATTTTTTTCAATAAATAAAAGAAGAAAAAGCTAATTACACCAAAAATTATTATTTCAAAGGGGAAGAAAACGAGTTCCTCTACTCCTTTTCCAAAAGCTAAAATGGTTACAATACTTAAGAAAAAAACTTCAAATATATCATCTACAGCTCCAGCACCAATCATTATAGCACCTAGTTTTGTATTAAGTTTTTTCAAATCCAGAAGAACTTTTGCTTTTGTAGCTTCTGCAGTTACACAAAGCGCACCACCAAAAATAAGAGAAGAAAGAAAATCATAGCCTAAAAACCTTAAAAATAGAAAACCAAAAATAAAAGGAACAATTGCTGCACTTATTCCTATAAGTAAAGAATCCTTAGCTGTTTTTTTTAATTTTTTTATGTCGATTTCAAGCCCTACGAGGAATAGCAAAAAAAGTATTCCAAGTTTCGACAAAAATTCTATTGTATTTGTTGTAACTGAAGTAAAAATTATGCCTTTAAGCAAAGGAATTCCTAGTAAAATGCCAACAAGAATCTGACCAACAACAACTGGAAAGTTGAACTTTTTAAAAAGTTCTTGAAAAATAAAAGTTGTTGCAAGAATTATTGTCATAGCTAGAAATACTTCCATATTTTAAAATTGTAGGAAGGATAATAAATACTATCTTGTAACCCTTGCCTCTTTGAAAATTTCTAAAATTTCTGGTTTCTTTTCAAAGTATTCTCTCACAGGTTTTAAAATTCTAGAGAGTTCTTTTGCGATGCTTAACTTTAAGTCTTTAGGGTGAATTTTACCTTGTCTGTAAAGGTTCTCTAGTTCTTCATAATCTTTTACTTCTATTGTTCCGCCATATTTCTTAGGTCTTTCTATAACAAGCTTTTTATTTTTTCTGAAAATTATATACTTGCAAATCTCAAGAATAGGATTGCCTTCTACAATTTTCGCTGGACAGAAAGCATCCATTACTTTTTCTCTTATTTTTTCAGGAGAGTCATGGACAGAAATATAACTTTTAGGAATTGATTTAGACATTTTGCTTGAAATTTGTAAATCTAAATCCTTTCTTGTTTCAAAACCTCCCATTTTTGTAGGGCCTTTTAATCCTATTAATAAATGGTGATGAATACAAACAGGTTTCCATAATCCTAGTTTTGGACCAATTTCTCTTGAGAGTATGGTTGCTTTTCTTTGGTCCATTCCTAGTTGACAAATATCAGCCTTTAGATAAAATGGGTCTGCAGCTTGCATAGCTGGATAAAAAATTTGAGCAGTATATTGCATTTCTGCTTTTTTTCTTCCCATTATTGTTGAACATCTTATCATCCTTTCTATCGTAGTTCTTTTTGCTATCTCTAGAACTAGCTTCCAGTATTCAGGATCTTTTACTATATCACTGGTCCATACTATTTCTACTTTTTTTATATCTACTCCACAAGCCTTCCATACTTCAACTAAATAATTTCCGACCTTTTTTATTCTCTCTAAGTTGCCACCCATTTTATTATTAATCCATGCATACCAATCTGCGATTAAAAGTTTGAATTTAATTCCTGCTTTGAGTAAATCTTCCAGTTGAATTGCCCTTAGCAAACCTGAGCCTAAGTGAGCTTCACCAGAAGGTTCAAAACCATCATAAGCTACTGGATGCTTTTTTGTTTTCAAAAGCTCTATCAAATCTTCTTCAGTGATTATTTCTTCTGCAACCCTTTTTATCAGCTCGAGCCTAGTTTTTAGGTTCATTCTCCTCACTTATAAATTGTTCTTCTTTTTCTTTATTTTTAAATAATTCAAAAGTTAACATGCTGAGTTGTTCGGCAACCTTAGGATTGTGACAACTTTTTGAATTTAAAAATAAAAAAAAGAATAAGTTAAAAGTGGTTTTTATGAAAGAGATGGAAAAACTCTTTGAAAAAGGAATTGAGTTTATAAAAAAAATTAAAAATGAAAAAGTTTTCTTAATTCATCATACTGATGTTGATGGTTTAGCTTCTGCAGCTCTTGCTTTTATTGCATTAAAAAGAATTGGAGTAAAAGTTTCAAAAGTAGTAGCAAGAAGCGTAGATGAAAGGAAAAAAATTTCTGATGATTTGAAAAAGTGTGAGAAAGCTGTAATTTTAGATGTTCCTTTAGAAAATTTTGAAGAACTGAAAAAAACTGGAAAAGAAATTCTGATAATAGATCATCATCCTTCTACTGTGATTAATACAAAAAAAATTGTATGTATTAATCCAAGAATTGTAAAAAAAGATATTTATCAACCAACTTCTTACTTAGTCTACAAATTCTTTTCTAAGCTTGTGAATTTAAAAGATAAGGAATGGTTAAGTGTTCTTGGGACTTTGGCCGATTTTGGTTTTGAGGATTGTAAAGATTTGTTAAAAAAATGGATTAAGATAAAAAGAAAAAGTAGTATTTTAAAAACAAGGTTTTGGAAAATTGCAAAAATGGTTAAAGGTTCGAGCTTTAAACTTAAGGAGGAAGAAATCATTAGAATTTTAATTTCATCTAAGAATCTGAATGAGCTAGAAAAAAACGAAAAAATTTTAAAAGCGTTCAAAAAATACAAAAAAATTCTAAAGAAAGGTGAAAAAGAATTCTGGAAGAATGCAGAGGAGTTTAAAAGAATAAACCTCATAATTTCTAGAATATCAGAAAAAGTTGGTTCTGAATTAGCAAGTGAAATTTCTGCAAGGTTTCCAGATAAATTGATAATCCTTTTAGAAAAATCTGGTAAAGAATATAAAATCCATGCAAGGTATCAAAATGCGAGAATTCATTTAGGGAAATTGTTAAAAAAGATTTGTGGTGGAGGAGGACATAAACAAGCTGCAGGAGGAAAAATTCCAGTAAAAGAATTTGAAAATTTTAAGAAAAAATTGTTGAAAGAATGTTATACGTATAACATTAAAGAAAAAAAATTAAAGCTTTATTTCAAAATCTAGAAGTTCTACCAAATCTTTGTATCTATTTCTTATGGTTACTTCGGTAACTCCACTAGCTTCTGCGATTTCTTTTTGAGTTTTTTTCTCATTCATGAGTAAACCTGCTATGTACAAGCTTGAGGCAGCAATTCCCCTAGGTCCTTTTCCACTCGTATAATTTTTCTTTTTTGCAGCATTTACTAATCTAATTGCAAGATTTTTTGTTTGTTCACTCATTCCCATTTTTTCACCAATTTTTAAGATGTATTTCAAAGGAGCATCTATTGGTATTGGTAAGTCTAATTCTTTTAAAATAAAACGATAATACCTTGCTGCGTCCTTTGGATAATAGTATTTTCCAAAATCTTTTAAGCTTCTTGGATTCTTAGTAATTCTGCAAGCTGCGTATACGCATGCTGTTGCTATACCTTTAATCGTACGTCCTCTTACTAATCCCTCTTTCAAAACTTTTCTGTAAATGTCTGCAGCAGTTTCTTTTATAATCGTGGGGAGGTTCTCATTATCACAAATTAAATTTATATAAGAAAAAGCGTTAGAAAGATTTCTTTCCTCAGTTGAGGCTATTCTTGAAAAAGTTTGTTGCCTTTTAAGTCTCCACATTTGGTATTGCATAGAAGGAGAAAGCTTTTTTCCTTGAGCATCCCTATTAATTTCTTTAATTACTGTGGGTAGACCTTTATCGTGAAGCCAATTAGCAAGAGGTGGTCCAACTCTACTCCTCTTTTCTTTTTCTTCCCAATTATAAGCTCTCCATTCTTTTCCTTCATCAAAAGTTTCTTCAACAACTAACCCACAAATTCCACAAACATATTCGCCAGTATCTCTGTCTTTAATAATTATATCACTACCACATTCTGGGCATCTTCTAAGCGTTGATTCTTCAGTTTTTTGAACCATCCAATCACTTTTAAAGAGCTAAATCAGTTTTTTCTGTAAGATTAATGCTTTCCCGCCCTCTTCTTTTATAATATTTGCTATATCTTTGAGTTTGCTAAGATTTTCACTTTCCCAAACAGAATGCTGAATCTTTTCTGCTTTTATTGTTTTTAAGGCTCTGTTTATCTTTACCAGTAAACTTTTCTTTTCTCTTGGCATATCATAAATGATTATATATTTCATCAAATGTTAGACGTATAACAAAAAATAAAAATTTTTTGGTTTCGACTTATGTTAGACGTATAACATTAAAAATAAAAAAATGGGGAA
>CAZRMN010000005.1:0-26041 GCA_964601215.1 uncultured archaeon
TAGTGCATTATAACCGCTTGGCACGCATCGGTAGCAGAGTATCTTAACTCAAAAATCATGGATTTCATATCTATTTTAACTTTTTTGTACCTTGCTTCAGCGGCTTTTGCCTTTAGGTTTATCGTTTCTTCGCTAGGTGGGATCAAACCCATTTGGAGCATCCTTTGCACAGGTTTAATAAAACCAGTATCGTAAATTATTAAACCATACCTCAAAAAGTTAACAAGTTCAGGAGAACCCATTTTTACCCATGTCCAAAATTCTGTTAAAGGAGTTGTTTGAACATGCAAATCTTCAAGTTGGTGAGCAATCAAGTATAAATGAGTAACAACCTTTTCCAAATCCTCTGAACTTTTTGTCGCAGTATCATCGAGAATTACCCAAACATCTGTATCACTTCCTTTTACCATCGTGCCCTTAGCAGCAGAACCAAAAATTAAAACAGATTTTATTAGATCACCATACTGACGTCTTGCTTCATTTGTGAACTTAACAACCTTTGCATAAATTTCCTTAGGAGTTTTTATTTCTTCTTTCCCTCCTTCCTCCTCTTTTTTTACTAGTTCTGTATCTTCGAGCTCTTCTTCGAGCTTTTCTATTGTCATAATAATCTTTACTCTTAGATGGTTTTAAATAGTTAACTACTTCTCTCCAAATTATTTAAGTTCTTCTTTTTTCCACTTTTCTGGTGGTGCACCTTTTTCTAGTGCGGCTTTTCCTAAGGCAGTATATTCTTCTTCAGGAGTTGCTATTAATCCTTTGAGTGGATCGAAAGCATGCTCCCTTATTATTACCCATTGTCTTTCAGGAGAAGCAAACTCTCCAGTTGCAATACCAAAAAACTCTGGATGCTTTATCAATTCTTCTGGTTTAACATCCTTTTCCAAAAACTCAATTATTTTTCTTAAGGCTATTATTGACTGCTTAATTGGATCCGGTCCACCACCTCTTTCAAAAACTATGTAAAAATCTTTTTTTGGATCAGTTCCAAACTGTTTTTTTCTTAGTAAGTACATTATCTTGTATAAGTAAAGTTGCTGTTCTGAACCTAAGGGAATTGGAATGTGGGCTGGAGCTAATGCTGCTGGATAGCCTACATGCAAAACTCTTACATAACTTCCTCCATCAGGAGGTAAGGCTTCGATTACTTTTTCTGGTTCTAATCTTATGCTTAGCATATGTTCAAAATCCATAGCTAATAGTAAGCATTCAAACCCAACTTTTTCATTAACCTCTTTTGCCAAATAGTACATTTGAAGAGGGTTTGGCAAACGGAGCCATTCTTCTATTCCTCGATGAGCCATAGGAGTTTCTAAAATTAAAGGCATATTGTACTTTTTTATGATTTGTTTTAAGTCAAAGTATTTGGTTCCATCTTGAAACAAATGTCCCCAAATGTACTTAGCAGAAACTGCAGGCACCCACAAATAGCTGTACCTTCTGAAATTTTCATCATCTATAGAAAGTTTTTTTATACCTTTTTCCTCAAGCCATTGTTTGGGAGTTTTATTTTCTGTTTTTGCAAAAAAGTTGATAGTTTCCTTCACTATGTTTTCCCAGAGAGGATCTTTGTTTTCTTCCATCCATTTTGCGATGAAGTAATAAGCAAACCTTTCTGGTCCATAGTGTAGATGTCTAGATTGAAGAAAATCGAGAAAGCTTCTTTTTTCTCTTTGAACATGAATGTCAATTATTTTTTTAATCTCTTCTTCTGGAGGTTCTTCACCAGGATGCTCTAGTTGATAAGATTGCCTATAGTTTATTCTTGTCCTTTCTTTGAATTCCTCTAAAGAAATGCCTAAGAATTCTGTCCACATGAAAATACCACCATCTTTTCTAAAAAGCCAGTCGTCGACAAGCCACTTGTTTTCTTCTTTAAGTAGAAAATCCTTCAAAGGATTACCAAAAAAATCTACTAAAGCAGTAGGTTGCAATGTTCTTTCTAAGAAAAGAAAGGGTGTAGATTCTGAAGAATGTATTAAAACATACTTACTTCCTATTTCACCTGCTTTTTCTAGAATTTCTTTTAACCTTTCATGTCCAAACTTATAATCTGTTTCTATAGCTGAATCAAGCTCAGCGACTTCAACTCCAAAAGCCTTCGTTTCGGAATGAATACCAAAAGTTACACCCAGCCTTTTAATTTTTTCCATTTGTTCTTTTAAATCTGGTGCTTTAAACTCTGAAACCGATTCCAAATCTATTTGAACAAACTGTACACCTTTGGTAATACAATACTCAGCTTTTTTTGCTAGAGTTGCGTATTGAATTCTTTCTGCTTCTGGAGCAGCAGCGAATATTCCACTTGACACACCAATTATATAACTCAAATCATCACCATGGTTGGGAAACTCCCGGTACACCCATCTTTGTTTCAATAAACTTCCTCACTCTTTCAAACTCACCAGCAACTACAGGCTGGTAATATTTAGCAAGTCTATGTGACATAGCAAACTCATAAGGACCAACAGCTCTGAAAAACATAACATCCCATCCTAAGGTTTTGAAAAAGTCTCCAATTGCAGCTCTTATCTTATCTATGGTTCTTTTAAGTTTATACCTACTTGCATAGAATTTTTCTTTGGCCTTTTCCTTTTTTTTCTTTTCAATTTCCATCTTTTCATATTCTTCTGGACTTAAAAAAACTTCAGGGAATTCTTCTTTTAGGATTTCCTCTATTTTCAAAACTTTATCACCTTTGATACCCATTTCTCCTAGCATTAAACCAATTTCTCTATCCAAAAGTTTATCTTTGGCTATGAATTCTAAGCATCTAGCAAGTATTATATTCTGTGTTTCTGTTGCAACCTGTAGATTCTCTATCATTATATCTTCTAATTCAGGACCTGCTGGTGGAATTCTTAACACAGTTCTCGAAAGTGGAATATCAAGAAAGCAGAAGTATGGGCTCCAAACCCAGGGTTCAACTCCTCCTAATCCGGTATAAGACTCTCTGAACTGCTTTAGCAACATTTCTCTTGCGTTAAATAGGTCTACTCCTGTAAACTTGACTCCATAAGTTTTTTCAATTTCTGGGATAAGCTTTTCCCTTAGCACATGGTCTATGGAAGGCTCTTGGGGTAAGGCATCTAAATAGCCATCCCATTTTCCTCCTTTTAACCTTACTTTGAGCGATGGTAAAGTAGGTGCAGCCTTTTCAATTTCTCTTATCTCTTCTGGAAGAAATCCAGCTTTTGCTGCATGAACTGAATCAAAAGTTGTCTTTGTGTACTTGTACTTTTCAGATGGAGCAAAAGGTTTCCATGCCCATAAGCGCATAAAATCTATGGATAAAGCTTGAGCCTCAGGCCTGAAAAAACTTTTGTACAAGGTTGCTCTTATGTTAGGATTTTCGAGTGCATCCTTTATCATCTTGTACCTTGCAATAGTTGGTCTAAGCATGTTCTTATATTCCTCGACCGACTTTCTTCTTGCTTCAACTTGCCTTAGCATAGTTGCATATCTTCTTTTCACAGTTTCTTTGAAAAGTTTTTTCCATTCAATGTAAAGTTTATTCTTTGTTGCTAAAACAACACCTTCAGCTTCAGAAACTTTTAACTTTTCTTTTATTTTTGCTGGATCAACATCTTCATCTGTTAGCTTCATGAAATCTGCAATAATAGTCGGCCATCTGACTGCTATTTCTTTCATAGCTATTCCAGGTCCAGTATGAGCATCGACCATATCAATAAATACTGCTTTAAGAGTTTGTTCTCCTTTTTTTATCAATTCTTCTCCTTCTTTTTTCTTTCCTTTTTTTATCAATATTTTTCCTTGTTCTATCCATCTGAAATATTCTAGGAATTCCTTATACTTTCTCAAGTCATGCAAAAGTAGCTCTAAGTCTGAGATAGCTACACCAATACTTCTTAAACCTTCTTTTATTGAAGCTTCTAGAGCTTCTCTTTGTCTTATAGTTATTTCATAGTATTCTCTAAAAACTGGTGAAACAAATATCCATTCCTCGATTTTACCACGCCAGAAACCCCATCTTGGTAATTGGAAGGATAAAGAATAATAAATTCCTGTTAGTTTACCTAAAGGTGCAGTGTAGTCTAATAGTATCTCACCTTCTAGAGGAACTGCACGAATTCCTTCACCAGGTCTTAAAGTTGGGACAAAACCAGCTTTCCATGGTCTTGGTTTTGGTGCTTCTGGATAAACTATTGGCATATAAAATAAATTTGGTTTTATTTTTGTTTAAATTTTCATTAAAAACAAACCAACGGCTATTAAAAGCAGACCTAAAAGAACTCCTGCTCTAGCTAATTTTTCTTCCTGATATTGAGAAACCCAAGGAAAACCTATTACTATTAACAAACCTATCGCAAAACTTGCTGCACCAGCGAGTTTAGTTATCATATTCTAACCTAGTATTTTTAACCCTAAATATAATAGTACAATTCCAAAAAAAAGTTCTGCTGCAAAAGAATTCTTCTTATTCCACCATCCACCTATTAAAAAAACTAATCCAAAGAATACAAAAATTAAGCCTATAAGCTTAAACATGAATTAAAGATAAGAGGAAAAGATTAAATATCTTTTTGTTTTCTTTTAACAAAATATTATAAAGTGAGAGTATGCCCATATTTGCCAGAAGAAAGTTAGTGTTACATGATGATTGTTTGTCTCCTGTGAGAGGTGGTCCATTACCTGGGGTTCCTTATATTACGTTAGATTATTCAGGACCAAATCCTCAAAATATTTACCATAAAATAAAAGAATTGTTAGTAAGTATTTGGAAGGTTGATGCAAGCGAAGTACAAGAAAGGGATTTTATTTGGGATAGAAGTAAAGGAATAGAAAAATTTAGGGTAAGGTTTGAAGTAATAAAAGATTTAGATAGGTTTTCTTTTCTTCACATTATAGTAAGACTTAACGGAGAAGCTAAACCTAGCAAGGAATTTGGAAAAGAGGGGAAAGCTACAATAAGAATTGAAGGAAGACTTAGAACAGAGTATCCACAAGACACACTTTGGCAGAGAAGCTTGCTATATGAAATGGCGAGGGTTTTTTATCACAGAGTTTTTTATGAAGAAAAGAGAAAAAGATATTTGGAAGATTGTAGAGTTGATATTTTAAAGTTTATTTCAGAGTTAAAGTCCTTCCTTGCCATTCTTTCAAAGCATGAATAGTGGTTAAATGACAGTATGGAGATTTGAGGATGATTGTTTAGCACCACACCCGAGACTAAAAGTAGATTATGTAGGTAAAAATCCATTTAAGGTTTATCAAGTTGCTAGAAACCTTTTGAGAAAAACTTTGGAAGTTGAAACTATAGATTTATGGGAGAGGGATTTTAGGTGGGATATTTCAAGCGATCCTAGGATGTTTTTCTGTAGAATTTACGTTGATAAAGGAATTGATGCAAGAAGTAGGGCTTTTATTGAAGTTACCATTCAGGGTACGCAACCCTCTGATCCTAACAAGGAAGGAAGAGTAACAATTTATATTGGTGGTAGGCTAAGAACAGTTTGGGAAATGAATACCGC
Organism: uncultured archaeon; assembly: GCA_964601215.1. Lineage (GTDB taxonomy): Archaea > Aenigmatarchaeota > Aenigmatarchaeia > CG10238-14 > SCSR01 > CAZRMN01. The sequence continues at coordinate 5,493 of CAZRMN010000005.1, forward strand.
TTTTCAAAGGTCGCCCATTTACAAAGCTTTCCTATGGCTTTACCACAAAATATTTTATGAGAAGGTGAGAAGAGGTTATTTAAGGTTATGCGCAAGATGGATAGAAGAACTTAAAAAAGGTTTTATGGATGTTTTAAATATCTCTCAAGAATAAAGTGATATTATGGGTTTGTTTTCGATTTTTAAAAGGAAGAAAAAGAAAGAGTTACCACCTTTAGAGGAACTACCAAAAATACCAGAAGTTTCACCAACACCTGAAAAAAAGTTGGAAGAAAGTAGTGTAGAAAACCTTAAAGTAAAAATGGACCTTATCCTAACTCATTTGGATAGTTTGAAAACTCAATATGAAGCTTTGAATGAAAGAATAAAAAATATCGAGAAAATGGTAGAAGAAATTAGGAGCTACTACTACAAGTGATTAATCATCCCTGCAAACTTCGCAGAGCCATAACCCATTTTTTTCTTTTAAATCTTCTGAATATTCTCCACAATTTTCACAAATTCCTTCTTGAGCTATTTCTTCTTTATCTGTGATTATTACTTCTTTAAGTTCTCTTTTTTTGTAATCGTCTGGTAAATAACCAGCCCCAAAGAAATCAAAATTGAAGAGTTTTACAAATCTTTGTGCTACTTTTATATCCCTATAGAATAACCACCAAAAGACTTCGTTTGCATAGCAATAGGGACATAGGGCTGTATCGATGTTTTCCCTGCATTTTATGCATTTTTCTACATTTTCTTCGGATGAAAATTTCTTTAGAATCTTTTTATGGAATTTTTTGTATTCTTTTGAGAGTTTTGGGTTAAGTGAAGAAAGCCAGGAGGAGATGCTTTTACTCATACAATTAATACAGAGTAAATTAAAAATAGGTTCAAAGCAAAGCTTGCAGATGACAGTTTCTTCCATCTTTTTCCCTTTTTCAAATTTTTGGGTAAAATTTAAAATCCCTCGGGTATAATTATTGTTTTTTTACCTTATTTATAGTTTTCCCATAAAAAATAAAATTTAAATACTTTAAAATTATAAAAAAATAACAGATTTTCCATGAAAATTAAAAATTTTTTAGATGAAAAGAATAAATTTATAATTTCTGAGCTTTTAAAAGATGGAAGAATAAAGTATACTGCGCTTGCAAAAAAACTTAAGGTAACGCCTGCTGCAATAAAAGAAAGAGTAGAAAGATTAATGGAAAAAAAGATTTTAAGAATAAGTGCTTTAATAAACACTTCTAAACTTTTTCCAATAGCTGCTTCTATTGGCATAGAAACAGATGCAGATGGAGTAAACTTACTCATAAGAAAAATAAGGAATTGTCCTCTAGTTTTAAACCTAATTAAAACTTCAGGAAACCATAATTTAATAATAAACATGGTTGCTCCGGATATTTCTTTAATAGATGATTTCTTGAATAAGCAAATAAGAGTTGAACCAGGAATAAAACATGTGGAAGTTAATTTAGGAAATAGTATTATTGTTCCAGAGTATGTACAACTAAGGCTTTACTATACTAAAGATAGAGAATTTGCACCTTGTGGTTTGAGATATGATGACGAGATGAGATGCAAAAAATGCCCAGCTTTCGAGTGAAGAAAATGAACAAAAAAATAAAAGAGCTAAAGGAAATAGAAAAGGAATTTCGTGAAAAAATAAATGAGAGGATGAGAACAGAAGCTATGGCTAAGCTTACGAGTAAGATGATTTCAACTATTGCTAGGCATTTAATAAGGGATGCAGGCTATAGTGTTGCTACTACTATCATTCAAAGAGAATTCAGAGAAATAGGAAAAAATGATGCCAAAGAATTTTCAAAAATTTTTAACCTAAAAAAGAATGATTTGAAAGATGCTTCAAAAGCATTAAAAATTGCTGCTATGGTTCTTGGTTTAAAGCTTGGTGTTGTCGGAAAAGAAACAATAATTAAGGATTGTCCTCAAGGAGAGCAAGCTGTAAAGTTTAAAGAGCCTATACTTTGCAATGCATGTTTAGAGTATAATAATGGTATACTTCAAGAAATGCTCGGAGATGGCTTCACTCTAGAAAGAACTAAGTGGATATTTAATGGTGACAAGTACTGCATGTTCAAAATTATAAAAAAATGGTAATTACTTTAGAATAAAAGTCCAAGCGGGCATTTTTCTTGCAGTATACAAATGTTTTTGAATTTTTTTTACTTCAAGGACACCTTCTGGGTCGAATAAAGCATTTCCTATAACTATATTAATTTTATTTTTGTAAAGGGGTTGGGCTTGTTTGAATGTTCTTATTCCTCCACCATAGATGAATTTTTTGTGTCTTTCTTGACATATCCTATTACACTCAAGAATTAAATCAAGTGGAAGCATTTCTTCACCTGAGCCTGCTTCCAAATAATACCAATCAAAATTTCCCATTTTAGTCCAATAGTCAAACCTTCTTATTATTTGTTCTTTAGTGAGCCTTTTTGCTTTTGCTGCTCTTGCCACTTTTCCTCCTTGTATTAAGTAACAAACCCATTCTACTTTATTGCCATAAATCCTCCTTAGCATAGGTTCTGCATCAGCTTGAAGATCGCTAAAATATTTTAGATACTCTGAGTTAACTACGCATGGAGTAAAAATACCATCTGCTTCTCCACAGATTTTTTTGTGATGTCCTGGAAACTCATAGATTGGTGAATTAGTGTACTTTCTTAAAGTTTTAATCATTATAGCAGTGTTTTGCGGAGTAATCCTATCAGAACCTCCTACTAGAATCCTTGGAGAAAATTTGGAACATTTTAAAGCTTCGATTGAATACTTTTTTCTTTCTGGTGGATCATAAAGTAAAAATAGAACAGGTTCAAACCTGCTTATTTCTGTTAAATTCCTCATAAGAACACACAATTTAAAAGTATGCGTAAATTTTTAAATATTTTGAGCTAAACGAGAAATTGTCTGCGAGAAAGTAGATAAGCAAAATAAATATTTCTTGCTGTATACAATTGAGTCTGAATTTTTTTAACTACTCTATAACCCCAGGGTTCTAGTTGGACATTACTCATTACAATATAATTGATACCAGCTTTGAGTAGATTTTTTGCTTGTTCAAATCTTCTTATTCCTCCACCATAGATAAAATTCCTACCTTTTTTTTCACAAATTCTTTTACATTTTTTAATAAGCGGTAAGGGGAGCATTTCTTGACCAGAACCTGCCTCTTGGTAAAACCAATGAAACTTATCGCTATCTGTCCATTTTTCAAAAAGCTCTATTTCTTCTGAAGGAGTAACTTTTTTGCATTCGGCAGCTTCAAATGCTGAACCTCCGTGAGGCAAATACCAAACTAGTTCAATTCTATTACCGTAAAGCTTTTTTAACAAGGGCATAGCTCTTTCTTGCCTTGGCCCAAGATTATCAGGATTTGTTGAATTTGGAATGCATGCTGGTAAAAAAATTCCACTAACTTTTGGAGTTACTTGCTTTTCATGTCCTGGGAAAAGCATTATTTTTTCATGAGGCACTTTGTATCTTTTTGTTAATAGGTCAACCATTTCTTCTACATCGCTAGCATCAACACCTTTTGAACCTCCTACTAAAACTCTTGGAGCATACCTTGCACGTTCCAAGGCTTTTGGGCTATATTTTTCTTCAGGATCATAAAGAAGTATTAATGCTGGTTCTAGGTTTGAATTTCTTATTTCTAATGTCATGTTCCCAATTTTATAGGTAGAATTAGCTTATAAATATTTTTCTTTAGATTACTCTTAGATTATTGAGCAGTTTTTTGGCGAAATAAGGGGTTATCTTTCTAACTTCCCGAGGAAATGTTATCTTTCCTTCGTTCAAATCGTAAAACCTTATATAGTCATAAATAGTTACTCTTCCTCTTTCATCACCAATTTGCACAGCTTTAATCAAAGCAAAAATAGCCTCCTTCTTTTTTATACCTAGTTCTCTAGAGGTATAAGGTAAGTTAATATAATTTGCGATATCCTTTAGATCTTCTAAAGTTGTGTGAAGTTTTTTCAAATAATTTGGTTTAAAGCATTCATAAAGGCCATAAGCTATTATCGTTCCACTTCCAGCACCTATACCATGGGGAATACTTTTTTGAGGAATCAAGTCTAAAGCATGAGCCCATAAATGTTCAGAACCAGAAGCACAAACAGAAGAATTTATAGTACACATACTTTTTCCATATCTTATTAACGCATCTACTAAATCAGAAATATAACTCTTTTTCATTTTTTCATTTTCTAAAAAGGGTTCACCACTTTCTTTCATTTTCTTTAGTTTTTTTAAATTTTCTAAAGATGGATTTAAACAGAGTGAAGATATTGCTTCGTCATACTTTGGGTCTTTTTGCTTTTCTAGATTAAGTTCAGCAGAGAGCTTCCAATCGAGGTTTGCAGTAATTTTTGCTATACTATCACCCGTACCATATACTATTGATTCTTTTGACGAATTGTACAAGATAGGCATTGGTAGAATTACTCCAGTAGGAGGGTCTACTGGAACCGAATGATGTTTTACGGGCGCAGCAATTGAAACTACAGGAGAAGCCATTGCATCATGGGTTGGTTGGGTTGGAACTAGAATTACTGGTTTTTTTGCATCGCTTCCTCCTAATTTTGCAACATCCATTATTTTACCTCCACCAAAACCAATTATAGGGGCGTTCTCTTTTAGAGCTATATCCCTAATTTTAAACGCAGCAGAAACAGTTGGCTTATATACCTCTATAGGAGGAAAAAATTCATAACCTTTTGTATTTTCTATGAATTCATATGCGATTTTTTTAGTATAGGTTGTACCACAAACAGTTATAAATTTCTTTCCAACATTTAGTTCATCTAACGATTCTTTAAAACCTGTGTATAAGTCATTCTCTAGTTTATATATTTTTGGTAAAGGCATCATTAAATCAATAGGAGTTAAATTATTAAAGGTTTTTTAATTAGGTTTTCCAGTAAATTCCTTTCTCTTTTTGTTGTAGATCGAGTTTTGAATTCAATTTGTTTGCTCTAGGTCTTCCTGTTTGAGGGTCTCTTCTAAAAGTGATCCCAACTTGCTTTAAGAAAATATTAAAAGCATTTTTGACAGAAGTAGGTTCTTTTGTATATCCTTCTTTACTAGGTTCTCCTAGAAAAACTATAGCTCTATTACTAATTTGACTTAAAAATAAGAGATCATGATCTATTACAATCGAACTTTTTTCTTTAAAGTCAACTATCTTATTTATTAGTTTAGCAACAGCCAACCTTTGTTCAACATCTAAAAAAGCTGAAGGTTCGTCTAGCAGGTACAAATCTGCTTGTTTGGACAAACAGAAAGCTATTGCAACTCTCTGAAGTTCTCCACCAGAAAGTTCATTAATATTTTTTTCTAAAAGTTTTTCTAGTCCAAGAGGCTTGATTATTTCTATTCGATATTCCTTAGAATCAACGTTTGCTACTTTGGCCAAGAATTCTTTTACTCTTCCATCAAAATCTATTCTAATGTACTGAGGCTTATAAGAAATTTTTACAGAAGAATCGATTTTTCCTTTATCTGGCTTAAGTTCACCAGCGAGAATTCTAGCGAAAGTTGTTTTACCCAACGCATTAGCCCCAAGAATTGCCAAAACCTCTTTTTTTCTTATATCACCTTTCTCAACCCTAAGCTTAAACCCATTAAGATTTTTTTCTAAATTTTCAAAAGAAACTAAAATTTCTGGCGAGGCACCTTTTTCTACAATGCCAGTAAAAAAAGTTATGGGCTCGCTTCTAAATTTAACATTATCCTCTTTTATATAACCTTCTAAAAAAGTGTTTATTCCAACTCTCACACCATAAGGTTTTGAAACTATACCATAAGCTCCTGGTACTCCGTAAAAAATGTGTATCCTATCAGCAAGAAAATCTAAAGTTGCTAAATCATGCTCTACAAGCATTACTGCCTTTTCTTCACAATATTTTTTAATGAGTTTAGCTATAGCCAACCTTTGAAAAACATCTAAAAAACTTGTTGGTTCGTCAAAGTAGTAGATGTCCGCATCTTTTACTAAAGTAGCAATTATTGCAACTCTCTGAAGTTCTCCTCCAGAAAGTTCTGTAATTTTTCTTTCCAAGATGTTTTCTAGCCTAAGTTCTTTTAAAAGCTCGTTCAAGATTTTTCTTTCGTCTATTTTTTCTAGCAATGTGGAAACTTTCCCTTTGAAAACTTTTGGTATTTGGTCTACTCTTTGAGGTTTAAAAGAAACCCTTATTTCTTTATTTTTCATTTTTTCTAAGTACTTTTGAAGTTCTGTTCCTCTAAAAATTTTGATGAGTTGAGAAAAATCTACTTCAGAGTCGAAACTTCCTAGGTTTGGTTTAAGTTCTCCAGAAAGAATTCTTAGAGCAGTAGTTTTTCCTACACCATTGGGCCCAATCAAACCAACGACTTGACCAAAAATAGGAAATGGAAGCCTGAACAAAGTAAATTCATTTGGGCCAAACCTATGAACAGGAATTTCTTTTAGTTGGTGCGGCAAATTAACAACTGTTAAAGCATTAAAACCAGCCTTTTCACAAGCTTTAACACAAAGTCCACAACCAATACAAATTTCCTCGTTAATTTCTGGAAATTTTGTTTCTTCGTTAACTACTATACACTCTTCCCCACTTCTTACTTTAGGACAAACTTTTAAGCATTGATATCCGCATTTTTCCTTCTTACACAATTCTTTATCTATTACTACTATCCTTCTTGCCATAAAAAACTAAAACCCCTAAAAATACATAAGTTTTTTCTTGGTAAGGTCAAGGAAATAGTAAGTTTCTGCTGTTAAAGCAAAAACATGGGAAAAAGCGTAGAAAAGAGAAACTATAAAACCTATTACAAAAAAGAAAGGATAGCTTTCCATGAGAAGGCCAACTATTTGGATTAATTCTGGTTGAGAAATGGAATAAGAACTTGTTGAAATTACTCTTAACAAATAAACAAACCTAGAGATTAAAGGAGAGGCAAAGAGAAAGGATAAAAACATGGATGCGAAGAGGAAAGCATAAGTAAAAGCTACTATCAAAAGAAAAAAAGCAAAAGTTCTTAAGAAATTCCTTTTGACTATGTGAAAACTTCTTGCAATTGCCAAATCAAAACTATCCTTTTTAACTATTATAGAAGGTAGAGCAAAAATAAGTAGCCATGTAACTAAAAGCTGGATTAAAGAGCCTAGTTCACCTAAAAAATACAATATTGCTCCAAAAATTGCAAAAATTATTCCCAAAGCTAGAAGGTGTGGGTAACGCTTTTTAGAATATTTCAAACCTTTTTCAAACCCTTTTTTCTTCCAAACATCAAAAATCAAAGCTCCTGAAAACCAGAGGTCTACTAAAACTACTAATAAAAAAACAATAAAAATTCCTAAAAGATTAATTGCAACTACTGCCAGATGATTCGAAGAATACTTCAAAGAAAAAAGGTATGGAGAAACGCTTAAAATTGGCATGAAAAAAATTAAAAAACAAATCGAAAAAATCGAATAGAGAAGAAAAAAAGGTAAAAACCTTTTTAATTTGAAAGTTTCTTTAAAACTTTTTGAAATCACTTTACTTAAAGACACAAATAAAAGTTAGAAAAATTTGTATATATTTCTTAACATTAGTAAATAAGGTAAACATGTTTCAAATAGGACTAATTGGAAAAACTAATGTGGGGAAATCTAGTTTTTTTAAAGCTGCTACTATGGTTGATGTTGAAATAAGCAACAGAAAGTTTGTAACTATTAAACCAAACGTTGGAATTGGTTATGTTATTATCGATTGTGTTTGTAAAGAATTTGGAGTTAAGTGTAATCCTAGGTATGGAATTTGCAAAAATGGAAAGAGATATGTACCAGTAAGGATATGGGATGTTGCTGGATTAGTTCCTGATGCCCATTTAGGTAAAGGTTTAGGACTAAAGTTTTTAGATGATATAAGGCAAGCCTCTGTTCTAATTCATGTTGTTGATTTTTCTGGTTTAACTGATGAAGAAGGGAATCCTACTTCGGGCTACGATCCTTCCCAAGATATAGAGTTTGTTGAAAAGGAAATTGATCTATGGTTTGCTGAAATAATTAAAAAAGCTTTGAAAAAATTTGAAAAAATTTTATTAAAATCTTCAAAAGCTGATTTAATTCAAGTATTAAGTGAACAACTGAGCGGACTAGAAATTAAAAAAGAACATATACGAAAGGCTTTGGAAAAAGTAAGTATTAGCGATATAGAAAATTTTGCAAAAATTTTAAGGAAAATCTCTAAGCCAATCCTTATAGCTGCAAACAAAATTGATTTAAAAGAGGCTCAAGAAAATTTTGAAAAATTGAAAAGAAAATATGAAAATTTAGTTCCTGTAAGTGCAGAAGCTGAGATTGCTTTAAAAAAAGCAGCAGAAAGTGGATTAATAGATTACTTGCCTGGAAATGGTTTTAAGATTATTGGAGAGCTGAACGAAAAACAAAAAAATGCTTTAGAGTTTATAGAAAAAAACATAATAGAAAAATATGGTTCTACTGGTGTGCAAACTGCTTTGAACAAGGCTGTTTTTGAATTGTTAAATTATATTGCAGTTTATCCTGTAGCTGATAGGAATAAGTTATGCGACAAGGATGGGAATGTCTTGCCAGATGTTTTTCTAATTCCAAAAGGCACTACTCTTAAGGAGTTTGCTTTCAAAATTCATACAGAAATTGGAAAAAAGTTTATTTGTGGAATAGATGCAAGGACAAAGAAAAAGTTATCTGCAGACTATCAGCTTAAGCATAGAGATGTTGTTGAAATAGTTTTTGGAAAATAAATTATTTGCTAAGGTAAAATTTAAAATATGAAAAATAATCCTTATGGAAAAGAATACTTTGAAGGTGTAAAATCGAATTACTACAAAGGGTATGATAGTATATATCATCGAATAAATATTTTTTTTAGAGCTAGAGCTGCACTCAATTTAATTCATAATCATAGGAAAACAGGAAAACTATTAGAAATTGGTTGTGCATACGGGTATTTCACAAAATACTTTTCTGAAAATGGATTTAAAGCTATAGGAATAGACATATCTTCTTATGCTATTAAAATTGCTAAGAGTAAATTTCCAGGTTTAAAATTTTCGATAGGGGATATTCAAAAAAGAACAAAGTTTAAAAATGGAGAATTTGACGTAGTAGTTGCTTTAGAAGTACTTGAACATTGCAAAAAATTAAAAAAAGTCTTAAAAGAAATAAAAAGAATTTTGAAAAAAGGCGGAATTTTACTCATAAGCGTTCCTGCAACTGATTTACAAAATCCAACTTTTGATAAGGATAATACGCATATATGGTATTTGAGTTTGAAGGAATGGAAAAGAATTTTAAAAAAAGCTGGCTTTAAAATTCTAAAAACTAAAGTCTTTCCGAAAATATTCAAAAAAATAAAACCTAATTGGTGTACTGTTTTTATTTTGCTTAAATCAATCTAAAATCTTCTTTTACAGTTGTTAGTACTACCCTTGTATTTGTCCTTTCTATGTAAGGCATAGCTAAAAGCTTTTTCACAAAACTGCTAAGACTTTTTCTTTTTTTGAATTTTGCAATTACTATTGCATCAGTTAAACCAGTAACATCATAAACTGCACAAACATTTTTTAAGTTTGCAATTTCTCTTTCCATTTCTAAAAGTTTACCTTTTGAAACTGTAATTTCTATTATTGCTGTTAATTCATACCCAAGTTTTTCGTGGTCTAGAATTGCAGTATAAAATTTTATTAGCTTTAGGTTTTCCATAGATTTAATCCTAGAAAGGACTGTAGCTGGCGAAACACCAATTCTTCTAGCTATTTCTCTGGCTGAAAACCTTGCATTTGAAAGCAATAGTTTAAGTATCTTAACATCTGTTTTATCTTTTTTCATTTTTTCTCCCATTTTTAAATAAATGTTTAATAAATTTAAAATTTTTGAGAAATTTGTTTAATTAAATAATTAAAAATTTAAATTTATTTCAAGCAGAGTTTTAAAAATGGAGGAAGAGCTGACAAAAATTCTGAGAGAAATAAAAAGTAAAAAGATTACAAGAGTTCATTTTCAATTTGTTGATATACCTGGAAATTTAAAAAGCGTTGGTGTTCCTACAAAAACAAAGGAAAATAGAAAAGATTTTGAAGAATATCTTGAGACTGGACTTGGGTTCGATGGATCTTCAATAGAAGGTTTTGTAAGGATTGCAGAGAGCGACCTTGTTTTAAAGCCAATTCTATCAACTTTTAAAATATTCCCTTGGGAAACCAACAAAATCAAAGAAGGTAGATTTTTATGTGAAGTTCTGAGACCAGGTGGGTTTCACTTTGAAGGTGACCCAATATATGTTTGTAGGAATGCTGAAAAAAGATTGGAAAAAAAGTTAGGTAAGGGTACTACTTATCAAATAGCACCAGAAATAGAATTTTTCCTTTTTTCGCTCGATGGTAGCATAACAGCAAAACCTTTCAAAACAGATGTTTACGGATATTTTGACTATGCTCCTCTGGAAAAGGCAACGATTGCCCTGAACAAGGCAGTAGATTATATGCAAGAGCTTGGAATTATTGTTTGCAAAGATCATCATGAAGTGGGTAGAGGACAGTATGAAATAAATTTTAAACATAGTAAAGCAATCGAAACAGCAAACAATTTCATAAACTATAAGCTAGCTGTTAAAGTTGCAGCCATGGAATGCGACCTTTATGCAAGCTTTATGCCAAAGCCTATATTTGGAGTTAATGGTTCTGGGTCACATATTCACCAAAGTCTTTGGAGAAATGGAGAAAACTTATTTTTCGACCAAAATGATGAGTACCATCTTTCAAAGCTAGCAAGATATTTTTTGGGTGGTCAACTCAAAAAAGTAAATGAGATAGTTGCAATAACTAATCCAACTGTAAATTCTTACAAGCGATTGGTTAAGGGGTATGAAGCTCCTGTTTACATATGCTGGGGAAGTAGAAATAGATCTGCGCTCATAAGAAAACCAGCGTATTTTCCTGGAAAAGAGAAAGAAACTAGGCTCGAAGCTAGATGGCCTGATCCTTCCATGAACCCTTATCTTGGATTTGCTGTGATGCTTGAAGCTGGATTGTATGGAATTGATAAAAAAATCGAACCAATGGAGCCAGTTGAAGAAGACGTTTACCACTTCGATGATTCTAAGCTCAAAAAATTCTACATTCAAACATTGCCAAGTTCGCTCGGAGAGGCTATGGAATTAATGGAAAAAAGTAAACTCGTGGAGAAAGCTTTGGGTAACTACGTGAAAGAAAAAATGTTGGAAATTCTTGGGAGACAATGGAATGAATACAGAACCCAAGTGCATCCATGGGAACTAGAAAAATACCTCCCTTTATAAAACTTTAGGTCAACAAATTAATACAACTTTTTCTAATATAATAATGAAAAAGGTGAATTTTTGTATTCTGAAGCTATAAAATCACTACTTGAAAGTAAGAAAATAAAAGTTGGAGATAGAATAAGAGTTTCTAAGGCTGGTAAGGTTTATGAAGGAATATTAATGCCAAGAATTGAGCTAGGAGATGCTTCTTGTATTGTTTTAAAACTAGACAACGGTTATAACATAGGTATAAAGCTTGAGAAAGGCACAAGAATTAAAAGAATAAAAAAGGAATGGAGAGTGGTAGAAGAGAAAAAGAAAGGAGAAAAAACTTTGATTTTTGATAGAAAGCTTCCGTTAATTTCTATCCTAGGAACTGGAGGGACAATAGCGAGCAAAGTCGATTACAGAACTGGAGGAGTCTATGCTTCTTTTTCTCCAAAAGATATAGCATCACAAATTCCAGATTTAAAGGAAATCGCAAACATAAGAGTAGAAGAAGTAATGAACTTGATGAGCGAGGACATGACTCCTGAAAGATGGGTTGAAATAGCAAAAGCAGTAGCAAAAGAAGTTAATTCTGGTTCAAAAGGAGTAATAGTTACTCATGGCACAGATACACTACATTACACTTCTGCAGCACTAAGTTTTATGCTAAAGGGTTTATCAGTACCTGTAGCTTTGGTTGGTTCGCAAAGAAGTAGCGACAGAGGAAGTAGCGATGCGGTAATGAACGTTGCATGCGCAGCAAACTTTGTTGCTAACTCTGATGTGGCTGAAGTTTGTGTGGTAATGCATGGTAGTATAAACGATGATTATTGCTTAGCTATAAGAGGAACAAAAGTCAGAAAAATGCACACTAGTAGAAGAGATGCATTCAAACCAATAAACGAGTTGCCCATAGCAAGAATTTGGTGGGAAAATAGAAAAATAGAAATTTTGAACGAGAATTATAAAAAAAGAAATGAGAAAAAAGTTAAAGTTGATGATAAAATCGAACCAAGAGTTGCGTTAATTAAAGTTTATCCTGGTCTTGACCCAAGTATTTTTGATTTTTATATAGAAAGGGGATACAAAGGTTTTGTGATAGAAGCTACAGGTTTAGGGCATGTACCAACTTTAGGAAAGCATTCTCTCTTATCAAAGGTTGAAGATGCTGTGAGTCTGGGAATTCCTGTAGTAATAACTTCTCAATGTTTATACGGAAGAACTCACTCAACAATTTATCACAATCTTAGAGAACTTTTGAAAAGAAATGCAATTTTTGCTGGTGACATGCTACCAGAAGTTGCTTATGTGAAACTAATGTTTGTGTTGGGACATACAAAAAAATTGGAAAAGATTAGAGAAATGATGTTAAAAAACTATGCTGGCGAGATCTCAGAAAGGAGTATGGTTCAAGATGTATTTTAGATTTGGTGCAATAGAAATTTTTGTGTCTAACATAGAAAAAGCAAAAGAATGGTATACACAAAAATTAGGATTTGGAATAATAGAAGAATATCCTGAATTTAAATGTGTCTTAGCAGAGTTTGATGGAGTTGAATTTGATATCGGAGAACCAAACCCAAGTTGGGGGGAAGATTGGGAAAGGTATAAAAAGGAAATTGGAAAATTTACTGGAGTAATTTTTCAAACAGATGATATAGAAAAAACTTGTAAGGAGCTTCAATCAAGAGGTGTTAAGTTCATCAAATTACCAGAAGAAAATCCCTGGGGCGAAATAAGAGCTAGCTTTGTTGACCCTGACAAAAATGTTTTTCAGATACTTCAGGTGAAAAAATGAAAATAAATTACAAAAAGCTGAAATTAAAAGCTGGATTAGAAATTCATTTACAGTTGGATACAAAACACAAACTCTTTTGTAAATGTTCTACCAAAATGAGTGAAAAAACTCCTATCAAAATAGTAAAAAGAAAACTCCATCCTGTGGCTAGCGAATTAGGTGAAATAGATGTTGCTGCCCAGTACGAGTATTTAAGGGATAGGACTTTTTTCTATCAAGTTTTTAAGAATGAGACTTGTTTGATCGATTTAGACGAAGAACCACCCTTGCCTTTAAACGAGGAAGCTTTAAAAATTGCCTTACAAATTGCTTTATTGTTTAATTGTTCAATACCAGAAGAAATTCATGTAATGCGTAAGACTGTTATCGATGGTTCAACTCCCATGGGATTTCAAAGAACCGCTATAGTTGGAAATAATGGGTACTTGAAATACAAAGGCAAAAAAATTGAAATAACTCACATTGCTTTAGAAGAAGATGCTGCTGCATTAGTAAAAGAAGAAGATGGAAAAGTAACTTATCGCCTCAATAGGTTAGGGGTACCTTTAGTTGAAATTAGTACTGGTTTGTTAAAAGGATTTACACCAGAGGAAATCCAGGAAATTGCTTATCTTATAGGTATAACTTGCAAATCTACTGGAAAAATTAAGCGTGGAATAGGAAGCATAAGACAAGATTTAAACGTCAGCATAAAAAATGGAGCAAGAGTTGAAATAAAAGGTGTACAGGATTTAGATATGATCGCAAAAGTTATTGAGTTAGAGGTTAAAAGACAGCTTGAATTAAAAAAAGTAGAAGAAGAAACTAGAGCAGCTTTGCCAAATGGGACAACAAGATATTTGAGACCTTTACCAGGTGCTGCTCGACTTTACCCTGAAACTGATGTTATGCCTATTGTAATTTCTAAAGAATACTTGAAAGAAATAAAGAAGAACTTACCAGAACCATGGACTAAAAAGCTTTCGAGATTTAAAAGGAAGCTCAAGCTTTCGAATGAGCTAGCAAAACAAATACTAAGGTCGGATTACTTGGAAATTTTTGAAAAAATAATTGAGAATAAAAAAGTTGAACCTTCTGTCGTTGCAAACACTTTTGTTTCAACTCTTAAGGATTTGAAAAAAAGATATAGAATAAAAGTTGAAAACTTGAAAGAAGAACATTTCTTAGAAATTTTTGATGCCTTAGCAAGGAAAAAAATTATGAAAGAAGCTATTCCAGATGTACTCAAGTTTTTAGCAAGAAAACCTGAAAAAAGTTTGAAAGATGCAATAAAGCAACTTAATCTCAAACCGATTAAAAAAAGTGAGCTCAAGAAAATCGTTAAAGAAATTCTTGAGATTCCTGACTTAACTTTTGAAAAAGCTTTTGGAATTGTAATGAGCAAAGTTAGGGGAAGAGCTGACCCTAATACTGTGAGAAAGGTTGTGAAAAAATACTTCAAGAAATAGCTTTAATCGGAAAGATATAATTTACAAAACATAAGGCAACTAAAGCAGTTCCATATTTTTTCTTTGGTATAAAACTCCTAACAAAAGTTCTTATATGTTTAAGTTCAAACCTCTCAGAAAATCCATTCTTGTAAAGCTCTTCAAGACTAGCCTTTAAAGTTTTCTTAGCTTCTTCTTCGGTTGCATTTCCCCTATACTCAGCAACTATTCCACCGTATTTCTTTCCAGTAACTTTATCAAAAAGCCAACCAAAAATAAGGCCAGCAGTTGCCCTTTTTCCTTTTTCTGCATGACTTACTGCCATTATACTTTCTAATACTGAACCATGAACTAAATTTTTAGGTTTTTCAATTTCTTTGGCTATTGCTGGAAGAATTGAGGAATACTCCATTATATTACACATTTCAATACCAGCATCTTTTAAAGCAAGGTGATAAGAACCAGCATGAATAGTTATATCGCTTTCTCCTACGCCAGAAGTTATAAAAAAATCTTTTGGAATCCTATTACCAGTTAGCAAAAGCTTCATTTTTTTGGTTTTTGGCAACGAGCTTTGGACTAGCTTTTGCATTTTTTCACCTTAAATCTAGGAATTTTTGAGAAAAAGTGTAAATAAAATTTGATTTTAGTATAGCAAACTTGAAGTTTAAATCTCTCTGGGACATTTCTTTTCCATTAAATTGATAATAATATTTTGTTATTTTGTATAAAAAACTTTTTATATAAAAAAGGATTTAAAACTTTTCTCCTAAAAGGTAGTTGGTTTTTGCTTTAACAACTTTAACATTTACAAAACTTCCTAGCTTAAGTTTTTCTTTTATTAATATAGGCTTATAAGCAAAGTTTCTTCCTTCAGAAAAGTTTTTAATTTCATCTATTAGAACCTCTCCCTTCCAACCTATCCATTTCTTATTCTTCTCGAAAGAAATTTTTCTGACCAATTCTGAAATAATTTTACTCCTTTTGTTTATTGTTTTCCTATCTATTTGTTCCATTTCACCAGCCTCAGTTTTTGGCCTTTTTCCAAACTTTGAAATATTTACTATATCAGGTTTTACTTTTTCTATGAGCTTTAAAGTTTTTTCAAAATCTTTTTCAGTTTCTGTAGGAAAGCCTACAATTATATCAGTACTAAGAGTAAGCTCTGGTATTTCTTTCCTAAATTTTTTAACTATACTTAAAAAATCCTTAACTTTATAACCTCTTTTCATAAGTTTCAGAATTCTATTACTTCCAGATTGAACTGGCAAATGCAAAAATTTGAAAATTTTAGGGTTTTTGTAGGCTTTTATTATTTTACTCAAGATTGGTTTTAAGTGGAAAGGATTCATCATTCCAACTCTTACTAAAAATTTTCCCTCAATTTTGCAAATTTCGTTCAAAAGTTCTGATAAGTCAGTTTTTATATCTTTTCCATAGCATGCATTGTCCTGTGAGGTAATCCAAATTTCTTTGCAACCATTTTTTATAGCTTCTCTTGCCTCCTTAACTATTCCTTCTAGTGGGTAGCTTTTGAGCTTACCTCTAGCAAATTTGACTACACAATAGCTACAGTTTGACAAACATCCCTGAGAAATCGTCAAAATATGAATAACTGGATTTTTCCTCAGTCTTGGGAAGCAAGTTTTTACTAATTTTTTTTCTTCTACCAAAACTATTTTTTTTCCTTTTAAGGTTTTTTCTACCGCAAAAACAACTTTTTCTATGGAGTAAGGCCCTATTAAACTAGCTTTTGGATTAATCTTTTCTATAATCTCTTTTTCTACAACTGGCATGCATCCAGCAACTATTAAAGGCTTCCCCAGTCTTGTTAGCTCTTTTATTTTATGTATCATTCTATTCTCAGTAGGAGTTTTTACTATACAAGTATTAAGAATTATTAAATCACATTTTTTTGGATTGTTAACTATTTCAAAACCCTTTTCTTTAAGCAACCCTGCCATAATTTCTGAATCAGCAAAGTTAGCTGCACACCCATAAGTTAAAATGCAAACTTTTTTCATGTTAACTACCTCGTATGTATTTCTACTATATCCATATCTTTTAATTCATACTCCAAACCAACTTTCATCCCAGAAAATTTTGTGTCGTTGAAAATTCTTGCAAACTTAAAATTTTTTAAAAAATCTTTATGCAAGGATTTTGCTACATCCCTAACAGTAGAACCTTTTGGCAAAGCTAAAGCTGGTAAATCCTTTGGTTTTCCGGGAGATTTTGTATAAACTCTTATTAATCCTAAATTTGACCAAATTTTTTTCTTCAATTCTTCCAGGTTATTTTTATTTTTTACTGATACTTGAAGAAAATTTTTATACTTTTGGTTTTCTTCTACTTTACTCAAAACCCAAACAATTTTTTTGTTTTCTAAACCCCTTCTTTTTAACAAATCTTTCAACTCTTTTTCTTGTTTTTCTATATCCTTAGTAGAATCGATTAAAGCGATTATTTTATCGCATGAATACAAAAAACTAATTACTTCTGGTTCAAATGTAGAAGGAATTTCTATTAGTTGGAGTTGGACATCACCATAGAACATCATCCCAACTTTTGGTTCTTTGGTCGTGAAAGGATAATCAGCAATTTTTATGTTAACGTTTGTTAAAGCCTTAAGCAAACTACTTTTTCCTGAATTCGTTAAACCAATTATACAAACTTGTGCAGCACCTTCCTTTTTTATCCTAAATTTTGGTTTGGCTGAAGCTTTTTTAGAGGTTTGAGACTTAAGTTTTTTTAACCTTTTTTTGAGTAAAGCAAGTAAATTTTCAGTACCCTTATGCTTTGGTAAAAAACGTATCATCTCTTCTAAAGCCTTAATCTTTTCCTCTCTAGTCTTGGCTTCAAGGTATTTTTTCTCTGCTAGGTAGTATTGAGGTCCTGCATTAACTGGCATAGTTATTCTTATTTCATTTTTCTTTAAAAGTTTGATATGTTAAAATAAGATAAACGAGGAAAATCGAGGCTGAAAGGATCATTGGTGCAGAAAATCCGTAGGAAGCGATTAAAAATCCAGAAAGCATTAGGCTTACACTTCTTGCTGAATGAAAACCCATGAATATTAGACCAATATCACCAGCATAAGAATCTTCACTAGATACCTTTGAAAGTATTCCTTCATGGACAGCAAAAACACCTCCCTCAGCTAGACCTAATAAAATAATTAAAATTCCTGCCAGAATTGAGTTTGAAAATGCAAGTAGCAATAGAATTGAAAAATAAGAGATTCCTACATGAAGTATAAGTTTACTAAGTTTAACTTCAGTTCTTTTGCTTAGGAAATAAGTAGTTATTCCAGCAAAAAGAGTTTGAATACTTAGCAACAAACCTATTATTTCTGGAGTGAACCCATTACTTTCAAGAAAAAGAGGAAAAACATAACCTGTTATTAAACCATAAGACAAACCACGTAAAAGAAAAATTATTAAACTTCTTTTGAATTTTTTCTTTCTTTTTTTCACGTTAAAAATTTTCAATATTTTTTTGAGTTCTATCCTTCTTTTTTTTGTTTTTTCTTTTATTTTTAAAGCGTTTGGAATAATAAGTAAGGATAAGAAAATGCAAAGAAGAAGAGTATTTGGGTAAAATAAGTAAATGATAAGAAATCCTGCTAGTAATCTACCCAAAGCACTTGAAATTGAGTTAATTGCTCTAAGTTTAGTTAAAGCTTTTCTTTTATCCTTGGAAGTTTCCATTGCATAAGCTCTGTTCACTGCCCAGTTACTAGCGGATTTTATTCCTTCAGTAATCTTACCAAAAAGAAAATGGTATGGGGTATAAGCAAAATAGTAAATCACAAGAGTTAGAAACTTTAAAAAACCATTCGAGACAAAAAATACTTTTCTACCAATAAAATCTGATAAAACTCCAAAAAGCATTCTAGTAAGCTGAAAAATTATCGGTAAGGAGGCATAAACCAGACCAATAGTAACTATATCTATACCCCTATCTTGCATTAAAAGCGGCAAAAGAATTATTAGTATGCCAGAGATGAAAGAATTAAAAATTTGAATGGAGATGAAGTTTTTTAAACTCAAAGAAACCTACCTATTCTTTCTTTTCTTCTTTAATCCTAGACACTTTAGTTTTTATTAGGTTATAAATCACTTCTGGCTTCCTTACGCCTTTTATGATTATGTCATCCTTTATTCCTTTTATAATAACATCACCAAAATTGAAAATCCTTCCTGTTATACCCTTAAAATATCTTACATCAGCTACGCTTTGGTAAGGAATTGAAATCCTTTTTTTAGTTAGTATTCCTTCAACTTTTGTTATTTCATCAGCTGTAACTATATACTCCCTTAAAACCCTTTCTGCTTCTGGTTCAAAAATTAGGAAAAAGATTAGAGAAAAAATACCCAAAATTACAAGGTTAGACCACCAAGCCTGAAAATTTAAAAAAGGGATTAGGAGTAAGAGTAAAATTATTACAAGAATTGCAAGAAAATAATTTTGAATGAATGAAATTCTTGTGGTTTTGTACTTTAAATCTACTTTTCCCATGATAAGAATTTATTTTTTTAACAATTTTAACTTTTGAAAATAGAAAAAATCTTTTCAAAAAAACCAGGTTTTTTGTATTCTTCACCAGTTAAAAGGCAGGCTAATTTTATGAATTCTTCAGCTTCATTTCTTTTGTAAAATATAAAAGGCATTCTTTTAGCTTCACTTTTTAATATGTTTTCATTCTCTTTTATAACTGCTAAAAGTGGTAGCTCTACTAGATTTGCTATTTCTTGCGGTTCGATTTCGAAACTCTTTTTTCTGTACCTATTAATCACCACACCTAAAACAGTTTTACCTAAACTAGAAACAAGGGATTTACATTTTATTATATCTGCAACCGAAGTTGTGGCTGGGTTTGAAACCAAAATGGCTTCATCACTAAGTTGGATTGATGTTAAAGCCTCCCTTCCAAAACCTGGAGCAGAGTCAAAAAGAATTATGTCAAAGTCTGTTGAAATTTCTTCAAATTTTTCTTTGAGGTTTGAAAGTTCTAAGTTATTAAGGTCAGAAAGACTTAAGGATGCTGGGATTAAATTGATGTTAAAGAAAGGATAAACTGCTTTTTTAATTTCTAAATTGTTAGTAAGCACATCGTTTAAAGTAATTTCTGGGATAAAACCAAATTCTATGGCTAGATGCGAAGTAGTGAAGTTTAGGTCTACTAGACTTACCTTTTTGTTCAATAAACCAAGGGCACATGCTAAATTAATAGCTACAGTAGTTTTTCCAACTCCACCCTTCCCAGAAATTATACTAATCATCCTAGCCATTCATCTCACTAATTTATAGAATTTCTGTCGACCGACAATTACTCCTTCTGTTAATCCTTCTCTCGACAGTTCCTTGAGATATTCGTTACACCTTGTTCTAGATAAGCCTATTATATTGCTAAGTTGAGAGGAAGTCAAACGTTTATGCTCTTGTAAAAGGGAAATGATCTGTTCCTTTACCCTCATTTTCCTTATACTTTCCCTTTTTTCGTTTTCAATCTTTTTTTCCAATTCTTCTACCCTTTTTGTTAACTCATTAATCATAGAAATTAAATCAACACTTTCTTCAGTTTTTTGGGTTTGTTCATTGGTTAAAAAATCTATTCTGTTTAATTGAAGTATGGGTTTTATCTTAAGTAAATAGCCTATTTGTTCTTTTTTTATTTTCTCATCAAACATCAATTTAAAATTAGTAGAAGCATTATATAACTTTAATTGTCGAAAATCGACAGTCAGTAAAAAATTTAGGAGAAATTTTAATAAAAGAAAAACTTCAAAATTTTTGAGTTTTCCCTAGGTTTAAATGTGATTTTTGAAGGGTATTGTTATTATTTGAGTTTTGATTAAAATCCTTAATTACATCGACAGATAATTGTTCATTATGCACAGCTTTATGAACAGCATTAATGAACAGCATTAAGCATAGGATTCTTATGAAAAAAAATGCTGAAACAAGGGTAATAAACGTACTTTCTAAGCATCCAGAAGGTTTAACTATAGTTGAAATTTCAAGGGAAGCAAACCTGCA
>CAZRMN010000006.1:0-24706 GCA_964601215.1 uncultured archaeon
TAATTCTAATATATATATGAAAAGGTAAAAAGTAGTCTTTTGATTGTGTGAATATTATGCCAAGATGGAGATGGTGCTGGAGAAGAGGAGGTCCAGGAAGACCTTTTAGTTATTTATACCTTTCTCAAATCCCACATGTAAAAGAATTCTTACCAAATCCTTGTTTAAATCCCCAACCCATAGAACTTACCTATCCAGAATTTGAAGTTTTAAGGCTTGTTGACCTAGAAAACCTAACTCAAGAAGAGACTGGAAAAAGAATGAGAACTTCTCGTGGTACTGTTTGGCGCTTACTAGAAAGTGCAAGAAAAAAAATAGCCCAAGCTTTAGTAGAATCAAGACCGATATTAATTTCACCTAAAGGCGAGATTAAAAAAATATAATTACTCGAAAGAATAAAGTGTTTAGTATGGTTTCAAAATTCGAAGAAGTATTAAAAGAAGCTGAAGAATATGCTAAGAGCAAAGGTTTCAAACTAAATCCTAATAAAAAAATTGTTGAAATGTTAATCAATGAACTGATAAAAAATGAAGAAAAACATGGAGCAAGATATTGTCCTTGCAGACCACTCTCAGGAAATCCAGAAGAGGATAAGAAAAAAATTTGCCCATGCTTTTGGCATGAGGAAGAAATTAAAAAACAGGGCCATTGCCATTGCACACTTTTTGTAAGTCAAGAATACTATGAAAAACATAAAAGTGAGTAAATGGATATAGAAGAAGAAAAAATAAAAATGAAAAAGTTAGAGGAATTGATGAAAAAGGAAAGGTATCCTGATAAACCATTAACTTTGAACGAAAAAAGTATGAATGAAACAATTGAGAAATATCCTTTAGTAATAGTTGATTGCTGGGCAGTTTGGTGTCCTCCTTGTAGGATGATTTCACCAATAATAGAAAGTTTAGCCAAAAAATATAAGGGGAAAATAGTCTTTGGAAAATTAAACGTAGACGAAAATAGAAGTATTGCGATAAAGTTCAAAATAAACGCAATCCCATGCTTACTTGTATTTAAAGAAAAAAAACTAATCGATAGAATAATAGGTGCTATGCCCGAGGAAATTTTGGAAGAAAAAATTAAAAAATACTTATAGGGAGGGTTGATATGGAAGATAGAAGGCATTACAATGCTGATATTGCAACCAAAACTAAACAACTTTATCCTGAGCATACAACTATGAGTGGCCTATGTGTAGTTTGTACTAGATGCGGACAATGTGAAGTAGCAAAAAAAGCGAAAACAGGAAGAACTCTTTTCCCAGAGCCTTTTGGTACAGCCCAATTTGGAGCAGAGAAAAGACTCCCTAGTGTGAAAGATATACAGATTTTACCAGAAATATGGGGAGAAAGTTTGTTTTTCCCAAACGTTAATACAGAAGTAGAGATAGGTGGTTTTAAGTGTAGTTTACCAGTAGCTATAGCAGCTTTAGGTTCTACGAAAGTAGCTTCAGGAGGTGCAGATTTTCTATCAGAAGGTGCAGCCTTAGCAGGAATTCCAAGGGTAATAGGCGAGAATGTATTTGCTACATTTGGAAAAGAGGGACTAGAAAGGATGATCAAACCTTTTTTAGATAATTACCAAAATAAAGGAGCTATAGTTGTACAAGCAAACGTTACAGACCAAAAGTTAGGTGTACCAGAGCTTGCAGTAGAATTGGGAGCACAGGCAATAGAACTAAAGCTTGGACAGGGAGCAAAACAAGGGTTAGGAGGAGAAATAAGGTTTAATAAAAAGGAAGATGCAGAAAAGTATAAGAAATATGGTTATATGATAGTTGAAAATCCTGACGGAACTTTTGAAAGACATGTATATCCTGGAGATATAACCAAAGAAGAACTTAAGGGTATGCTAGTAAAATATTCTGACCTGAAAGTACCAATTTGGATAAAGGTTGGAATGGGAAGAGGAATAATCAAGTTGCTGGAAGAACTACAAAAAATAAAGAAAAGTGAAAAAGTTCCGTTGAAATGTGTTACAGTAGACGGACATCCAGGAGGAACAGGAATGTCTCCTTGGATAATCATGAACGAAACTTCAATTTCTTCTCTTGCAATCCTACCAAAAGTTAGAGAAATGAAACTAGATTTTGATGTACTAGTTGCTGGTGGTTTTAGTTCTGGTGACGATGTAGCTAAAGCAATAATGCTAGGAGCAGATGGAGTTGCCATGGGAAGAGCAATGATAATTGCAGCAACTGTAAATGGAAGTAAAGGAATAGTTAATTTTGTAAACGCTTTGAAGGAAGAATTGCAAATGATAGCAACAATTCAAAAGGTAGAAAAAGTTTCTGAGCTAAAGAACAGAACAAAAAACTTGCTTGCGTTAACCGAAGAAGCAGCAAAGATGTTTGGAATTGAAAGCGATAGTAAAAAAATAATCTAAAATTTTTAATCTAAGGAAACTGCTAACTTTTTTATATCCTTTTTTCTACTAATTAAATTCGTGCATGAAGCAGATTTAGTTGCAAATACAGTAAAAACTTGGCTTGGAAATCCTGTTTCTAGAAGACTTTTAAAATGGATTTCTAAAAGGGAAAAAGGAGAAAGTAAACTTGAAAAAGCTTTAAAAAAATATTCTGGAGAGGAAGTTGACCTAAGCTTTCAAGAAACGATTGCATATTGGATTGTAAAGTTTGCTTTAGAAAAAGGTGCAAACTCTTTTGGTGTATCAAAAGAAAAAATTAGAAAAAACTTAAAACTGCCAATAGTAAGAAGGGGGTTAGCTAACATACTTGAGGGAATCGGATACTGGGGGGTACGAAGACCACAAATTACTGCTGCACCTTTTCTTATAGTATGGGATTATACAAAAGCCTGTAATTTAAGATGTAAACATTGCTACGAAGATGCAGGTCCAAAACCAGCAGAAGATGAATTAACAACTCAAGAAGCAAAAAAAGCTATAGATGAATTTGCTGATGCTGGAGTAGTAGCATTAGCTTTCTCTGGAGGAGAACCTTTAGTTAGAAAAGACTTTTTTGAAGTTGCAAAGTATGCTGCAGATAATGATTTCTATGTTTCTCTAGCTTCAAATGGTACCTTAATCACAAAAGAAATAGCAAAAAAATTGAAAGATAGTGGAGTCCAATATGTTGAAATTTCTTTGGACGGATTTGAAAAAACACATGACGAGTTTAGAGGAATTCCTGGTGCATGGAAAAGAACAGTTCAAGGAATAAAAAACTGTGTTGAAGTTGGTTTGGACACTTGTGTAGCAACTACAGCAACTCATTACAACTTAAAGGAAATACCAAAGCTTATTGAATTTGCAGAAAAGGAATTGCACGCAAATAGGTTTATAGTTTTTAACTATGTACCCACAAGAAGAGGAAAAAATATAATAAAAGAAGATTTGACCCCAAAAGAAAGGGAAAAATTACTAGAGTTGCTTTATTCTAAGCTTATTGATACCAATTGCAAGCTTGATGTTTTTTCTACTGCCCCTCAGTATGCAGTCACTTCTTTAAAGTATGCAGAAGGTCCCGCTATTGCAACCCATTTTACTAACAAAGAGGCTATGGAAATGTTAAGGGGGAGAACTAAAACTTTGACTGAATTTATAGGAGGCTGTGTTGCTCCTGATACAAAGGTTTTAATTTCTAATGGTCATTTTCTACCTATAAAAGAGCTGGAAGATAAATGGAAAAAAACTTCTATATTGACTTGTGATATAAAGCACAAAAGGTTGGAATCGACAAAACTAGTAAGGTATATAAATATTCCACCTAAGTTAGCCCCTGATAGCAGAGTTTTTGAGATTAAAACAAAAGAAACTAAAAGAGTTCTTAGAGCTACCGGAGATCATCCAATATTCACAAAAAGGGGAAAAATAGAGGTTAAGGATCTGAAGAAAGGAGATAAAGTAATAGTTCTTCCAATAGATCCTGTGAAATTCGAAAAAAGTGACAAGATTATACTCAATGAGAAAGATATAAGAAAATCAGCACTTCCTAGCTCTAGAGTTGAAAGAATAATTCAAGAACTTAAAAGATTGAACCTTCTACCTCTTAAGTTTGATAATCCAAAAATTCCTCAAATAGCAAGACTTATAGGGCATATTTTTGGTGATGGTTCTCTCTATTATGAGTCAACTCAAGTAGGAGGAAAACTCGAAGTCAATGGGAATTTCGAAGATGTAGAGGAAATAAGGAAAGATATTATTGACCTAGGATTTCATCCTTCCAAGATAAGAAGAAGAAAATGTGAAAGTATAATTACAGAAGCAAGTGGCAAAAAGAGAAAAGTAAAAGGATATAGTGTTTCTGCGTCTGTTCATTCTGTAGTTCTTTTCACTTTGTTAAAAGCACTGGGTGCTCCTGTGGGAGATAAATGTAAGTTAAAATTTTCTGTACCAGCTTGGATCAAGAAGGCTCCAAAATGGGTAAAACAAGAATTTCTAGCGGCATACTTTGGAAGCGAATTGACGAAACCTTCTTTAGAGAAAAATGGTATAACTTTCAGAGTTTCAAAGTTCTCTTTAAACAAAACTTTAGATTCTTTAAACTCTGGTAAGATATTTGTCAACGAGATAAAAGAATTGTTAGCTGATTTTGGAGTTAAAGTTACCCGCATTAGTGTGAAACCTTGTGCTATAAGAAGGAGTGGTAAAGTTAGCTATAAAATTATAGTTAGCTTATCATCGAGTTTAACTAGTTTGGCAAATCTTTATGGTAAGATTGGTTACAAATATAATAAAAAAAGAGAAATACTAGCAAAATATTCTTATGAATACATTCTTCTTAAGTTGAATCGTATAAGAGAACTTCAAAAAGCTTATAGATTGACTAAACAGATGAGAAAAAAAGGTTTAATGCCGATGCAGATCACTAAGAAATTGAAGAAACAAGAATTCAATATAAATTATTACCTTATTAGATCTTGGGTTTTTGGAAAGATAAAAAATCCTTCTTTAATAGGCAAGTCTAAGAAATTCATTAAATTTAAAGACTGGCTTAAGAATGCTCGAGTTGGTAATGGATTAGTTTTCGAAACTATCGAAAGTATCAAGAGGGTTAAATGTGAAAATGTAAGGGATGTAACTACTTTAAGTAAGAATCATAATTTTTTTGCTAATGGTTTTCTCACTGGTAATTGTGGAGCTGGAAGACTTTATTGTGGTTTGGAACCGAATGGAGATGTACAACCGTGTGTTTTTATTCCAATTAAAATAGGTAATATAAGAGAAGAAAAGCTGATTGATATATGGAAATATTCTCCAGTTCTCAAGAAAATAAGAGAAAGAGAAAAATTCAAAGGATGCGGTGAATGTGAATATGTAAATATTTGTGGAGGTTGTAGAGCTAGGGCTTATGGTTATTTCAACGATTTACAAGCTCCTGACCCTAGTTGTGAATATAATCAAAAATATTGGGATGAATTAACGAAAGAACTAGTAAAATCATCTTTTTGATCTCCAGTACTTATAACCAAAATAAGAGAAAACTATTAATAAAACTCCAATTATCACATAAACAATTAATTCTTCATAGCAATGAATAGTTTGAGATGCTTGTGAAATTTCACAAGTCGATGAAGAACCATGAGTACATGTTCCATAATAGAGTAAGTTATAAATCCCATAAAAACTGTAGGCCAAGCTTCCAAAAAAAGCTAAAGTAAAAATCCAAGAAAGAATTTTGAAATGTTTGTATACAAATCTTGCTAACCTTGGTGTTTTCATTAACTTTGCTGTTAACTTTGACTTTATTTTTTCATCCAATTTAGTTATGCATGGACGAAAAGTTACCATCCTAAAAGTACATTCAAATGCTTCTTTCGCCAGTCTTCTATACTTAGCTGAAAAAATACCTAAACCGCTAAAAATTATCAATGCCGCGACACAAAATACCATTATCTCAACCTTAATATTTTTTTGAGAGTTTCGATGAATATCTGTGCTTCTTCTTTTGTATTGTATAGATATAAAGATACTCTTGCAGAACCTTCTATTCCATGAGCATTAAACCAAGAATGGACACAATGCTGACCCGAACGTATCATTATATTTGCCATTTCATCCAACATTATTGCAACATCATGATGGTTTATTCCTTCAACAATAAAAGAAATAATCCCACCCCTAAGTTCAGGAGAAGAGGGACCAATTATATCTATTCTCTCAAGCTTCAAAATTTCTTCGGTTATAAGTTTGTTCAATTCGATTTCATGATTTTCTATTTTTTCTTTTCCGATTTTCTCTATATATTTTGCTGCAGCAGCTAAACCAATAGCACCTGCATAGTTTTGCAGTCCTGCTTCAAACTTTTCAGGTGGTTTTAAAAAAGTATGCGAGTAATAAGTCGTACTCTGAACAGTATCTCCGCCCACCAAAAAAGGATTAAGTTTTTCAAGCAAATGTTCTTTTCCGTAGAGTACTCCTATACCAGATGGACCAAGCATCTTATGTCCAGAAAAAGCAAAAAAATCAACATCCAATTTTTTCACGTCTAAAGGTTTATGAGGAACTGATTGAGCGCCATCTAACAAAACTAAAGCACCAAAATCGTGAGCGATTTTAATTATTTCTTTTGCAGGAATTGTGTAACCGTCTAAATTTGAGGTATGAAATATAGAAACTAGTTTTACATTTTTATTCATCATTTTTTCAAATTTTTCTAAGTCAAATGTTAGGTCCCCCTTAGAAAAAATTATTTCATGCTTGATTCCTAGTTTTTTGGTTAAAATTTGCCAAGGAAGTAAGTTAGAGTTATGTTCTCTATCAGTTGTTATCACTACATCACCTCTTTTTAATCCTAGAGAATTTGCAACTAAATTTATACCTTCTGTAGTATTCCTAGTAAAAATTATTTCTTCTGGTTTTCTTGCATTTATGAATTCAGCTATAACTTTCCTTGATTTTTGGTATTCTTCTGACACTTTATTCCCTAATTTATGTATACTTCTTCCAGAACAAGCAGAGTACTCTTCATAATATTCTTTAATTGCTTGAATTACTTGTACAGGCCTTAAAGTTACACATGCATTATCAAAATATATTATAGGCTTGCCGTTTATCCTTTTTTGAAGTAACGGAAAATCTTCTCTTATTTTCTCAACGTTTATCATAATTCTACCTATTCATCTAAGGATTTAAAATATTTCCAAATTTTTCACTAAGTTTTATTATATTAGTTTTTCCGTATGGTTCTTTCTCTATTATTCCTCTTTTTTTCAAACTTTCTATAATCCTAAAAACTTTAACTTTCCCAAATTCAGAAGAAAGTTTGCTTTGAATTATTTTCCCTTTATTCTGAATTATTTTTTCAATGATTTTTCTTTCATCAGAATCCAATAAATCTAATAAAATTTTTTCTATTTCCAAACTTTTTTCTTTTACTTCTTCAAACCTAGGAAACATAAAGTAGTAAACTATAGAACCAACAAATACACCAAGCGAAGAAAAAACAGGTATAAGTAATGGTATGGGAAGTGTACACGTGCAAGCAGTCCCCTTTTCTATATTAGTTTGAGCATAAAGTGTAGCAAAAGAAACTCCAAAAACAAATCCAGTAAAAATTATTATCACAATCAAGGCATTTTTCTTTAAATTCATCGGTTTCACTTTTTGAAACCAATATTTAAATATGGTTTCATACTATTTTAAGTTAATGAAAACACTTAAAATAATAGGTTTAATAAGTAGTTTAATCATTTTTTCATTACTTTTTACGCGCATGACTACAAGTGAAACTCAAAATTATGTATGTGTAGTTTACTTCACAGGAATAGGTTGTCCGCATTGTGCTAAAACAGACCCAATAGTACTTAGTGTTTTACCAGCAGAAAATAAAAAGTTTGTAGTAATAGAATATGAAATTTATCAACAACGAGAAAATGCTGTTTTACTTCCTAAGTATGACGAAAAATATAATACTGGCTTAGGAGTGCCTTTAGTAATCTTTAACAAAAATGATCATATAATAGGAGATATACCAATATTAAATCAGATAAGAAATAAAATTGATTTTTACCTTTCTCATGGAGGAAATGAATGTCCATTATTAGATGGATCGGTTCCTTTTGAAAATTTGGAAATAGATAAACTACCAGGAAAACCAAAAATATGGATTGGTAATAAAATCTTGATTAAAGAAGATGTTGTTAGCAATGTAACCAACAAAGATTTAATTAGTGCACTTATATCTGAAAATGTTGAAGAAACTTTAAAAGAAAAAAATATAAGTTTTGAAAAAATTCAAGCTTTCCCAGCACCCCTTTCTGGTTCTGAAGTTAAATTTACAGATGCTGTTAAATTAGGCAATTTAATTATTGAATGGGGAAATGTGAAAAACAAAATTACTGGAAATTCTACTTCTTCAATTAATTTTTACCTTGGTATAGGTATTGCTGTTTTAATTATTTGTATAATTGTGCCAGTTTTGTTTTACATTGTTAAAAAAATAAGGTGAGGAAATGATAGAAGAACTAACTCTACCTAAAATAATTTCTCTGGCTGCTGCTGATTCTGTTAATCCTTGTGCTCTTGCGATTTTAACTTTCATACTAATTTCAATTTTAACTTACAACCCAAAAAAAAGAAGAAAAGTTCTACTTGGTGGTCTTTCTTTTTCTCTTTCGATATTTATCATTTATTTTTTCTATGGTTTAATTATCATTAAATTCTTTCAAGTAATTCAAGCGCTTACTTCAATCAGATTAATGTTGTACAAAATTTTGGGTGGTGTTGCTATTTTTCTAGGAATTCTAAACATTAAAGATTTTGTAAAGTACAAACCTGGAGGTTTTCTCACTGAAATGCCTATGAGTTTAAGGCCAATAGCTAAAAAAATAACAGAAAAAGCAACAAGCCCTTCAGGAGCCTTTGCTATAGGAGCATTCGTTACAATTTTTCTTCTTCCTTGCACTATTGGGCCATACATAATAGCTGGTGGTATCCTATCTATGCTTGAACTACTTAAAACAGTACCCTGGCTTCTCCTTTACAATTTTATTTTTGTTTTACCAATGCTTGGAATAACAATAGCAATTTACATAGGAATAACAACTATTGAAGATATAAGTGGGTGGAGAGAACGTAATATAAGATACTTGCATCTTATAGCTGGTTTAATCA
The DNA here is from genome assembly GCA_964601215.1 of uncultured archaeon. GTDB lineage: Archaea > Aenigmatarchaeota > Aenigmatarchaeia > CG10238-14 > SCSR01 > CAZRMN01. Next base: position 9,073 of record CAZRMN010000006.1, read on the forward strand.
TTCTTGGATTAGGTATTTCCATGGTTATGGGTTGGGTATAATCAATACTGAATTCCTTTTTTAGCTGGAATTTTTTTCGGAAATTTAACATCCTTTATTACGTTAACAAAATCTGCTCTTTTCCAGAGCGCTCTGGGTGCAAATCTTCCAGTTAAAACTACATCTGTTCTTTTTGGGATTTTATCTAAAAATTTTAAAACTTCTTTTACACTCAAAAGCTTCCAATGTAAAGCAAGGTTAATTTCATCTAAAACTAGTAAATGAGGTTTTTTCTCTTTCACAATTTTTTTGGCAAACTCTAATCCTTTTTTAGCAAAAAGCTTGTCTGCATCACTTAAATTCCTAACTATAAATTTTTTTCTTCCAAATTTCACGACCTTCGGTTTTCCGTCAAGCTTAAACCACCCTGGTCTTCCAAACTGGTATATCTCATAGTATGGCTTGAGCTTATCCTTTATTTTGTATTCACCAGTACTCTTCCAATATTTCAAGAATTGGATTATTACTACTTTATGACCATGTCCTACACTTCTTAAAGCTAAACCTAAAGCATTAGTGGTTTTCCCAGCTCCTGTTCCTGTATAGAGATAAATATGACCCATTTACTTCACCTCTTGTTTTATCCAATTTTTAAATCCCTTATTAGCTTCAACTTCTATTTTAACTATACATGGTATTGAATATTTATGTATTCTTTTTACTTCTTTTTTAATTTTTTCAAAATTTTTCTTCAAAGTTTTTGCTATTAGCACGTATTCTTTAGTTTTTTCTATTTTTCCTTCCCACCAGTAGAAGCTTTGAATAGGAAAAATGTTTGCACAAGCTATTAGTTTCTTTTTGAGTAAATGTAAAGCAATCTTTTTTGCTTGAATTTTTGTAGGATTTGTGATATAAACGAAAATCAAGCTCATATCATTTAATAATTAATCTTGATGATTTAAAATTGCCGATATCAAAAAAGTTTTAAGAATAAAAATCTTTAAAATAAAAAGGTGCAGAGAATGGGTGAAAGGCTTTGCTTTGAAGCTTATTAAAGAAGCTCTTTTTGATAGTCCAAAAACTAGAGAGCAACTTTTAAAAATAACAAAACTTCCTGAAAGAACTTTGAGGTATAACTTATCAATTTTAAAAAAACAAAAATTTGTTAAAGAAATAGCTATTTTTAGAGATTTAAGAAGAAAAATGTTTTTATTAAATAAGGAGGTGGTATAAAATATATTGAAGCTCGGGTGGCCGAATCTGGTTAGGCAGTCGGCTGCAGTTGGTCTTTTGATAAAAGATGAGATGCTGAGACCGACGCATACGGGTTCAAATCCCGTCCCGAGCTTTTTTAAAGTCACATAATATTTAACATAAAGGTGGAAATATGACAATTAAATTTTTTAATACTTTAACAAGAAAAAAAGAAGTTTTCAAACCAATCAAGGATAAAGAAGTCAAAATGTATACATGCGGTCCAACCGTTTATGATTTCGCTCATATTGGAAATTTTAGGACTTATGTTTGGCAAGATATTCTAAAAAGATGGCTAATTTACAGAGGCTATAAAGTAAAGCATGTAATGAATTTAACTGATGTTGACGATAAAACTATAAGAGGAGCTAGAAAAGAGGGTATTTCTTTAAAAGAATATACAAAAAAATACATTCAAGCTTTTTTCGAAGATTCAAAAACCTTAAACATAATTCCAGCAGATGTATATCCGAAAGCAACTGAGCATATTCAGGATATGGTTAAATTAATTAAAATTCTCATACAAAAGGGTTATGCTTATAGAGGAGAAGATGGTTCCATATATTATGATATCTCTAAATTTAAGGATTATGGGAAACTTTCTAAAATGAAAATCAAAGAACTTAAACCAGGAGCAAGGGTTAAAGCTGATAGCTATACTAAGGAAGAAGCTTATGACTTTGCTCTTTGGAAAGCTTGGAATCCTGAGGATGGTAATGTTTTCTGGGAAACTGAAATTGGAAAAGGAAGACCGGGATGGCATATTGAGTGTTCAACTATGGCTATGAAATATCTTGGAGAAACTATAGATATTCACACAGGAGGAGTGGATTTAATTTTTCCACATCATGAAAATGAAATCGCCCAAAGCGAAGCAGCAACCGGAAAAAAATTCGTGAATTATTGGCTTCATGCTGAGCATTTGTTAGTTGAAGGAAGAAAAATGTCAAAATCCTTAGGTAATTTTTACACTTTAAGGGATTTGCTAAAAAAAGGTTATGACCCAAAGGCAATAAGATATGTCTTACTCTCTACGCACTACAAACAACAACTCAACTTCACTTTTGAATCTTTGGAAGCAGCTAAAAATACAGTTGATAAACTTTTCAATTTTATTTTTAGGTTGAAAGAAATTAAGGAAGGTAAGAACAATCCTAAGATTAAAGAAATGATTAATAAAACTAGACAAAAGTTCGAGAGCGCAATGGATGATAACTTGAAAATAAATCTAGCTTTAGCTTCTATGTTTGATTTCATTAACAAAGTTAACAAGCTTATGGACGAAAAAAAGATTAGTAAGGAAAACGCAGATGATATTATTAAACTTATATTAGACTTTGATAGAATTCTTGGTTTGAATTTGGAAAAAGCTTTAAAAGAAGAGGAAATACCTGAAGAAATTCAAAAATTAATTAAAAAAAGAGAAGAGGCAAGAAAAAGAAAAGACTGGAAGACTGCTGATGAAATAAGAGAGAAAATAAAAAGTATGGGTTATATTGTTGAGGATACACCAAAGGGAACAAAAGTAAGAAAAGTATAATGGAAAAAGTATTACGGCACAATTTTTAATATGTTATAAAAAGTTTCAGGACTTAGTATAAGCACACTTCCAATAATCATTAAAACAGCTCCTACCAATCTCAAACTTAATTCTTTTTCTTTGTGAAAGTATATTCCACCCAACACTACTATTAAAGTTGAAAGTTGTATGACAGGAAATACATTACTAACTTCGGTTAGCATATAGGCAGAGAGTTGAAAATAATAAGCACTAACACCTAAAGCACAAGTAGCTATAACCGCAAACTTTTTGTTTACTAGTAATTTCTTTATACTAGACGCATTTTTTACTGCTAAAGGAGTAAGGTAAATGGCAGGTAAAATATACATAAGAAAACCATAAAATTCGGGTAAAAAATAGGCTACCGCAGTTTTATCAACTATAGCTACAAAACCATCAAAAAAAGCTACTAACAAAGTTAGTTGAATTCCTATGTGCGATAATCTTCCAAAAATTTTTCTTTTATGCCAAGTCAAAACTATTAATCCAAGAAAAATTAGGAGAATTCCAACTATTTTAAAAGTTGTGATAGATTCTTGAAGGATAAAAATAGAAAATAAAAGTAAAAATAAAACATCTGTTCTTGCCAAAGGATCTCTTAAAGAGACAGGAGTATGTTGATATGATTTAAATCCTATTAGGGCTATAACTGCCCAGAGGAATCCAGCAAATAAAGCTAAACTCCAGGCATAAAGCGATGAAGGAATTGTTATTCCTCTTACAAACAAAAATAAAAAGAAAATTCCTGTTAAAAGATTGAAAAACCAACCATAAGCTATATAGTTTTCCTTTTTCATTATATCTCTATGAATTATCTTTTGAATTCCTTTTGAAACCGCTGCCAGGAGAGCAAATACTTGCCATAGCATAATACTTCTAAGAATTAAAGAAAATTTAAATTCTACTTAAAATTCAAATTCATTCTTTTAGAGTTATTGCTTGAGCTGGACAAGATTCTGCTGCAGTTTTGCAGTCGCACTTATCGCAACCTTGAGGATTTTTTACATGTGATTTTCCATCTTCTCCCAATTCAAAAACATCTGGGCATATGCTTGTACAAAGTCCACAACCAATACATTTTTCCTTATCCACAATTGGAACTACCATTTTTTTAAACCTCCTTTTAAATTGTACATGTGGGGCAAGAGCCCAAAGTTTCAATACTACTTTCAGTAACAGGTTTTAAAACTTGAACTTTTCTACTTCCATGTCTATAGACAGTTATACCTTTACAACCTAACCTATAGGCTAGCAAGTAAGCTTTCTCCACGTCTTGAGGTGTAGCTTCATACGGAAAATTAATAGTTTTGCTTACAGCATTATCGGTAAACTTCTGGAAAGCTGCTTGAATTCTTACATGCCATTCAGGAGTAATATCATGAGCAGTAACAAAAATCCTTCTTACTTCTTCTGGTACTTCTTCAATATCTTGAATAGAAGTTTTACCAGCAAGCTTTTTTATCAAATCTTCCGAATAAAATCCTTTTTCTATTGCTATAGTTTCGAAGTATGGGTTAATTTCAATCAAACTTTTACCTAAACTTTCACTCAATTCTCTAGTATAACAAATAGCAAACAAAGGTTCAATACCAGATGAACAATTAGCAATTATACTTATCGACCCAGTAGGAGCTATAGTTGTTACAGTAGCATTTCTCATAGCTTCATATCCTTTTTTATCCCAAACACTTCCTTTGAAATTTGGAAAACTACCTTTTTCTTTTCCAAGCTCAACACTCATCTTTCTTCCTTCTTCCGAAATGAACTTCATTATTTTTTCAGCAGTTTTCAAAGCTTCTTCTGAATTGTAGGGAATACCCAAAAGAATTAAAGTATCAGCAAAACCCATTACACCCAAACCTATTTTTCTATTCGCTTTTGTCATTTTTTCAATTTCAGGGATTGGATAGCTATTCGCATCTATTACATTATCTAAAAATCTTACAGCAAGTCTTACTGTTTCTCTAAGTCTATCCCAATTTATTTTCCCATCTTCAACAAACTTGCTTAGATTAATTGAACCTAAATTACAAGATTCATAAGGTAAAAGAGGCTGTTCGCCACAATCGAGAGATAAAATCCCATTTGTGATCCATGTAAAAGCTGGAGGTGCTTTTACATCAAATACTCTTTCTTTCCCAGCTGGTTCTATTTTTTTGATTTTTATGTATTCATATCTGTGAAGCGTAGAATAATATTTTTTATTTTCAAGAAGTTTTTTTAATTTTTCCGATTTTTTTCCTATTAATCCTATACTCTTATAAAATATCCATGCTCTTTCACCACTTATCAATAGTCTGAACGTAGGTAATGTCTTATAGGTTTTTCCCTTTATAGTTTTTCTTTCAGCTTTTTTTTCTCTAGTTAAAGTAGACGGAATACCTTGTGAAAGCAATAATAACTGAACTTGTTTCAAAAGTTTTTTAGAAGCAGAAGATAGGGAAATTATTGGAGTTCCGTTTGAATCATAAACACTACCGTCTGCTGAGAATAAACCCCTCAGAAAACTCTTTTGAGCTATTGGATTAGATTTTAAAATTAATTCAGGAACTTCCTTCTTTTTACTTTCACTCGATAATTTAGTTCCAGTTAACTTCCTTACCAAATTTGCAAATTTTTTTCGATGTACATCCAACCTTAATTGATTGTTAGCTTTTATAAGAGAGCAATTTCCTGCTATCTGTTGAGTTATAGGTAAGAAGTGATTAGCAAGATTTCCATCATTACCAACATAAAGAGAAACATGATGAGAAGATGTAACATCACCATCACCAGTCCAATAACCTATCCATTCAGCTTTTCTATCGTCAAAAGGAAGTCCATATTCTTCTGGAAAATTGTAAATTATTTTTATTTTATCTCCTGGAGTAAGTTCTTTAACAGGTTTCCAACCGTTCTTTGTTAAAAACTTATGGTCATAAGTAACTACAATCTCCATTCCATTTGCGAGCTCTATTTTAGCTATTTCTTTAATACCGTTATCTATTACTTCTTCTATAATTGACCAGCCTTTAGGTGTCCATATTTTACTTCCGACTTTAAGGTTCTTTGCCTTTACCCACCCTTCTTCTGTAAATACATAAGTATCACCAACTACACAAGGATTAGTTGCTTCAATTTGACCTACATGAGGAGTTGGATTAGCTCTGTTAATAGTATCTAAAAATATAACTCCTGGTTCTCCATTTCTCCAAGCCATAGTTATTATTAAATTCCAAATTGCTCTCGCGTTTATTGTTTTAACAACTTGTCCATTCCTTGGATTTATTAACTCAAAATCCTTGTTTTCCTCAACAGCTTTCATGAATTTATCCGTTACTGCAACCGAGATATTAAAGTTCCTTAAAATTCCTTCCCTTTCTTTACAAACTATAAAGTCTAAAATATCTGGATGGTCTACCTTTAAAATTCCCATGTTTGCTCCTCTTCTCTTACCTCCTTGTTTTATTACTTCAGTGGCAGCGTCAAAAACTGTCATAAAACTTATTGGGCCAGAAGCAATCCCTCCTGTAGTTTTAACTACATCACCTTTAGGTCTTATTTTAGAGAAGGAAAATCCAGTACCTCCTCCACTTTTGTGGATTAGGGCTGTTTGCTTAACTGCTTCAAAAATACTCTCTAAGGAATCTTCTACTGGTAAGACAAAACAAGCTGATAAACCAAGCTTAGTTCCTGTACCAGCATTCATTAGCGTTGGCGAGTTAGGCAAGAATTCAAGCCTTGTCATCATTTGGTAAAATTTTTCCTCAAGTTCCTTAACCTCTTCTTCGCTTTTTCCATAATTTTTTTCGACCTCAGCTATAGCTCTTGCAACTCTTCTGAACATTTGGGCAGTTGATTCTATAACCTTACCCCTTTCATCTTTCCTTAAATATCTTCTTTCTAAAACTAAGATAGCATTCAAAGAAAGCTTAAGTTCATCCTTAACTCCAAGCAAAGCTTTAGCTCTTCTTACCTCAGCCCTTTTTTGCCTGTAAAGGATATAAGCTTTTGCAGTTTTGTAGTGTCTGTTTTCAACCAAAACCTTTTCTACTAAATCCTGAACCTGTTCTACTGTAGGAATTTCTCCAGGTTTTAATTTTTTTTCTAAAAGTTCAACAACTTGATCAGCAAGCTTAGCAGCTAACTCTCTATCCTTACCTCCAACAGCTTGAGCAGCTTTAAAAATAGCGTTAGTTATTTTCTCTTTATCAAAATCGACAATTCTCCCATCTCTTTTTTTAATTTTGGAAATCATCTTGTCACATCAAACAATTTCACTTAGACTTAAATATTTATTTCGATGCTCAAATTTATATAAACTACACAAGATATTTACTTTCTAAATAATTTTTCCTTTATTTTTTCTGCTATTCTATGAAAGGGGGAAGGATAAACTTTATATTCTATACCTATTAAATTCGCTGCCAATTTCATAAAAGCAACGCCTGCTTTTGAATTAGGTTTCATTTTAAGTAAAGGGACTCCAAAAGCAACACTATCTACTACATTTCTATCAAAAGGTATTGAACCCAAGACTGGTATTTTAAGTAGTTCATATACATGCTCCACTTTCTTGAATTCATATTTACCACAACCTACCATATTAAGTACTAAGCTAAACTTTTTGTTTTTCTTTCTTAAAACGTCTATACATCTCTTCACATCCATAAGAGTAGGAACCGTAGGGGTGGAAACAAATATAACTTCATCTGCAATTTTCAAAACACTTATAGCTTCTCTTCCTAAACCAGGGGCGCAATCTAAAAAGACAAAATCTATAAAGGGTAAATCTAGTCTTTCTAAATGGGACTTTAAGTTACTTAAATCAATATCTATAAGGTCTTTAAGGTTGAGTGAAGCGGGAATAAACATTACTCCATTGTAATGGGAAACGGCATACCTAATATCAGTTTTCCCCTTGAGAATATCATTTATCGTGGCACCAAAATCTTCAGCTCCTAAGTAGTAGGATAAATGAGGAGTTGTAAGGTTGCAATCTATTACTATTACCCTTTTTCCAAACTCATTCAAAGCTATTGCTAAGTTTGTGGCTAGAGTTGTTTTTCCAACCCCGCCCTTTCCAGAAGCTATAGCAATTACTCTCGTCAAACTATCACAACAAAATCTTTATTTTTTGAGTATAAAAAACTTTTTCGTTGGAAATAAAAGATATTTTTAAATACCTTTCGATTAAAATAAACTTTATGAAAAAAGAGGCTTTTCCAAAAGAATGGAGACTTTTAATTTTAATTAGTGTACTAATCTCAATTTTTGGCTTCTGGGTAAACTACTCCCAAATTCAATACATAATAAGAATTTTAGAAAAGAATTTACCAATCTCAATTCCTGAGCACCAACATCAAACTGCAGTCGTAATTCCAGCTACTGGGGCTTTTCTTTTAATAGATTCTTCAGTCCTCTTGGGAATATTTTTAGCTATAATCTTTGCTTTAATTTTCTACTATTTCATCTACAAAAAATAAGATTCAATTCCTTAGAACAATTGGTGAGAAAAATGAAAGCCAAAATTATCGAATATGTTACAAAAGAGGAGTTTGAGAAGTTGAGAGAAAAGTTTCCTAAGGCTTTGGTTTCGATAAGAAAAAACGGTTCTAAAAGACTTTTTATAGGAAAAAAAGTTTATGTGCTAAAACCATAAAAATTATGCTTATTAAATCCTTAAATTAATTATGCGGTTTTCAATCCAAAATATGGTAATTACAGTAGAGTTTGCGGATAGAATTAATCTTAATGTTTTGATGACTAAGCTAGAGAATGCAGAGTATGAACCCAATCAATTTCCTGGAATGGTTTATAGGATGAAAAAACCCAAGACAAGCTTTTTGATATTCTCTTCTGGTAAAATGAATTGCACTGGAGCAACAAGCTTAAAAGAAGCAAAAGAAGCAATAAACAAAATGCTTAGAATTCTTAAAAAAGCTGGAGTAAAAGTCCATAAGCCAAAAATGGAAGTTCAAAACATTGTTGCTTCTGCTAACTTGAACATGAAGCTTGATTTGGATAAAATTGCTTTTAACTTGGAAAATTGTGAGTACGAGCCTGAGCAATTTCCTGGATTAGTTTATAGAATAGAAAAACCAAAAGTTGCTTTTTTGGTTTTCAGTTCTGGAAGAATAGTTTGCACGGGAGCAAGGAATAAAAAACAAATAGAAGAAGCAATTAAAATTCTTATAAAAAGATTAAAGAAAATCAAATGAGTTAAATTTTTTTCACTATTTCATACTCATTCTTAAGTATTTCCCTATAATCATAACCTTTCTCAACCTTATCTATTTTTTCTTCTAAAATTCTTGTAACCTCTTCAGAAACTATATTTGGATAATTTTTTGAAAGATAGGAAAAAACTTTTCTTCCAAGTGGAGTAGGTATGATTCTTCCTTTGCTCTCAATTGCATATTTCCTTTCAAGAATTTTTTGAATTATTATAGCATAGGTTGATGGCCTCCCTATATTTCTTTTTTTCATTTCTCTTATTATTTCACCTTGGGTGAATGGTAAAACTGTCGGGAGATTTTTGAGAAAATATTTTCTAATTCTTGAAGAAGGTGGAAGAACTCTTGGATAAATTTTCATCGGTAAAATTTTAAGGAATCCATCTTTTTTTATTTCTACTGGAATTTCAGTTTCTATTTCAGTTGAAGCTATTTTAAATTTGACTTTTTGATAAACCACTTTTGCATTACTCATTTGACTTGAGATGAACCTTTTGAAAATTAGGTTATAAAGTTTAAGGTGATCTTTGCTTAATTCTTTAATTCCAGTTTCTCTAATTAGTTTAGAAAGTTCAAAAACATCTATTGGTTTAGTCGGACGAATGCACTCATGCGCTCCTTTTTTTGGCCATTTTCTGGGTTTAAAATCAGTTATGCCAAACCTGTCTTTTATATACTCTTCAGCTATTCTTACACCTTCGTTACTCACATACTTGCTATCAGTTCTATGATAAGTTATAAAACCTGCTTCAAAAAGAGTTTGAGCCAACTTCATGGTTTTTATTGCAGAGAATTTCAATATTTTTGAAGTTTCAGAAAGAAGGTCATCAGTAGAAAATGGTGGAGGTGGTCTAACTTCTTTTTCAGTCTCTCCTATTACGGAAACATTTACAAGCTTCTTTTTTAACTCTCTTTTTACTTCTTTAGGATTTTTTACTTCTTTAATCTCTAATTTAAAACCATTTTCAAGGATTAAACTTAACACAAGACGCCAAGATGTTTTGTATTCGTCAAATCTTTTAATAATCCAACCTAGAACTGGTGTTTGAACACGCCCTGCTGAAAGTTTCTTATTTTTTAAAACTTTCCAGAGCTTTTGACTAAGTTGAAATCCCAACCATCTATCTTCTACCCTTCTTACTATTTGCGCATTCACCATATTCTCGTTAATTTCACGCAAATTTTGTAAAGCTTTTAATATTGCTGACCTTGTAACTTCATGGAACTCTAGCCTTTTTATTTCTTTAGAATAAGGAGTTAGGATTGCCGCAACATCCCAAGCAATTTTTTCACCTTCTCTATCTGGGTCAGTACCAAGAAATACATAATCAACTTCAAAGGCTATATCTCTAAGATTCTCTAAACGTATTCTTGCATCATCAACTTCACTACTTTTACATTTAGGACAAATTTTAGGAGAAATGAATTGGGTATTGCATTTCTTACATTTCTTTATGCTTCCATAAACAGGAATGAATCCATTCTTAATTAAAACTCCATGGAATCCTTTGTCTTCTACTAAATCCATCACATGACCTTTAGTTGCAACGATGTTAAGAAGATAATCACCAGTGGTTACTTCATAAGAAATAATTCCGTTTATTCTTCTCCTGCTCGGTTTTCCAAAAAATTTTGAAATAGTTTGTGCTTTATGCGGAGATTCGACTATAAGTAGTGCAGATTTTACAGGATCTTTCCATTTAATTTCTATTCTACCTTCTATAGCTAGTTTAACCAGTTCTCTATCTCTGTTTACTTCCTCGATTAATTTTTCAAGCTCTACATCTTCAAATTTCTCAAACCTTATATCTTCAAAATACCATCTTAGTCTTCTTTCCAAACCTCTAAAAGTTTTTTCATCATCAACTAAAACTATTGAGATACCTTTTGTAACACCACCTGGAAACATTCTAGAAGTACGTCCGGATGCTTGAATGTAAGTTCTTACGTCTGGGATCAGAATACGGGTCCCCTCTTCTGAAATTCTTATAGAAATGTAAGGGTTACTTTTAATATTTTCCTGGAATTTTTCATTGAGAAGTACACTTTTGAGTATTTTTTGTGTTTTTTCACATGTACTTATTTCAAAAGAAAATCTTTCATCCTTAGATTTTTCTTTAAGGAGCTGTGTTAAATATTCTAATTTATTGCGTGGCAAAGAGATTATTTTTTTAAATTTTCTTAGAAGTGATGTAGCTTCTTTTTTATATTTTTCTGGGAAAAAATCTTGCAACTCTGCTAATAAAAAGTACAATTTATAAGGAGATGCTTCTTCTATCTTCAAGTCAAAAACAAATTTTGGAACACGTGTATGAATGGCATACCTTACCACTTCAGGAAGGTCTAATCCTCTTACCAACATACCATAATAGCTTTCCATTCCTATGAGAACATCAAGTTCTTCGGTTTTAAACTTTTCTAGAGTTTCTAACTTTACATTCTTTCCAAAATAGCCTTCAGCTTTAATTCCACTTTTTTTCAAGTATTCTAAAATTTCATGAGCAAAGGTTTCTCCATCTTCCAAAGAAACAAAAACAATTCCTCCTTTGCCAAGCTTTTTTATTAAATCAAAAATTTGCTTTTTTACATCCTTTCTTAAAAGATAAAGGTCTTTCACATTCCTAAAAATAGCAGTAGAAGAACCTATTTCAAAACCCAAAAGTTCTCTGAAAAGTTTTACGCGTTTCCCTTTAGGTTTTGCAGTAGCACTAGAAACTATAAGTAGAGAACTTAGTTTAGGCAACTTTTTTTCCAAAATTTCTATCTTTTTTAAAATTTTTTTCATATTTTTTTCATCTTTTACGTTTGCAAGATTTGCTTTCAAGTCTATTAATTGATAAGCCTTTTTTACATCTTTTGAACTAAAACCAAGCAGGAAAAGTATTTTCTCAATATTTTTTGAAGTTTTTAAAACAGCATCAACATCATCGACAAAAATAAAATCGAACTTTATTTTCTCTAACATGCTAAAATTTGAAGACAAAAATTTTGAAGTAGTAATCAGAATGCCTGTTGAAAAATCCTTAAGTTCTTCCAAAACTTTAGTTCTCTCTTTCTTCTTCATTTTCGAGTGTAATCTTAAAATTTTAATTCTTAAGTTACATTCTTCAGAAAATTTACAAGCTTTTTGATAAACATCTTCAACTAATACTCGAGTCGGCACGATTATATAAGCTCGCTTATTTTTCCATGCTAAATAGATTGAGGAAATTATTCCAAATACGGTTTTTCCCATGCCAGTAGGTGCTATTATTGAAAAACTTTTTCCCTTCAGTACCCTTTTAATCCACTCACTTTGTGCAGACCATGGTTTCTTTTTTATTGCCTTAATAAAAATTTTCTTGAATTCAAGGAATTTTTTCGCTAATTCATAAACATACTTATAATTCCATAGTTTGTTGGACTCTTTTAAGTATTCCCCAATTTTTACTTGAAACTCATGAATATCCTCTTCTTTTCTAATTTTTTTTGGAAAGCAGGATTCGCAGGGTATTCCTAAAAACAACCTTTCATCTGAAATATCCTTACCACAATTTGGACAAGTAGATTGAAATATAGCTTTCATATTTTTTTGTGTTAATCCTGGATTTATAAACTTTACAGAAGTAAAAAAATTTATATATCCTCTTTTCTAACTTACCAACATGACTGAAGAAACAAACATATTCAAGATGGGTGAACTCTCTGGTGAAACCCCAAGAATAATTGGGTTACCTACTGGTATTGAGGGTTTAGACAATTTATTTTTTACAGTAGAGTTAAAAGAGGGTAAACCAATAAAAAAACCATTAGGTGGAATTCCTTATCTATCTGTGATAAATTTAACTGGAGTTTCTGATACTGGAAAAAGTCTTATGGCTGAGCAGTATACTGTAAAGCAAGCTTCGATGGGCTATAATGTATGCTTTGTTACAGTTGAAGTACCAAAAGAATTTTTAGTTTTGGCCCTAAAGCAAAGAGCAATAGCTATGGGTATTAATCCAAATAAAATAGAAAATCATGTGTTTTTAATTGATGCTGCGAGCAACCCTGTTTTAAGGGAAAATCCGAACGAACTTTTAAAAACTCTTAGGTATGCTATAACTCGCTATAATATAAAATCTACTGTTATAGATTCAATTACTGGTTTATACGAAGCTAAAGAAGTTATGGCAAGAAGTATTGTAAGACAATTTTACAATTTTATGAAAAAGTTTAGACAAACCTGTTTAATGGTTTCTCAGAAAAGGTCTTCGAGCGAAGAGTTAACTGCTGAAGCAGCCGGAGGTTATGCTGTAAGTCATATAGTTGACGGAAGCATCGTTCTTTACAAAAAACTGATAATGTCAAGGTTTGATTCTCAGACTTTTAACATGCCTATCGGGAGAATTGTAAGGCTATTAAGGATTGATGGTTGCAGAATGGTTGGACATGATACAAGAACATTTCTTTTTGAAATTTCTGATACAGGAATTGTTAAGATAATTAAACCTTTAGAGAATATAGTGAAGGTGAGACAATGATTGAGATAAAACCTGTAGGAGATGTTTGGGAAGAGAGGAATAAAAAAGTATTAAGAATGCTTAATGAAACAATTAACTTGTTAGGTGGGCCTAGAAAAATAGCAGAATATAGAAACTTAACATGGATCCCTAGTTTGATTAAAGCATGCTATGCAATAATACTAAAAGAAGAGGAACATAAAACTTCTGATGAAATAGCTCAAGAATTGGCAACTACAAAGAATACTATAAGAAAAATGCTCGAAGCTGATGAGGAAGAGGTAAAAAAGAAAATAGAAGGTATTACTGAAGAAAAAATTGATGAGCATATTGCTGGTGGTTTAGCTAAACTTGCTTTCAAGTTAATGAAAAGAAAGCAAGTAGAAGAAGAAATTGAAAACTTGAGCAAAACTTCAGAGATTTTGGGAGTAGAGTGGTCGGTAAAGATTACACAAAAAATTAAGGGATTAGATTTTCCAGTAAATAAATCAGACCTTCTAAAAAGACTAGAAGGTGTAGTAATTTTTGATAAACCAATAAATGAAATTTTAGATAAGCTTGAATATCCGGTTCCAACTCCAGCAAATCTTTTACACCAAATTTCACAAAAACTTAAAGAAAGTGAATAATACTATTTAGCAAAATAAAATTTCCTACAGAATTAAGACAGCTATTATACCAATTGTTTCTCCTGGAAAGATGTAAGGGAAAAAGATTGTGAATACGCGCCTAACTCTAAACTTTAAAAAATAAAAAAAGAAAAGTAGCTACTGAAAAATATATTGCTAAAGTTGTTATGTCGCTAACTATTGTTGCAAAAGGGCCAGAGGCCATAGCTGGATCTATTTTTAATTTTTTGAACACTAAAGGAAGGAAAGTAGAAATTGAAACTCCAGCAATTATTCCAAGGAACATGGATAAGCCAATGATACTTCCAATCAGATAACTACTTTTCCATAAAAGAAGAGAAGCTAAACTCAAGATTCCACCACAAAACAAACCCAAAGTAAGGGCAACTATCAGCTCTCTTTTAACCCATTTTTTAACAGAAAGTTTTGGGTCAAGAGCAATTCCCCTTACAATCAAAGTTTCAGATTGGGTACCTGCGGCATCACTCATATAAACCAAAACTGGAATAAAAGCTGCAAGTATCAAATACTTGCTTAAAATGTTTTCAAAAAAGCTAACTATAGAAGCAGCTATGATCCCACCCATAAGACCCACTATAAGCCACACTATTCTATTCTTTATCATTCTTGTAGCTGGAGCATCAATTGTGTCAAACTCTTTCCCAACTTTATGATAAAGTCCACCAAACCTAAAAATGTCTTCTTGTACTTCTTGGTTAAAAATTTTTAAAATTGTATGGTAAGGTACAACACCTAAAAAATGACCTTCTTTGTCAACAACTGGAACAGATTTTAATTCGTGCTTTAAAGCTATGTAAACTATTCTTTCTTGGTCTGTTGATGGCCTAACGGTGATCAAATCCTTTTTCATTATTTTTTCGATTTTTGTTTGTTTATCTTCAACTTGAAGAATCTCTTTTAGAGAAGTTACACCTTTTAAAATATTTTTACTGTCAACAACATAAATGTAATCTAAGGATTCAAAATTATTTGCTTTCCTGAAAAGCATACTTCTAACTTCTGAAATTGGTGTACCAAGCTTAACAATAGGAACTTCTTTTATCAGCTTACTTTCTGCGGTTTCTTGAATTTTCTTCATAATTAATTTTTGGTAAAAGGAACTTTTATGTAAACCTTATTTAGAGAAAAATGACTCTGAGACAAGAGTTGAATATTAAGAATTTTTAAAGGTTTTTAATGTTTATGTTTCCAAATGAATTCGTATTTCATGGGCATAAAAGCTTCTAAGTCGCTTTCATATCCGCACTTAGTACATCTGAAGCCAATAGTGATTTTTTTGTTCAAGAGGTTTTTCACTTTTATTGGTTTTATTTCAGATTCGCAAACAGGACATCTTTCAATTTTCGGAAGTTTAATAGTTTTTTTAGTTTTTGCTTTAACTTCAACTTCTTCTAAAAGTAGAGCAATTCTTTTAGCCCTCATCGGCGAGAGAGTATAGTTCTTATCTTCTTTTTTCAATCTTTTCAAAGCAAGCCTTGCAAGCTCTTCTTGAGA
>CAZRMN010000007.1:0-24600 GCA_964601215.1 uncultured archaeon
CAACCTGAGCAGAAGGATTCGCTTTATCTATATGGAAAATATTACTCTGTTTTACATTTTCAATATTACCAGCATTATCTATACTAGCAAAACACACATACTTCTCGCAAACTTGTCCAGAAGGACAATTTACTACTCCAGAATTACCTTCTTTAAATCCTGCCACACATCTCAAAATCGGAGTCCCAACATCCACCACGTTATAATAAGTTTTATTACACCCAGAACCAACATCTGTACAAGTTAAAGAAAAACTAACATCATAATTAACCCAATCAGTACCATTTGGATTAATAGTTGTTGTTGGTGGAGTTGTATCCTTACAAGCTCCATTACTACAACTATAATCTGGATTTAAATTACGACAATCTACATCCTCATAAGCCAAATCATTCCCTGAGCAATAATACTCTCTTAAATTCAAAGAATCTAAACAATAATCTGTTCTAGTTTCAGTAGGAGGACAAGAAGTATCCCCAGAAGAACATAAATCATTATCAGTAACACTTCCTCTTGTAGAATAAACTCTACCATTATCAGTATCACTGCAAGTATCAGAACAATCTTCCAAAACAGTTTTTATCCAACTAGCAGTCCAACCACAATCATTATTTGAAGAAATACACTCATAATCCTTACATTTGTGCACAATATCTCCACTTGTTACATCGCATTCATCTGAACAATAATCATCATCATAATCATCACAATTTTTTGAAGACCAAACGCAAGCTCCAGACTGACATGTTCCATAATGTTTATATTTACAAGTAATACTATTACATTCATCTCCTGGAGTATGAGTAGGAGAATCAGAACAATGTGGATCAGCACAATTTTCAGACTGAGTTACAGTATATTTACAAGAGCAATCTGAATCACAGTAATAATCTCTATACTCTCTTATATCACCATTGCATTGCCAACCATCTGTTGGGCAATTATCATCGTTAGGTACACAATTAGGTATAGTGCCATCACAACAACCACAACATGCAGCATAGGCTTGAAAATGTAATATTTTATTCGATGGTATGTCTACTGAATTTTTTATGAATTTATTCAAAAAAAATCCGTTAATAGTTGCATAAGATTTTATCACTAAAATTATTAGAAAGAAAAATATATATAACGATAAAAAAAGAAAAGTTTTTTCATTATTTTTCATTATTTTTTATTTATTTTCAAGACCTTAAATTTATTATTTGGAAATTAATATTAATTTCAATTTTTATGGTAATTTATAAACTTTTTTACCATTTATCTCTTTGATTAATTCAAAATAACTGGAATATTTTTCTATTTCTTTTACATTAGTGACCAAAACGATATAATTAATTTTATTTTTCTTAAAAATTTCCCTACTTTCATTTATTCCAGAAGAGTAGTATAAATCTTTTAACTTCCAACTACTTAATTCGAGTATAGTTTTGTTGTAATAATAAAACCTATAGTCATTAGTTGCTATAGTTTCATTTTCTGGGATATTTTCATTTACCCACTTCCAAAGTTTCGCATAATCTCCATAACAAATTTCTAAAATTTTTTGATATTCACCTAAATTTTCAAAAGTATTTAAAATTTTTTTACTTGGGCACTCGTCCCAAAAAAAAGATAAATAAAGTGTATTGAAATAAAGAAATATGAAAAAGAAATTCAAAATCCATTTGACTACTTTAATTTTTTTTAAGGAATTTATAAAATAAAGAGAAAGAAAAATTGTAGGAACCGAAATTAAAATTAAATATTTATTCCAATAGTTTATTCCTATAATGTAAAGGATTAATATAATTAAAAACCACAAAACAAAAAATTTAACATTCTTGTTTCTATTTTTCACCCAATAGATAATTGCAGGAATTGCTAACAAGGTAAAAACAGGGTTCAATACATGGAAGTTTGAAGCATCTAAGTAATTTATATAAAAGAAAAATAATCTCATAAAAGAATTATTCAAATCTTTGATAGTTTCATAGTTAAAACCAGAGGTTTTTGATATTTTATTTAATTGTTCAAAGGAATCCAGTTGGATTAAAGGGTTAATGTATTTCCCTCCTAAAAAAGGCCAAATAGGATTACCCAAAATTATTAAATTTCTCAAGTACCACGGGGAAATAATTAAAAAAAATAGAAAAATAGATTTTATAACTTCTTTATATTTCTTTTTGAATAAAAAACATAAGAATAGAATGAATATGAATAGTAAACCTAAATAACTTGTTAAACCAGCAAAACCAGCAAAAATTGAACTAAGATAGAGATTTTTTGTATTTTTCCCTAAAAGGAATTTATGCAGAAAATAACAAGCTAAAGAAAATTGAAAAGTCAGGTAAATATACTGAGATGTAGAACGAGAGAAGAAGATGATACCAGGTAATGAAATGAATAATAAAATTGAATAAATGGACAACTTTTTTTTAAAAATTTCTCTTGACCAATAGTAAACAAGCAAGAGTAGAAGAAATGAAATGAATAAAGAAGTTAATCTAAGAAAAAATAGGTTTTCTCCTGTAAATAAATAAATAAAGATTCCCAATAATTGATAAGCAGGAGGATAATTGGAGGCGAAGCCTAAACCTATTGTAGGACCACCTTCCAAAAATTCAATCTTATTTCTCAAAAGAAATAATTTTGTGACATAGTTATAAATCATAGAATCATGATAAAGTTCAGGGAAAAAAATAATATGAAAAAAAGCTAAAAGAAAAAACGGTAAACTTATTACAAAAAAAATGGTGTCTAGTTTTTGAATTTTAAAACTGGGTATTTGTAGTTGTTTTCTATTTTTAAACACAAGAAAAATCAAAATCGACAACAAGACAAATGAAGTAGTTATCCGATCAAAAGTATAAATTAATCCTAATAGAATCATCACTAAAGAAATAAACCCAAAACCTAAAGCAAAACTTAAAACTATTCTTAGTTCAATTGTTAAATTTTTTAAAAATAGTTTAGAAATTAGGTAACCAAAAATACCTATAAAAAGATAAATTATTATTAAATTAAAAATCATTAAAAAGAAATAGATGTTTAAAATTAAAAAACTTAAAAAAGTTGAAAAATTGTTATTTTATTCAATTTTTTTTAGTATTTTAATACTTTCTTTAGGACTTGGAATGATAGGAGCTGATGGAAAATTTGGAAGTTTTTTTATTATTTTGGGAAGTAGCATATTTTATGCTGGAGTTATAATTCTAGCTTTTCTAATAATCGGTTTGTATTCTTAATTTTTTAAATAACTAGACCAGTAAATTTAAAAATAAAACACAACAATTTGTATTTTTAAATAGAATCTCTTCTATTTAGTAAAGAACTAATAGAAATGTTACGGATTACAAAACTTAAACATCTATAATCATAGGAAGCGTTAATTAACAAAGCTGGTCTATCACATCCACTCAATGCTATCAAATCGATTACATTTTCACCTTTTTTTAATAAAACATCTTGAGCAATAACCGTATCATTGTAACTTGAGATAAGATATCTAGTTGAAAAATTATTGTTAATTATTATAAGTAATTCTCTAGGTTTATAGAAAGTGCCTATTTTGAGGATTAAATTTGTTTTTTTTCTTTCTGGTGAATAAAATAAAATAGATGCTTGTTTTCCCATCCACCTTTCTTTTATATTTTGGTTGAAAGATAAAGAGACTGGATACCAATTTTTGTCATAAACTATGTTTTTAAATTCTAGTCGAGATGAAAATAAAATCATAATAAACAGTATTAACAGTAGTCCTATTGATATCTTCTTAAAAATAAAAAATCTAAAAACTTCTTTTTTCCAAACAAAAGTTAATAACAACAATAAGATTGGTAATGTTAAAAAAGGGATTTTTAGCACCAAAATTCCAAGGGGATATAAAGTGAGTATCTTTACCTCTTCTACTGGTATGGATTTGAATTCTCTTATATCTGGTATTTCGTTTATTAAAAAGTATTCTAAAAGTCTACTTCTTGGACCATTTTTAAAAAACATAGGCAAATAATGTTCATAGATAGGGTTTAAAAATGCAATAGTATTAGCAGGTACCTCAAAAGATTTTACACTCCAATTTATTTTTGCTTTTGTATTCTTATTATAATACCTATAAATTGCTCCTTCCCAAAAAGTGCTTAAACCAAAAAAATTATGAAGAGATGATAAAAAAATTAAAAAGAATAATACAATTAAAAAATACTTATTTTGAATATTACTGATGAAAATGCCTAAGGGTATCGAAAGAAAGGGTATCAAAGAAACCATATATCTTGGACCAAAAGAGCTTCCAGCAAACCAATAAGAATAAAGAGTGTTAAATGATAAAAATAAAAAAAATGTAAACAATAAAGATTTGCAGAGCAATTTATCTTTTTTGTACAGAAAATAAAACCCAACAAAGCAAAAAAGAAGAAAAGGTGTGTAGAAAAAAATACCTCTATAAGGTAAAAATAGAATTGCTCCACCCCCAAGCTTACAATGTATCACAGATATTAAATTTTTTTCAAAATTCCACCCAGAAAAAATTTTAGAATCAGAATTAAACATCGTTAGGTGAAATGGATCAGAAAAAATAATATAATTGTAAACCAATAAAGGAGAGAGGCCAGTAGCTACTGATAAAATAAAACAAAGTAAATCTTTTTTCGAAAGCTTGTACACTATTAGAGGCAATATTAATCCAAAAAAAATGAACATCGTAAGATAACTTACAACTATTGAAAAACCTAAAAGAAGACCGGATAAAAGAAGGTATTTTTTATTCATTTTCTTTTTTAATATATTTAAAATCATAAAAAATGCAAAAAAGGAGAAAAAAGTTGCCAAAATGTTGCCAAACATAACAGTACTGTAAGGAAAAAGAAGAGACCCGAGACCAAAAGAAAAAGCTAGAAAAAGTCTATATTTAGGTTTCTTAACAAAAAAAATAGATATCTTATAAATTAACACAACTATTAATGCTCCAGGCAAACAAGAAAGAAAAACTATACTTAAAATACGAAAAATTAAATATTTACCCGGAAGTTCATACATAGTATAAACAGTTGTGTTGAGGTGAGGTCGAGAAATTAATATCTCGTTTTTTATTTTTGATACATTAGGAGAAATTAAGTAAACAAATGATGCTAAAAAAGAAGTTCCTGGTGCTTTATCGGAATAATAATGACCCTTATAAATTGCTCTATCTCCGGTAAAATTTGAATAAGTATCTATTTCAATTTTATTTTCTTTTACTATGGCTTCTGTTAGAGCAATTCTAGATTCTTCATTCCAACCAACCCAGTGAATAAAAAAAATATAAATAATAAAAAAAGAAAGGAAAATTTTGAACTCAATTTTTGATGTATCTTTTTTTATTATAATCACTCTTAACTTAAGTTATTCATTTTTTAGTTGTTTAAACAATTAAAGTTTGAATGAAAATTTTATTTTGAAGTAATATCTAAATAATCTACAGCTCCCCATTCTCCGCCCCATTTTCCACAAGGCCCGCCACTATAACTTTCTATTCTTAAAACAATCTTTTTTCCACTATATTTGGAGCCAAGAAAAATAGAAAAGTCTTTCCATCCATCCTCAGCATTTATTATTGTATTGAAAATAACTTTTTCTGTATTTGTAGTTAAGTCTTTAATTAAAATTTTAAAACCCACATCATCACATCCGATACTGCCAGCCCATGGTAATTCACCAGCCACATTTGCCAAACCAACATTTAGTACATATTCTTTTCCAGGAGGTAAATAAACTTCTTGTTCGATATATCTCCCTTGAGTGAGGTTTAAGGGATGGATTACAATGAAACCGCTTCTTCCATATACAGTTATGTTTCTATAACATCCGTCACTATTCCAATCGATTTTAGTTCTTTCTAGAATCGGAATACCTTCTATTGCATGTTCAGGAGATAAGAACCCGTATCCCGAATAGTTAAAATCTGGATTTTTAACTATTTCTCCTGAAAGAGATGGTTTACCTGATAAAACTGTATAAGGAAATTTTTCTTCCTTTTGGATAAGAAAAAAAGCAGTTACCCCCAAGACAATTAACAAAAGTACTATAACTATCAACCATTTTTTCATAATTATTTTTTTAACAGGTCCGAATATAAATATTAAAGATTAATTCTATCTTTGAAGAAAAATGGCAAAGAAAAAAAAATTAATTGACAAAAATGACGGTATTGTTGCTAGATATATAAACAGAAAGATATCTATACCAATTTCATATTTTATTGTCAAACATAAAATACCCATCACGCCAAATTTCATGACATTATTGTCTTTTTTATTAGGTATTCTTAGCGGTATACTTTTTGGATTTGGACAAGTAATTGGTGGAGGTGTTCTAATTCAAATTAGTAGTATTTTAGATGGTTGTGATGGCGAGATAGCAAAACTCAGAAAATCAACAACCAAATTAGGTCATATTTTAGATAGAGTTTCAGATGCAGCTAAAAAAATACCAGTAATTTTTGGTATTTGTTTTTATGAATACTTACAGATAAGATCTCTTCTAGTTTTATTATTTTCATATTTTTTTATTTCTTACTATCTTCTAAGGTATTTAAGTTATCAATTACTTATAGTTTATAATAAATCATTATACAACAAATGTATAAAAATACAGAAAAAGTCAAAAGGATTTCAAAAATTCTTTTCATTTATAAGAAATTTGGGAATACATCGAGGTGATACTCTCATTTTTTTGGTAATGATAGCCTCTTTTTTTAATTGGCAATTTAAAATTCTTTTGTTTGAAAATATATATTTGGTTTTCTATGATGCTTTTTTTCTTTTTAATTTATTACTCACTAAGAAATAGTTTTTTTCTAATCCATAGGATAGATTTGCCTGTCTCTTTAGCTATCTTAACTAAATCGCTATATTCAGGTTTTACATTAATTATTTCTCCTTTTGAATTTTTTATGATATTTATCCTTATTTTATACTCCTTTCTTTTTATTATTCTTTTAACAGTTTTGATTTCTTTTTTTAATTTGATACAAGTAAACGGATAAACACGAACACCAGAAACTCCAGTATTTTCAAAAAGAACTTGACAAACTCTATTAATGTCTTTTTTTCTGCACATTACTTTTATAATACTACACGGGCGATTTTTCTTTGTAAAACCCGGGATTACTGTTACATCTTTTATTCCTAATTCCATTAATTTTTGAAAACAAAATCCGATAATTTCGCCAGAGACATCATCAATATTCGTTTCTACCATAACTGCTTTTTCTTTATTTTTTTCTCTTACTCTCATAAATAATAAAATAAATAATGCAGTTAAATCTTTTTCCACATTATTTCTCTTTTTTTAAAAAGCATGTATTCAAAAAAAGCACTTATTCTAGCGATTACTTCTAACTGAAGGATAACAAACATTTTTAGTAACTCACTTAGACTTTTGACATTCATTATCCAAGTGACTAATGAATAAAATATCTTTTCTAATTTCATGCTGGAAGTGGTGAATCCATATTTTTCCCGAATAAAAATATGTCCTAAGAAGCATCTTTTTCTTTGAATAAAAAAATTAATTATTGTGTATGGTATTTTTGTGTATCCATAAGCATTAGGTTCATATACCAATGAAAATCCAGACTTTTTTATTTTATACTCAATAAACACTTCATCTGCACTAACTTTTGGAAAATTATTAAAAACTTTTCTAAAAGCGCAAATTTCTGTTCCTTTTGGTTCTTTTAAACAAAGAAAATGATGCAAATCCCAAATTATTTTTGAAAAAGGATAAATTTTGCTGTTTTTATCTGCTATAGGTCTTCCAATAATCATACCAATTTTCGGATTGTTGAAATGTTTTGTAAAAAACTTTAAAAAATTTTTTCTCATTTTTAAATCAGAACTCAACAATATTACCCACTCTGTTTTTATTTTTTTTAAACCTAATTTTATCGCAAAATATTTTCCTTTTCTGGATTTTTCTTTTATTAAAAAAATTTTTTTAGAGTTTGGTAAAATTATATCATTATCTGGTGAAATAACAAATATCTTATCAATTTTATTCGCATTTCTATCTTTTAAAATTATTTTTAACAAATTATAGAGTCTTTCTTTTTCTTTATAGCTTGGAATTAATAAAGAAAATTTTTTCATAATAATCAGCTAACATCATAATAACCTTACTTTAATCTTATCGCTTCTAGGTTTCTAGGAGCTACGGTCTCAATCCTAAAAAGCTTGTGAATACTTCTTGCTAAGTCAATAGTCTTATGGTTTTCTCCATGAACAACTATTACTTTATTAGGTTTAGAAGCCAATCTGTGAACAAAGCTTAGCAACTGATTCCTATCAGAGTGTCCAGATAAACCATCAACAGTTTGAACTTCCATTTGCAAGTTTAGAGTGAAAGTTTTTCCTTCTTCGTTTTTGAAAGGAATTTCCTTCCAACCTTTTTGTATCCTTCTTCCAAGCGTACCTTCACCTTGGTAACCAACAAATATTAAAGTATTCCTTGGGTCTTCAGCTAGATTTTGCAAGTAAGTTAAAGCTGGTCCTCCTACTAGCATTCCAGAAGTTGAAATTATTACGCAAGGCCTTTGCTCCAAAACCTTTTCTCTATCCTGAGGAGAAGCAACCCTTTTGAAAATATCGCTAAGAAAAGGATCCTTTCCGCTAAAGATTTTTTTCTGCACACTTCTAGACATGTACTCAGGATAAGCTGTGTAAATTCCGGTAGCATCCCAGATCATTCCATCTATAAAAACAGGATACTGAAATTCATTTTCAACTAGTATAGCCATAACATCCTGAGCTCTTTCAACTGCAAAGCTTGGAATTAGTACGATACCATTCCTCTCCATAGTTTTATTAACAATATCCATTAGCTGTTGTTCTGCTTCTCTTCTTGGAGGCATTATATCATTTGCTCCTCCATAAGTTGATTCAATTATTAGAGTTTCAACTCTTTGGAAATTTGTAAAAGCTGGATCAAGCAAAGGGGTTTTACCGAATTTCATATCGCAAGCATAAACGATATTATGTAAACCCTCACCTATATGTAGATGAATTAAAGCAGAACCTAAAACATGACCAGCATTTTGGAAAGTAAGTCTTACATCAGGAGCGACATCAGAAACCTCACCATATTCTAATGGAATTGCGCGCTTAACAGCTTCCTTCACTCCTTTTGCAGTAAAAATTGGATTAACAGCATTTCTTTGCATCACATCTATATAATCAAGCCAAAGCAAAGTTGCTAGATCCATAGTTGGAGTAGTTAAGTATAAAGGGCCATCATAACCATGCTCAAAAAGCATTGGCACACAACCTATATGGTCTAAATGAGCATGGGATACTATTATCGCATCTAACTCAGTGTAATCAAACTCTTTAGTCTGAAAATATGGAAAAGCGTTATTATTACTTCCTCCTACATTTACTCCACAATCTATCAAAACTTTTGACTTAGGTGTTTCTACTAGTATGCAACTTCTTCCAACTTCTCTACAGCCACCTAAACCAATAACTCTAATCCAGTCTCTGTTAGTTTTCCTCTCTGTAAAAATTTTTTCTCCAACTTTATTCAAGAATTCTTTCCTGAATTTAACTTGAGTATGAATAACTTTTCTTATTCCTTCTATTATATCCGATTTTATCGGCGGAACTCTTTCAATTCTAGGAACCCAAAGTGTTTCAGCTTTAATCTTTCTGAAAGTTTCGCCGCCTTTTCCTATTACCAATCCAGGCTTTTGAGCAGCTATTATGACTAAACTCCTTTCAGGCTCAAAATAAATCTGCTTTATACCAGCTTCTTCAGGTACTATTTCTTTAATTTTTTCTATTGCCGCTTCTTTTTCCAGGCTTAAGTTACTTTCTAATCTAACTTCTATCCTTTTCTTCAACTTTTCAACAATTTCTCTTATTATATCCTCATGCGAAAGAAAGAACTCTTTGTCTTTAGTATAGACTATTATCTCTGACCCTTCTAACTCTATTCTACTCACTACTTTTTTAGGTAAAGATTCCTTAACCTTTTCAAGAATTTCCATTCTATTCCCTTAGTTTACTGAGATTTTAAAATACTTTCAACTTTTTCTTTTTCTATTCTTTTAAAACCTTCTTGAGTTATAATAGCAACATCTATTCCTTTACCACCTGAGGCAATATCACGCTCGATAGCGGCTTTAATTGCTTTAACAGCAAGTTTTATACCCTCTTCAACGGTAATATCTTCTTTATATTTATCTTCTAGCACACCTAAAGCTATGGGAGAACCAGAACCAGTTGAGAAGAATTTTTTTTCTTCTTCTACAGAACCTATAGCATCGAGAGTGAAAATTGAAGGTCCAGAATCATCATAACCAGCTATGATTAATTGAACCATATAAGGCATAAAAGTCCATCTCCCTGAATGCAAAATATTTGCTAGCAAAGTTGCAGCTGCTTGGGTTGATATTTTCCTTTTTGTTTGGATTGAAAAAAGTTTGCACTCAGCTTTCATATATCTTACCAAAGCTTGAGCATCTCCTGAAGCTCCTGCTATTGTTATAGCAATATGGTCTTCTATTGGCAATATCTTTACGCTTTCCTTGCTAGCTACTAAGTAGCCTAGCGTGGACTTTTTTTCCGCAGCTAGTACTACTCCATCCTTGCAAACTAAACCTACAGTTGTTGTTCCTGTTTTTTTAATTGGAACTTTCAAAACTTATCACCAAAAAATCAGCTAAAATTAATTATATAGTTTAATTTAAATAACTTTTGGTCAATAAGCTTTTGCAAAATAAGCTACACAACTTGCCTTTTTTCCACAGTATATGCAGCTTGAAAAAACTTTTTCTTTTTTTATGGGAATAGCTCTTATAGTTGCTCCAGTTTCAAGTTTTATTTGTTCTTCACAATGCTTACTACCACACCAACTTGCCTTTATAAATCCACCCTTATTTTTTAAAATTTTCTTAAATTCCTCATAATCTTTTACTGTTGTTGTGTTTTCTTTTAAAAACTTTTTTGCTTTTTTAAACAGATTTTTTTGGATATCTTCGAGTAAGAGTTTTACTTTTTTAACTATTTCCTTTTCCTTTACACTTGTTCTCTCAAAATTATCTCTTCTTGCTATAGTTATCTGTTTGCTTTTTAGGTCCTTAGGCCCAATTTCAATTCTTAAAGGGACGCCTTTCAATTCCCAGTAATTAAACTTCCAACCAGGAGTGTATTGCATTCTTTCATCAACTATAGCACGTATTTCATTTTCCTTTAATTTTTTCAAAATATCTTTTGCTTTTTTAATTACCTTCTTTCTCTCGTTTTCTTCATAAAATATAGGAATAATTACTACTTGGTATGGTGCAATTTTAGGTGGCAATATAAGACCTTTATCATCTCCGTGAACCATGATAACCGCACCTATAAGACGAGTAGATAGCCCCCAACAAGTTATCCATGCATATTTTTCCTTTTTGTCTTTATCCAAAAACTTTACTTCAAATGGTTTAGAGAAATTCTGGCCAAGATTATGGGAAGTTGCCATCTGAAGAGCCTTGCCGTCAGGCATGAGAGCTTCAAGGGTAGTTGTATAAAGGGCTCCAGCAAATTTTTCTTTTTCACTCTTTTTTCCTACTATAACAGGGATTGCAAGGTATTCTTCGATAATTTTTCGATAAAATTCTAATATCATCATTACTTCCTTATCAGCTTCTTCTTTAGTTGCATGAGCTGTATGACCTTCTTGCCATAAAAACTCACTCGTTCTAATGAACGGCTTCGTAGATTTAATTTCTGCTCTAGTTACATTACACCATTGATTTAGCAACAAAGGTAAATCTCTCCAACTTCTTATCCATTTAGAATAAAAGTAATATATTATCGTCTCCGAAGTCGGCCTTATAGCCAACCTTTCACCTAATTTTCTATTACCAGCATGGGTTACCCAAAAAACTTCAGGGACAAAACCCTCGAAATGTTCTGCTTCTTTCCTTAAAAAACTTTCTGGTATGAGTAATGGGAAATATACGTTCTTATGTCCAGTTTCTCTAATCATCTTATCAAAAATTTTTTTAATATTTTCCCAAATTTCGTAGGAATATTCTCTTAGAACTATAGTTCCTTGAACAGGTCCATAATCTGCTAGTTCGGATTTAACAACTACTTGACTATACCATTCAGAAAAATTTTCTGATTTCTTAACTGTAATTCCTTCTTCTTCAGCCATTCATAATCCCTAATTTAACTTCTTTTTTTGAATTAAAAAATTCATACACAAGAACTAGTTTAATTTTGTGGAACTCGTTCACCCATCTGGCTCACTTAAATAGATTTTATATCAAACTATTTAAAAGTTTTACGATAACTTATTTAATGCTAAAGAAAAAGTGAAATCATGAAGGTTTCCATACTCTCTGATTTTCATCTTGGTTATTCGTATACTCCTGAAACTGAAAAAGATAGCTTTGAAAATGCAGAAGAAGCTATAGAAAAAGCTTTAGATTCTGATTTGATATTGCTTGCTGGTGATATTTTTGACACAAGAGTTCCTAGGACAAGAGTTTGGGCCAATGCTATGAAAATTTTAGCTAAACCAATTTTAAGGGAAAGTAGTGGAGTAAAGTTAGTTTCTTGTTCAAAAGAACTCAAAAAAATTTCTAAAAGAACTTTAGAGCATTTACCAGTAATTGCAATTCATGGAACTCATGAAAGAAGAGGAAGGGGTGAAATTAATCCTATAGAAGCTTTAGAAAATGCTGGCTTGCTCATTCATTTACATTGTAATACAATAGTTTTTGAAAAAGATGGAATAAAAGTTGCAATTCATGGAATGTCTGGTGTTCCCGAAAGATATGCAAAAGATGTTTTGAAAAAATGGGACCCGAAGCCAATAGAAGGATGCTTTAACATTTTACTTTTACACCAAAGCATTCATCCATATGTTTATTCTCCTCTAGAGCCTCCAAGTTTGAGTGTTTCAAACTTGCCAAAGGGTTTTGATATAATAGTTAATGGTCATATTCATTCTCCAGCTCAAGAAAAAATTGGTAATACAATCCTTCTAATTCCTGGTAGTACAATCGTTACTCAATATGAAAAGAGTGAAGCTCTAAGCAAAAAAGGATTTTTTGAAGTAATTTTCAATGAAGGAATAAAAGTAAATTTCAGAAAATTAGAAAAAACTAGAAAGTTTTTCTATGAAGAACTAAAAATTGAAAATAAAACTTCAGTAAGGGAACAAGTTGAGAGTTTGGTAAAGGATATACTTAAAGAAAAATTTGAGAAAAAGCCAATAGTAAAAATTAAAATAATAGGTAAAGAAACTGAAGTACTAGATCAAGAATTAAGGGATATAGAAAAAAAACTTTCAGATAGGGCAATAATTGTTTTCTCGAAGGAGTTAGAATCTCCAGAAATAGCTAAAAAAATTGAGTTACTCAGGAACTTGAGAGAGCAAAAACTTTCAATCGAGGAAATTGGTTTAAAACTTTTAGAAAAAAATCTTAAAGAATTAGGTTTTAGTTCAAGTTTTAGTAGTGAAAAAATTTTTAAACTTTTAAGTGAAGGAGAAATAGAAAAAGTTTTTAACCTCCTTGTAGGTAAGCAGAAAACATTGGAAAAAGAATTGAAAAAATCTTTAGAGGGAGGCTTAAGTAAATGGATGAAGTAGTTGTTAGACATAAGGGAAAGTATAAGTTTGATTATGAATTTGGTGTAAATCATGATAACAAAAGTTAGACTTAAGAACTGGCGTTCACATTTAGATTCAGAATTTATTTTTTCAAATGGAACTAATGCTTTGCTAGGAAGCATGGGTTCTGGTAAGACTTCAGTTTTAAATGCAATTTGTTTTGCTCTTTTTGGTACTTTTCCCGCTTTACAATCGAAAAAGCTTAAGCTTGATGAAATAATAATGAAAAAACCGGTCGAAAAAAACAAAGCGGAAGTAGAAGTTTTTTTTCATGTTAATGGAAAAATATACTCTGTAAAAAGAACTATAGAAAAAAGAAAGGGAACAACCTATTCTGAATTCAGAGAAGATGGAAAATTAATTGAAGGGCCAAATTCTCAAAGAGTTACAGAGCTTGTAGAAAAAACTTTAAAAGTAAATTATGAGCTCTTCAGTAAAGCAATTTATTCTGAACAGAATGCTCTAGATTATTTTCTTACAATACCAAAAGGTAAAAGGATGAAAAAAATTGACCAACTTTTAATGATAGATAAGTTTGAAAAAGCAAGGGCCAATTCGGTTACTCTTTCTAACAGGCTTGTGGAAAGAAAGTTAGGAATTCAAAGTGTTATTGAAACAATTGATGTTGAAGAATTAAAAAAGAATATCTTTGAGTCGAAAAATTCTTTAGAAAAAACTCAGACAGAAAAATCTCAACTTTTACAAATTCTGGAAAAAATTACCGAGGAAAAGGAAAGAACTGAGAAAGAGGTTGAAAGAGTAAAAGAAATAAAAGAAAAGTTAGAGACCCTAAAAAGAGAAGAAAGTGGAGTTAAAAGTGCAATTGAAGAAACTTTTGGATTTTTGAAAAGTATGGAAGAAGTGATAAAAGGGCGTAAAAGAGAAGATGTGGAAAAGGAATTAGAAAAAATAAAAGATAAAATTGAAAATTTAGAAAAAAAATTAAAAGAAAAGAAAGAAGATTTTCAAGAATTATCCTCTTTAATTTCTGAATCCAAGACAAAAATAGATTTTATTAAAACTGAAAAAATTGAAAAAATTGAAAAAGAGGTTGAAGAAAAGAAGAGAATTAAACGTGAATTCGAAGAATATAAAAAACTTATTGATAAAGACTTGAAAAAAGAGTTGGAAGAAAGAAAAGAGTTGTATGAAAAAATAATTTCAGAATTTGAAGGACTAAAAGTTAAAATTAGAAATTTAGAGGAGGCAATCGAACAACTATCTTCTTTAGAAGGTAAATGCCCTGTTTGTGATTCCCCACTTACAGAGGAAAAAAGAAAAATACTCATCGAGCAAAAAACTAAGCAAGCTGATGTTCTTAAAAAAAGACTGGAAAAAGTTAAGGAAGAAAAGGAAGTAAGAAAAAAGGAAATAGATGAATTGGAAATAAACATTAAAAAAACAGAAGAAATGGAATTGGAGATTAAGGATTTGGACAAATTGGAAAAAGAGTTGGAGAAATCAAAAAAACTTTTAAAAGAGTTGAGTGAAAAAACTGTAGAATCTGAGAAGCAATTATCAATTCTAAAAGAAGAAATAGAAAAAATGGAAAAAGAGTTGAACGATGCAAAAGAGAAAAAACAAAATTTAGAATTTCTGAAAATAAGAATAGAGGATTATGAAGTTAAAGAGAAAAGACTAGTTGAATTGAATGAAAAAAAGGAAAAACTTGAAAATGAAATAAAAAAACTAGAAGAAAAAATCTCAGGAATAGATTTTCCTGAACTTGAAAGAAAACTACAGAACCTTATTGCAAAAGAAAGAGAAATAAAAACAAGAGTTTCTGGTCTTGAGCAATTAATAAAAGAAAAGGAGATAAGAATCAAAGATTATGAAAAAAAGCTAGAAGAAGTAAAAAAGCAAAAAGAAGAAATTAAAAAACTCGAGAAAATTATAAAAGACCTTAAGATTTTGAGTAAAGCTTTGGAAGAAACTCAAGTTAGTTTGAGGAGTGAGTTTGTAGAAGCAGTTAACTACACGATGAATAAAATCTGGCCGACTCTTTATCCATACGAAGATTATACAGGTGTAATATTAACTATAGAAGAAGGAGATTATGTTTTAAAACTAAGGGAAAGAGCCGGAAGTCTTGTTAATGTTGAAGGTATTGCTTCGGGTGGCGAAAGAAGTATAGCTTGTTTAGCCCTAAGAATTGCTTTTGCTCTAGTTTTAGCTCCTCATGTCAGAATGTTAATACTAGATGAACCTACAGCAAACTTAGATGCAAGAGGAATTAACGAATTAGCAAAAACCTTAAGAGAAAGGATTGATGAATTCATAGATCAGACTTTTTTAATTACACACGTTCCTCAATTAGAAGATGCAGTTACTGGTAATGCTTATAGGTTAGAAAGAGATAAATCAACAGACGGCGTCACAAAAGTTATTCCTCTTACTTAAAAGCTTCTAAATCTTCACTTTTTTGTTTAAGCTCATTTTTATATTTTATTAAAGCATCTTCAAGTTTGATTCCCTTTTCAGATTTTTTACTCTTCCTTTCTCTAACTTTTACTAGCAAAGGATAGTTTACAACTTCTCCAGTAACTATTGCTTCACCAACTTTAAGTCCAGGAATTAGTTTTAACATATCCCTAGTTACCCCTTCACAACTTTTTCCTATATGCTCTAAGTCATAAGGATTACTTACTCTTAGGATTATGTGACTATTGCATTGACTTAAAGCAGTTGTTGAAAGTTGAATAGGTCTTTGGCTCACGAGCACTAAAGAAGCGTTAAACTTTCTTCCTTCCCTAGCAACAATTTCGATTATTCTCTTAGAGATTGCTCTCTCTTCCTTTGTTTGCTCCGGACTAAATTGATGAGCCTCTTCTACAATAAAAATAAAGGGTGGTATTTCATTTTTTCTTCTTGCTTCGAACAATCTTCTTAGAAAATAGGCTACTACTATTTGTTTATCCCTAAGATGAATAAAATCTGACAGATCTAAAATGGTAAGTTCTCCTAGTCTAGCCAATTCTTCTACAGAAGGAGAATCAAACTTGTCAAAAAGTTTTGTTGAGTTTAAATCGTTTAACCATGAAATTAAAGGAATTTTTGTAACTTGTTTTATATCGCTCATTTCTATTGCAGTAATTAATTCGTTCATGTCATAAACTTCCTTAGCTTCTTTTAACTGTTTGATTATTTTATTTAATTCTCTTCTTCCTACTGAAGTAATCAGAGGCTGGAATTCACAGATTTGATGAGAAGAAAGGTTTTGTGTTGCAATTTTAATGTTACTCTTATCAAAAATTTTCGTTTTTTGCATATATTTTCCATCTTTTGCAAATCCACCATATTCTCCATGCGGGTCGACAACTATTACGGCTGGCTTACCATATTCTTCTTTTCTATCCAAAATTTCCTCAATCAAAACAGAAACAAGATGGCTCTTACCAAAACCTGTTTGGGAAAGAATCGCGCAATGCTTTTGGAAAAGTTTAGTAAGATTTAAGCAAGAATCAATTTCATGAAATTCAACTTTCCCTATATTTAGACCCCTTTCCTTATCTAAACCTAAAAAATCAAATAAAAGCTTTTCATCAACTCTAAAAACTTTTTGGCCAGGAGAGGGTGGGAAGCTTACTCTTTTTTGTGTTCCATTTAAATAAATTCCAAGCGAAACTGCGTTAGCGATTAAACATTCCCACCTACCAGCAGGAAAAATTTCAAATAAATTCTTTCCATTTCTCTCATATTCTCTTACAGATTCGGCTCTCATGAAGTACCGATTGTACTTTACAATTTCGGAAATTCTAGCTATTAATATCCCTTCAACAGTTTTAAGTTGGACAAACTGACCTTTCCTAACAGGCTCTTCTAGATTTTCGTTTATTACAAAAGAAAATTCTCTACTGCTAGGTGTATTTAAAGTTGAAATTACTGTTCCTATTTCCTGCATAGATTAAGATTTAGCTAAAGACAAATAAAAATATATTTTACAACTTAGTAGGGTAAAATATGGTAAAAATAATAAGGGATTATCCGGCAGTTTTCATTCCTAGTTTGAAGAGTTTGGTCATAGCAGATTTGCATCTAGGTTTGGAGCATGAATTGTTCAAATCAGGAATTGTCATCCCCCCACAAGCAGAAAAATTTCAAAAAATTATAGAAAAACTCATTGATTTAACTAAAGCAAAAGTTTTAGTTATATTAGGAGATATAAAGCATGAAGTACCTGGTATTAGCTACAGGGAAGAAAAGGAGATTCCTAAACTTTTTTCACGAATTACAGAAAAAGTTAAAGTTTTTTGTGTTAGAGGTAACCATGATTCCTTCTTAGAAAAGCTTTTACCAAACATTAAAATTTATTCTTCTCGTGGCTTCAGAATAAAGAGATATGGTTTTTTCCATGGTCATGCATGGCCATCAAAAGAATTGATGAAGTGCGATTATCTTTTTATGGGTCATATTCACCCTATGATAGAATTTAAGGATAGTTTTGGCTATAGAATTTTTGAACAAGTTTTTGTAAAAGGCAAACTTAAGAATGATTTAGTCAAGAAAAAGTATAAGATAAAAAAGACAGGGAAACTAAAAACAATAATTTTACCTTCTTTTAACAAACTACTAGGAGGAATTGCACTGAATTCTAAGCTTGAAGAAGAACTTATAGGTCCTTTGCTTACAAACAATTTTTTTGACTTAAATGAAGCTGAAGTTTTTTTATTAGACGGTACTAATTTGGGAAAAATAAAAAAATTAAGAAAAAGTTAGCAAAAGATTTTCTATGTCCTCTAGTGTAAAGTTTGCAAGACTCTCTTCTAATTCTTCGTTTAAAAGGTTGTAGGCTTGCTCTTCTGCAAATTTAGCTGTAGGTTTTTCAGGCGCTCTTGGAACTAAGAAGAAATAAGCACAAATTGCAACTACTGCGATTACTATTAAAACGATTGCAATTATTGATTTCATCTAATCACCTTAGAGGCATTGGTCCTAAACTTCCAGCTGGCAATTTTTTGATTATAGTATCTATTGATACTGCAGTCACATTAGGCACTTCTGGTGGTTTTTGGCAAACTAGCGGATGAACTTCACAAAAGTCTTCACACTTCTCGTCAGTAGGATTATTTCTGCAATACAAAGCAAATCTAACTCTTTCCCTGAACTCCTTCGCAATTCTAAACTGTTGACATTTGGTTTCATTTGGATGGTCAAGACAATATTCTACTATCCTCTTTTTCTCTAAAGCTAAGCATTTTCTGTCTAAAGGATGCTTTTCACAGAATTTTTCTGTAATTTTTAGTTCAAAGTACTTGCACTTCTCATCTTCTGGATGTTTACTACAATATTCTCTGAATTCTTCTCTACACCTTATATCATCCATGTTAAACCTACAATAATTTCTGAGCAAGGCTATGCATCTTGTATCAGTTGAATGGTCTTTACACCAATTCTTTATTTTCTCTCTACAAGAAGGTTCTTCTGGATTTTTTTCACAATACTCTGGACCAATTCCTTTTATATATCTTTTACATTTTTCAGGATGTTCTTTACAGAATGTTGAGACATGCTCAGCTAGTTCAATAGGTTTAACTTTTCTTGGTGCTTCCATGAAATATGCATTCCAAGTTTCATCGTTTATTGTAAAAGTTCCAACCCAAACTACTAGTTTATTCTTGATTACTGAAGAGAGTTCAAAAGTACCCACTTGCGTGTTATTCGAATAAATCGTTCCATTTGCAGTATCATTACCCACTGTAATATCTTTAATTTTATAAGTTTCATTATCAAACCGTAAAATACCTACTTTTAAATCTGTTTCCTCACCTGCTAGACTTACTGTTATTTTAGCAAGTCCAAACTTAGCTATTTTAAAAACTTTTGGGTCAGAAGGTGAAATTACTAGCCCACTCCCTAGAATCCATAGCTTTTTTATTTTTGGTTTTGGTAATTGAGGCTGTGCTATTACTGTTGCGCAAAACATTAGTACAATTATTCCAAGGATAAAGGCTTTTTTCATTCATTCACCTATAAGTTAATTTGGTAAAGAATTAGGTTAAATCTTATGCTTTTTTAGGGTTTATAGTTTTCTAGTAATTCTTTTTCATCCTCGCTTAGTCTATCCCAAACTTCTCTTAAAATTTTCATATCTTTTTCCGAAAGGACTGATGTTAGTGTATCGCCTTCGTGTATAGTTCTTCCAACAGTCGGTTCTTCCATGCTTATTGCTACTCGTTCACCCTTTTTAGCTTCTTTTATAGTTTGTCCTTCTTTTTGTATTTCTTTTACCTTTCCTACAATTTTTCCATCTTCTCTTCTTAGAATCGCTCCTGATTTTAAAATTCCAGCAAGAACTTCAACACCTACTATGCAGGGCTTACTAGCTCTGAAAACAAACCCTTTCAATAATTTTATTTTAACAGGTCTAGCAACTTTTTCAAGTTTTTCCTGAATTTCCCTTTCCTTTCTTTGGTAGCACCATTCTTTATACTCTTCTAGCAATCTATAAATCACATTATTCTCAAAAATTTTAATTTTCAGGTCTCTAGCTATTTTTTTTGCATCTTCCAAGCTTTTAACATTAAAAGCAAGTATCACTTTTCTCAAATCATCTGAAACATTGCTAGCTTCAATCACATCTTGCTTAGTTACATGTCCAACTTCAGCCTTTCTTATTGGTATTCCTTCTTCTGTTAACAGTTTAATCATAGCTTCCAAACTTCCAATCGTATCAGCTTTTAATATTACACCATCTATCTGCTTCTGAAACTCCACTTCTTCTATTTCTTTTTGCACTAAATTTTTTGCTTCTTCTATTTCTTTTTCGTCTTTTACTCCAACAATTGGTGAACCAGCGATAACATTTTCCAAGTTTGGGGCAGCGATTTTTATTCCTGCAGCAGCATGTACTTCATCTACACTTTCAAATTTTTTTTCTACTCTAAGTTCTTGCAATGGTCTTGGCCTTAATAATGCTTTGATTTTAGTGACTATAGGTTCTTTACCTCCAATAACAATATAATCACCTTTTTTTAACACACCATCATACAGAATTACATCTATAGTCGTCCCAAAACCTAAAGTTTCTTTTACCTCCAACACAGTTCCCTTTGGTTTTTCAGATAACTTTAATCTTTCTTTTAAGAATTGTTGCGCTAAGCCAGCAAGAACCATTAAAAGTTCTGGGATTCCTTCTCCTGTTATTCCTGAACAAGGTACTATTGCTACTTTTTTGGTAAAATCTTCTATTCTATCAAACCTTTCAGCATTAAGTCCTCTTTCAGCTAACTGAGAAACTAGTCGATAAACCCTTTTTTCTAGTTCTTCCTTTACATTTTCGCTTTGTTTTTTAAAACTATCTAAAAAGCATGCATTTTCTTCGGGAAACCATCCTGGGATTTTATCTATTTTGGTTGCTGCAACAACAAAAGGAGTTTTAAACTCTTTTAAAACCATTAAACTTTCATCTGTTTGTTCTTTAAATCCTTCGTTAATGTCTATAACTAAAATAGCAAGGTCGGAAACCGCTCCTCCTCTTCTTCTCAAGGTTATGAAAGCAGCATGCCCAGGAGTATCTAGAAAAAGCAAACCAGGAATTGTAATCCTTATATTGAGTTTTTCAAGTAAAGGACCGCAAATTTTTTTTATGGTCTCTACAGGAATATAACTTGCACCAACATGCTGGCTCATCATCCCTGGTTCAAGTTTTGTTACTGCTGTGCCTCTAATTTTGTCTAATAAAGTCGTTTTTCCATGGTCTATATGACCTACTGTAACAATTATTGGACTTCTTATTTTCATGACTTACACCAATGTTAAATTTAATCAAACTTAAAACTATAAATTAATTAGTGAGAACATGGTTTTAACTATTGGTGATGTAACTCCATTAGCTTTATGTATAGTAACTCAAGAGTTATTCGATTCAAGAAGATTCAGGTCTAACTTTTGTGATAATACAATTCTAAGGATGAAAGACAAAACCCTTGAGCCAATTATAGTAAGAATTAAAAAAGATTTGAACACCTCTGCTTTAGAAAAAAAATTTTTAGAAGGTTATAAAGCTGTAATACTTAGTAACCTAGACAAAATCATGGGAATTGTTTCCTCTAGGTATTCAAGAGTTGATTTAAGACTAACAGAAGTTGTAGTTACTAATGCGAGAAAATTAATGGATAAGGTTATGCTTGCTAACAGTTTTGAAGAAATTGCAAAGCTCGAACCAATTTTTAAGTCAAAAATTACCTTACCAGTTTACAAAATGTTTATCGAGTATTTAAAAGCAAACAAGGGTTGATTAAATGCTTCCTGAAGAAGCTGAAAAAGAAATAGAAAAGCTAAAGCTTAAAATAAAAGATTTGAAAAGAAAGTCCGCTCTTACAAATGATTTTAATGAAAAAGAAAAAGTAGAGGAAGAGATAAGAAGTATAGAAAGTCAAGTAGAGATTTTGGAAAAATTGAAGAAAAAACCTTAAAATATCTTTTTTTCTCTTATCCAATGATGAAGGATTAACCCTGCTGATATAGCTAAGAGTGAAAGATTTGATATTGCTACTGAAATTCCTGCAAGTACCCAACCAAACCTTGAATGGTGTAAGTTAATAGTTCTTTTACCTATGTTTATGATCAAGCTTGAAGAATCCTTTTTTGTAATCTTATTGGCAACTTTTAATATGTTTTTCTTTGCATTTTCTATGCTTTGTAGGCTTAAAACGATTTTAAGTTTAGAAAGTTTTGACCTTTGAAAGATTAACTCTGCTGTTAAAAAAGAAGCAAGAGTAAGCATTCCATACTCTAAAGCCAGCATATTTATTGAATATTTGTTACTAGCTTATAAATTTTACTCCCTCAAACTTTTAATACTATAAATTTCAATTTTTTATAGGTAGAAATGGTCGATTTGGCTAAACGTGCAAAATTCTATGGAATGGGAGGAGCTTTTTGTTTTTTGCTTGCTATTGAATTTTCTATGCTTACACAAATTGGCCTTATTTATGTTCCGATTTCTATATCTTTGGTTTTTTCACTTCTTGGTTGTTTAATAGGTGTATTTCTTTTGGCCTTAGGAGCAAAATCAAAAGAAGCTTTGCATCATGGGACAATAACTTTTGTTTTGAACATAATTGCATTAATTTTTGTTCTGCTTATCCTATACGGAGTGCAAATTTTTATTTAGCTTTAACTTTTGCAAAAATAGCAAAAAACAAAGCGAACAAAACAGAAAAAATTAGTTTTAAAATTTCGAAAAAAGAAAAAATTAAAACTGTTATAATGGCTGGCATAGCTTTAGCACTTTCTTCTACAATAGGGAAATAACTTGTAATGTATTCTTCAAGTCTTTGCTTTGCAAAAGTAGTATTTTCAGCTTGTTTTAAAGTTTCTTCTTTATAACTTTTTATCCCAAACAAAATGGAATTATACATAGGTTTGCAACTTTCTTTTAAATTTGGGATATTTTCATAGCTTGTGTTTACAATAAACTCCATACTTTGTGAGCATTGGTCTACAAAAGCTTCTACTTGTTTTTTTTGTAAATTTTCTATGTCGGGTGAAACGATTTTTATAAGATTTATATTTCCTTCCATTATTTTATCTTTGTAATTTTCATAATTTGCATACATACTCAAGAAAATTCCAATACAAAGGAAAATCACAACTATTCTTAAATGTTTTGAGATTAAAGAATCAATCGTAGAAAATGCAGATTTACCCTTTTCAAAAAATTTAAGAATGGCAACGCTTGAAATAAAAATTCCTACACTAGTTAAAACAACTACTTTTGAGAAATTTATAAGGTATATTACTAGTAAGAGAAAAGCAATTTGCGAAAGGAAAAAATAAATAAAATTAATTTTTTCTTTAAAAGAAAAAAGGAGTGTAAAACCTAGAGAAAGAAAAAACAAAAAAGGTAAGGAAGGGAGTACTGCTTCGTAGAACAAATACTCTAAACAAGCTATGATTGCTCTTCCTATATCTTCATTGCTTAATGTTTGGATGAAAATTAGTGAAATGTTATTTTGAATTTCTATCGATTTTACAAGAGATAAATTAAGAAATATAACATAAAAAATTGAAAGAAAGAACAAAATATTTGGTATTATCGAAAAGATTATTTTGTTTTTCATTTAGATTCCTTTGATTTTTCTTTTTTCATTTTGCTCAATTTTGCCCATTTTTCCTTCAAACTTTTCCAAACATCTCTTTTTTTAGGCGGTTTGTAAACATACTTTTTCTTTTTAACTAAATATCCAGTTTTAGTCGGCCAGAATAGATAAGCTAAGGCTAGTGCACCACCAATACCACCAACTATTAAACCTACAGTTAACCAATCGACTTGCGGAAGCTGGAACCCTCCAGTTTCTCCTCCTTCTGTTGTAGTCTCTTCTGTGATTTTTTCTAGTTTAGAAATTTCACTTTGAGCTTCTTCTAGCAAAGTTTTTATTATACTTAGAAGCTGATAAGCATGGAAATAATCTCCCTTAGCAGTAGAATTCTTCGCTTCATCAATTTTGGATTTTAAGTTGTTTAGTTTTGCTTCTGCAATATCTGTAGTCAAATTCTGCGCTTTTAATTGGTTCAATTTTTCAAAAAGCTGAGTCATATTTTCTTCATATTCTTTTAAAGAGTTGTTAATGTAAGTTTTGTTTGCATCTCCAGGCAAAATTCTTAAGGTAAAGTTAAAAGTTTCTGTTTTTTCTGAGCTATTTATTTTAAACTTGCCAGAATAGTCGTCTATTTCCTCCAAACCGACTGAAAAATTAACTAGAAATGCAGCAAGCTTATTTTTAAGTAATCTTGCAGAAGTTGAGTTAATTGTGTACCAAGCAGAATTAATTCCCTCAATTGAAAAGTTAAAAGTTTGAGTTTTGTTTCCTGTGTTTTTTACTATTACTATAGTAGAATTAGAAGAGTTTTGTTCGACTAGTATTAACCTTTCTACTTGAATGAAAGTTAAGTTTGGAACAAAAACTGGAAGTTGGATTGGTGGAACCGTTTCATTTGTTGAAGGTTGAGTTACTGTTACTGTTACTGAAA
>CAZRMN010000008.1:0-21520 GCA_964601215.1 uncultured archaeon
TCCTAAAGCCTCATTTTATAATTCTTATTTTTCTGAATATTTTAAAAATTATTATTCCCATTTTTTTCAAACAATCAAAAGCTTTGCAACCTAAAAAACAGAAAGTTTTTAATACTTTGTTCAAATTGTTTTTTGAACTTAAACTTATAAAAGAAGTTTTATTCTCAAAATTTCCTTTTTTTAAACTTTGAATTATATTTTTTTCATTTAGTTTTTTACATTTTACTTCTAGAAAAATATTTCTAAAATGAATTTTTCTATGCATATCTAAACCAAAATACCCAAAAGTACTCTTATTTTTCTTCCTAGCTTTTTTTAAAAGTTTCAAAGAACTTGGACAAGGGAAAAATCCATTATATTCAAAATTTAGAACTTCAATTCCATCAAAAATTTCTGGGTTTGAAGGTAGTTTTTTATACTTGGAAGGGTGAGCCAGGATTGCTATTCCCTTATTTTTTTGAATAAATTTGACAACTTTTTCTAAAGAGTCTATACGCAAATGTTTTTTAATTCCTACGCCCAAGACTTCATATTTTTCTTTTGTAACTATTTCTAAACCAGGAATAAAGATTAATTCCTTTTCACTCATCTTTTTGCATTTTTCCACTAGTTTTTTCATTTTTTTCTTATTCATACTTTCCGAATGTTCTGTAACAGCTACAAATTTATAACCATTATTTTTGCAAAATTCTTTTATTTCTTCAAAACTAACCTTTGCGTCATAAGAAAATCCTTTTGTATGTACATGAATTATTCCTTTTATCATTCAGACCCCTTTTTGCAGAATTTTTTTAAATGAATTAAGTATGTCGATAAAAGCTGGTAAAGGATCATCTAAACAAAAGTAATCATAGTATAGATCTTTTCCAAAAAACTCAAAAAAATCTTTAAGTGTTTTAAGAATTGGTTCTGTAAATACTTTTTTATTATAATCACTTTTTATAATTTTTAGTAGCCTATAAGCATCTCCAGTTAACCATCGACATTTAACTCCAGTCTTATAACTTAAAATTGGTTTTAAGCACTCTCCTTTAAACATTTTGTACAATAAGAAAGGAAAATCTACTCCAGAAACTATAGCTAAGGGTAAGGAATTCCAAAATCTTCCGTTTATCTCCATCAATTTTGGAATTTTATCTTTTTCATCCATTCTAAACTCGACCATGGCAACACCATGCCATTTTATTTTTTTAAGTAGTTTACTCCCATATCTTTTGATTATTTTGTTTTTTATACTTTCTCTCAAAGTACTAGCACCTTTGTCGACAGAAACTTCTCTTATTCTTCTATGCATGAAAAATGCTTTTATTTTTCCTTTATCAAGCAAAGCAAAAAATCCAAGTCCATACCCTTTAATCCTTTCTTGAATTAAAGGTGGTTTACCATTTATGAACATTTTTTTAAAATTTTGTTTCAACTCTTCAAAATTATTGGCATACCTTACTTGCATATCTACAATTTTATTACCTACTATACACTTACTTGATTCTGGTTTAAGAACAACCGGAAACTTGATTTTATTTTTTATTTTTTCCAATTCGCTACTTTTTTTTACAAAAAAAGTTTTAGGTGTGGGAATGCCAATACTTTTTGCAATTTTTAGTGTTGTTGATTTGCTCCAGGCAAGTTTTAAGTGTTTGTTCGAAGGTAAGGGAATTAACAATTTCTTTTCAAAAAATTTTCTATGAAGTGTAATTGGTATAATTGTAAAATCTGTGCACGGAATTAACATTTCATATTTTTTTCTTTCAACAA
Source organism: uncultured archaeon (assembly GCA_964601215.1). Taxonomy (GTDB): domain Archaea; phylum Aenigmatarchaeota; class Aenigmatarchaeia; order CG10238-14; family SCSR01; genus CAZRMN01. The sequence continues at coordinate 1,756 of CAZRMN010000008.1, forward strand.
TTTTTTTTAGATTATTAACAAACCCTTTTAAATTTTTTTCAGGATTAGGGTAAACAAAAGAATTTTTACAATATTTAGAGAAAAAAGCTGGAGACAAACCAGTTTTTCCAGCGACATCTATTTCTATACCTTTTCTTCCTAAAGAACGCGCAACAGCAAGTCCAGCATTACTTTCTCCATCTAATATTAAAACACTCATTTAAAAACCTCTTTTGATAATTCTGCAATCTTTAAAAATTTAATTTTGTAGTTCTCTTCGAGAATATTTACAATTTTTTCTAAGACAGAATAATTCTTTGGTGAACAGTAAGCTAAATTCTTTACATGAATAAATTCCCAAGGATGAGCCAGAAAAACTAGATGTGGTCTAATGCCGTTTGCTTGTTGAAATGATGTTACAATTTTTACAAATTCTAGAATGTCATTTTTTTCAAATACATGAAAATTTTCCATGTTAAAAATTTTGTAAAAAGAAAAAGGAATTAAAAACTTTTTTTTGAAAATTGGTATTGGATTAACCGAAACAGGTATTCTTACAATCTTTTTATATTTAGATGGTAAAGCATCCTCATTCAAATAGGTACAATTAGAAGAATCCACTTTAAAACCAAAGTTGTTGAGAATATCTAAGGTTTCTTCATTTGAAACCATATAAGGAGCCCTAAAACTAATCGGTTTCTTAAGCCTATTTTTTTTAAAATTTTCAAACGAGAGTCTAATTAATTTTATTTTTGTTTTTTTGTTAATTGGCTTTTTATTAAGCCACCATTTTTCGTCCCCCCACAATTCATGTTTATAACCATGCAGGCCTAATTCACAGTCTTTCTGTATTTTTCTTAATTCTTTTGCAACTTCTTCTATTATTTCGCCACAAACAAAAAGTGTAGACCTAGTTCTTTTTAAAAGATTTTTTAATTTTTGGAAAAATTTTTTTAAAAAGTTTTTTTCTACAAATGGATAAAGCTCTATATCAAAAGTTAGAGAAAGTAAAATCTCATTCGGTTCAACAATTTCTATTTTTGTTAAAAATTTGTGAATTAAAGTATAAGGAAGAAAATGGGGCAATCTTTTATCTAATAAGAAACTTTTAATCTTATTGGTCATTTTTTCCCAACTTATTTAATTAATTGGAGTTAGAATTTTAAATTAATAGTGATTCGATGAAAATTTTAATTACACATGAAATTTTTCCACCAGAATTTACAGGTGGTGGAGAGTTTCTACTGCTTAAAATAGCAAGTATCCTTAAGAAAAATGGGCACTCGATCAAAGTTTTTACATCTGGTAACCCAGAAATTAAGTCTTACAAAGGAATAAAAACTATAAGAATTCCAGTTAATAGATATGCCTTGAATTTATCCTTACCACTTCTCTTAAAGCATGCTTTGTGGGCGGATATAATTTTAACTACTAGTGGAAATTTGTGTTTTCCTTCCTGGATAGCTTCAAAAATTCTTAGAAAGCCAATTTGTTGTTATGTTAACCATATTCTTGGACCTTATTGGAAGGATGTGCGTGGTCAATTTTTAGGAAGAGTTTTTGAATTTTTTGAAAAAATCTTTTTATCTAGAGATTTTGATGCAATAATTTTTCAAAATAAAACAGCTTTAACTTTAGGTAAAAAAATTGGTCTGAAAGCCAAAAAAATTTTTTTAATTCATCCAGGAGTTGATTCAAAAAAGTATAGACCTGAAAAAAAAGAAAATTTTATTCTTTTCGTCGGGAGCATTTCAATGGATAAAGCATTAGTAAAACTTAAAGGTATAGAGTATTTAATTCGGGCTGCAAAAGAAATTAAAGAAGCAGATTTTATTATCGTTGGTGGAGGCGAAGGACTAACAAAGTTAAAGAAAAAAACCCCAAAAAATGTCATTTTTAAAGGTGTAGTTAAAGGAAAAAAACTAAGAAACTTATACAGCAAAGCACTAATTTTTTGCTTACCTTCTTTAAGTGAAGGTTTTGGGTTTTCGATTGTAGAAGCTATGGCTTCTGGTTGTGTTATTGTTTCAACTATTGATTTGGGTCAAAAAGGCATAATAATTAAACCAAAAAATTATAAACAATTAACTAAAGCAATCTCGTATTTTTTATCCGATATAAAAAAAGCAAAAAAACTTGGTAGAGAAAACATAAAAATTGCTAAAAGATTTACATGGGAAAAATTCGAAAAAGACTTGATTAATATTTTGAATTCAATAAAAAAGTAATTAAATCTTATTAATTTAATTTTATAATTAAATTAAGTTGAGTTTATGTTCAAAAAAATAATGAAGAACCTTTTAGTATTAGCTGCTTTGGCTATAATTATATATCTTGGAGTATATGTTAGACTTTCTACGATTAACACACCAACAGTTTTAGATTATGATCCTTGGTGGTTTTATAGACATGCTAAAGAAATTATAGAAAACAATTTTAAACCTTTAAAATGGGATTTATTAAGTTTTTACCCACCTGGCAGACCTTTAGAACCATATCAAGGTTGGTCTTATACCATAGCATTTTTTTATGAAATTTTTAAACTATTTGCAAAAAACATAACTTTGGAAAAAGTAGCAATAATTTCGCCCTTAATAATTGTTGCTCTCATTCCTATACCAGCATTTCTCTTAGGTCGCGAACTAGCTGGAGATATAGCAGGTTTAGCTACAGCTTTGTTTGCAGTTTTATCACCAACTTTTATTGGTGTAAGCATGGCAGGCTATTGTGATAGCGATGCTCCAGTAGTTTTTTACTCTTTTCTTTCTACGCTTTTTGTAATTTATGCCTTAAAAAGAAGGTCTTTAATTTTTTGCATACTTGCTATAATAGCAAACCTTCTTTTTGTGTATAATTGGGGTGGTGGATGGATTACTTTAATTTTATTTTTTGTTTTCTTTCCTACATTACCAATATTTAGAATAATTGAAAATATGATTCACTCTCGAAAAATTTCAATTAATCTTAATGCACTTACTAAAGAGCTTAAAGCTCTTGCTTTACCGTTAGCAATAATTTTTACTGGTACAAATATTGTAGGTTATATTCTTTGGAATTTTACTATGTTTCAATCTCTAATCGGAGCTTTAGCGTTTACTGGTGTGATGGGTCAGCCTCTGTTAGTTAACATTTCTGTTGCTGAACTACAGCCGATAAATATTTTTTCACGAGAAGGTTTTTTAGCAGTTGCTGGAAGAGTAGGTCTTTTGCCAGTGATTATGACTTTTGTAGGTTTACCATTTTTAGTTTTATATAAACTTTTCAAAAAAGAGAAGATTAGTTTTGAAGAGATATTCCTTTTTCTCTGGGCTTTAGTAATGTTTTACTTTATAACAAGAGGGGTAAGGTTTGCCTTGCTCTTCTCAATAGCAGCTTCTATTTCCGCTGGATATGTCATAGGAAACCTTTACAATTATTTAAAAGACCAAAATCCTCTACTTTTTTCAACAGTTTTTGGCGCAATTAGCTTATTAGTTTTATTTTTCGTTTCAAATGCGATTCAACTTGGTTTGGGGTCCACAGGAATGCTAATAAGTCAAAACTGGTATGATATGCTTGACTGGCTTAAAACTCATGCTGATAAGGATTCTTTAATAGTAACTTGGTGGGATCCTGGTCATATAATTGCTGGTTATACTGGCTTAAAAGTTCATGCAGATGGAGCCCATTGCGCACCAGGAGCATGTATACCCTATGACCATAATATAAGAATTCAAGATATGGGGTTTGTTTTTTCTACTAGTAATGAGGAAAAAGCCATTGAAACCTTGGAAAAATATATGGAATTAACTCCTGAACAATGTCAAAAAGCAAGGGATAAGTTTGACGGAATAATGCCCAAGGATGCTTGTAAGCCTGTAAGTGAGATGTATTTGATCGCAAGCTCTGATTTAATTGGAAAATATCACTGGCTATCTTACTTCGGGCAACAAGGAAATGCAAGGGATTTCATTCAGCTTACATTTTCAGGTTATCAAAACGGTTTGCCAACTTATGGTAATGGTATGGTTACGCTTTTACAAAAGAATAATCAAATAGTTGGAGTTCTAAACTTACCTCAACAAGGTATAAGAAATGCTGTTATAAAAGAAATAGTTTATTTCGAACAAGGAGAAAGGAAACATTTAAATTACACTAACGTTACGAATTCCATTGATGGTTTACTTTGGGTAGACCCAAGCTATTATTATGTAATTTATATGCTTCCAGAAGTTAGGGATTCCTTGTTTGCTCGGCTTTTCTTCTGGAATGGCGAGGGTTTAAAACATTTCAAGCTTGTTTATAGCAATCCAGAAATTAGGCTATACAAGGTAATATTCGATTAAACTTTAATATTTCTCTTCTAAATATATTAACTATGGCAGAAATTTTTTCTTTAGCTCCATTTGAAAGAATACTCAAAAAAGCTGGAGCAAAAAGAGTTTCTCGTGGGGCGCTAGAAGAATTTTCAAGAATAATGGAAGAAGAGATTTTTAAAATTGCTAAGGAGGCCGCGATGCTAGCAAAGCATGCGGGCAGAAAAACAATTCTAGATTCTGATGTAAGAGCTGCAAGAAGAAAGATTTAACTTTTCTCCTCTAATATATTTTGGTGAAAATGATTTCTGTTGATGAAATAGTGAAAGAAATAGAAAAAAGGACAGGCGTTTCTAGAGAAGAAATATTAAAAAAAATTGAACAAAAACAAAAAGAACTTTCTGGTTTAATTTCTGAAGAAGGTGCTGCCCATCTAGTTGCTAGAGAGCTTGGAATTAATCTTTTGGAAGAAATAAGAAGAAAGCTTGAAATTAAAAATATCATTCCAGGAATGAGAAATGTTAATGTTGTCGGAAGAGTTTTTAGAGTTTCTAGAATAAATGGGTTTAAAAGGGCTGACGGAAGCGAAGGTAAAGTTGCGAACTTTTTTATCGGCGACTCTTCAGGTTTTGCTAGAGTAGTTCTTTGGGATAAACAAGTTAAAATTTTGGAAGAATATGTTAAACTTGGAGATGTGGTTCAAGTTTTTAATGGTTTTGCAAGAGAAAACATTTTTGGAGATATAGAAATCTCTTTAGGAAAGTATGGAGGAGTAAAAGTTATAGAAGATTCCTTTAATTTGCCTTCTGTTGAAGAATTAAATAGAAGATTTTTCTCTCCTCAGAGAATAAGAATTTCAGAAGCAACACCAGGAGTTTTCGAGATTCAAGGAAATATAGTTCAAATTTTCAGGAGCAATTATATTTTTAACGTTTGTCCAGTTTGTGAGAATAGTGTGAAAGAAGTTGAAGGAAAATTCAAATGCCAAGAGCATGGAGAAATAGAGGCTAAACCACAACTAGTAATCTCTACTATTATAGACGATGGCACAGGAAACCTAAGAGTTGTGTTCTTTAGAGATTTAGCGGAGAAAATCTCTGGAGTAAGCGCGAACGAGCTCCTAAAAATCGAAGAAGACAAAAGATACGAATACCTAAAAAAGAAGTTATTGGGGAAAGAAGTAATAGTTTCTGGTAGAATAAAAAAGAATAAAATTTTCGACAGGCTAGAGTTAATAGCTAATGCTTATAAACATTTAAATATTTCTGAAGAGAGTAAAAGATTAGCCAAAGAGGTAGAGCTTAAGTTGAATAGCTTACCACTGGCTTGAGTTAAATTATAATTTAAAATATTTGTTTAAAAATTATTCAAGGTGGAAAAATGCCTAAAAAGGAAATCGCACTAGAAGATATTCCTGGAATAGGGACAAAAATTGCTGAAAGGTTGAGGGAAGCTGGTTTCACCGAACTTATGGCAATAGCAGTTTCTTCTCCTTCTGAGCTTGCTTCTATAGCTGAAATAGGCGAAGGTCAAGCTAGGAAGATAATAAATGCTGTAAGAAATGTGCTTGAAATAGGATATGAAACTGCTGAAAAAATTTTGGAGAGAAGGAAAAATATAGCAAAAATTACAACCGGAAGTAAAAACTTAGATTCGCTTTTAGGAGGAGGAATAGAAACCCAGGCTATTACGGAGATGTACGGCCAGTATGGTTCAGGAAAATCTCAATTAGGATTTCAGTTAGCAGTTAATGCACAACTACCAAAAGAAAAGGGCGGGCTAGAAGGAAAGGTTTTGTGGATAGATACTGAACATACTTTCAGACCAGAAAGAATAACTCAAATGGCAAAAGCTTTAGAGCTTGACCCAGAAAAAGTTTTAAAGAATATTTTTGTTGCGCGAGCTTTTAATTCTGAGCATCAAGTGTTTTTAATTGAAAAATCGCCTGAAATGATAGAAAAAGAAAACATTAAACTTATAGTTATTGATAGTTTAACCTCTCATTTTAGAGCTGATTTTGTTGGAAGAGGAGAACTAGCGGCAAGACAACAAAAGCTTAACAAACATTTACATCAGCTTCAAAGGCTTGCAGACGCTTATAACTTAGCAGTTTATGTGACTAATCAAGTAATGGCAGACCCTTCTGTTTTATTTGGCGACCCGACAAGAGCAGTAGGAGGCCATGTCCTTGCTCATATGGCAACTTACAGATGCTACTTAAGGAGAGGAAAAGCAAACACAAGAATTTGCAGATTAGTTGATAGCCCAGGCTTACCAGAAGGAGAAGCGGTTTTTAAAATAACTGATGTAGGAATAAGGGACCCATAAAAATTAAAGTATTTCTTGAAATATTTAGTGATATGCAAGTACTCAAAAGAGGAGCTGAAGCCATACTTTACTTTAGCGAGTATGAAGGACAAAAAGTTCTAGTTAAAGAAAGAATTAAAAAAAGTTATAGAATAGAAGAATTGGATAAAAAATTAAGAAAAACGAGAACAAGGAAAGAGGCCAGACTTTTAACTGAATCCAGAAAAGTTGGTGTACCGACGCCTAAAATTTTTATGCTCGATGAAAAAAATTTCAAAATTTTAATGGAGTATGTAGATGGTATAAGAGTTAAGGAATTGCTTGCATCTTCAAATAAGAAAACTGTTGAAAAAATTTGTTTTGAAATTGGTAGGCTAATAGGTAAGCTTCACGCTAATAATATAATTCATGGTGATTTAACAACTTCAAATATGATTTTCAAAGATGGGAAAATTTATTTTATAGATTTTGGTTTGGGCAAGTTTTCTAGCAGGCTAGAAGATAAGGGTGTAGACTTAAACTTGCTTTTAGAAGCATTAAAAGCTACACACTTTAAAATATTAAATGTTTGTTGGAATAATATAGTTAAAGGCTACAAAAAAGAATATAAAGATGCAGAAGAAGTTTTAAGAAAGGTGGAAGAAATTGAGAAACGTGCTAGGTATGCTAAAAGGTAAAAGTAAATTTGAAACTTTTGAAAGATGTTTAATCGCCTCTTTAATCCTTGGTGCATGCTTACTTTCTTTAGGTATTGGTTTAACGATTATAACCCCAAAAGGGGTGCCAGCTTTGCTAGCAATGTTCGGAAGTTTTTTAGCTTTTATCTCAACTGTTCTTTTAGTCTTCGTTTGGTTTTTTGAAGAATTGAAGGGTTGAGCAAATGGCAAGAATGCATTCCAGGAAAAAAGGAAAAAGCGGAAGTAAAAAACCACCCATAAAATTTATCCCAAAATGGGTAAGGTATAAAAAAGAAGATGTTGAAGAGCTAGTTGTAAAACTTGCAAAAGAAAGGTATAGCTCTGCACTAATAGGGCAAATCTTAAGAGATCAATATGGAATTCCTGATGTTAAAACTATTACTGGCAAATCGATTACTCAGATAATGAAAGAACATAATTTATATCCTGAAATTCCTGAAGACTTGTTAAACTTATTGAAAAAAGCAGTTAACCTGAGGGAGCATTTGGAAAAACATAAAAAAGATAAGCATTCTTTAAGAGGATTGCAAAATCTTGAATCAAAAATTAGAAGACTTTCAAAATACTATAGAAGAGAAGGAATTCTACCAAAAGATTGGAAGTATGACCCCGAAAAAGCTAAACTAATAATTCAAAAGTGATAGCTTGTTCTTGGAAGAAATAGAAAGAGTTGCAAGGATTACAAGGTCTATAATTAAAGAAAAGCATGTGAAAATAGTTACTCATTATGATGCTGATGGATTAACTAGTGGAGCCATTCTTTCAAGAATGTTAACAAGAGAAAAGGCTAACTTTGAACTAAAGATAATTAAACAGCTTACAAAGGATGAAATTAAGAACCTTAAAGTCGAGGAAAAAGATTTTTTAATTTTAAGTGATTTGGGTAGCGGACAACTAGATTTGCTTAAAGATATTTTAACTAAAACTCAAATTTTGGTTATAGACCATCATGAACCAAAAAGATTAAAGCACTTAAACTTATTCCATTTGAATCCTTTAATATTTCAAGAAGAGGAGATTTCTGCTTCTATGGTTTCATATCTTTTTGCAAAAAATGTAAATATAAAAAATGCAGACTTGATTGATTTAGCAATAGTTGGGGCAATAGCTGATATTCAGGATGAAAAATGGGAGTTTAAAGGTTTGGCGAAAAAAATCCTAGAAGAAGCGGAAACTTTAGGAAAAATTACAAGAATTAAAGGTTTGAGACTGTACGGAAGAATGACAAGACCTATACACAAGGTTTTAGAATACTCTTTTGACCCTTTTATACCAGGTATAAGTGGTTCTGAATCAAAAGCAGTTCAGTTTCTTTCAGAGCTTGGAATTAAAATAAAAGAAAACGGAGAATGGAGAAAACTAAAGGATTTAAGCTTAGAAGAGCAGAAAAAACTTGCATCTGCAATTATAATAGAAAGATTAAGAAGCAAGCATTCAGACGCAGAAGACATATTTGGTGAAATATATCTCATTCCAGGAAGACCAGAAGAAATACAGGACGCAAGAGAATTTGCTACTTTAATAAATGCTTGTGGAAGACTAGGAAGAGGTGATGTGGGAATAAGAGTTTGCCTGGGAGACATAGAAGCTGTGAATGAAGCTTTTCATGTTTTAGAAGAATACAGAAAGCTAATAGGAGAAGCGATAGATTGGATAAGAAAGAATGATGTTATTTTAACAAAGAAATATGGGATTTATATTCTAGGTAAAAATAAAATACCAGATACTCTTATAGGAACTGTTACGACAATACTTTTAAATTCTAATCTTGTTGACCCAAACAAACCAATTTTTGGTCTTGCCGAGACTCCGGAAGGAAAAATTAAAATTTCAGCGCGAGCATCCAAAGACCTTAAACCATTAAATCTTAGAGATTTAATAATTAATGCAACAGAAAAATTAGATGGGGAAGGCGGAGGCCATAAGTTTGCTTGTGGTGGCCTAATTCCAAAGGGAAAAGAAGATAAATTTATTCAAACAATTGAAAGTATGCTAGGTGAGGTGTTTGGCAAGGAAAAAAGCTAAAGCTAAAGTATGGTATGAAATAATAGCTCCTAAAGTATTTAATGAAATGGTTATTGGTAAAACAATGGCTTCTGATCCTGAGTTATTAATAGGAAGGAGAATAACAGTTAGCCTTATGGAACTCACGAATAATTTTTCAAAGTATTACATGAAATTCACTTTTAAAATAATAAAAGTAGAGGGCGATAAAGCCTTTACAAGGTTTGATGGTTCTGAATGTTTGAGAGATTATATTTCTCGGATGGTTTTAAGAAGAGTTAGAAGAATCGATACAATTCAAGACTTAACTACAAAGGATGGTATAAAAATAAGAGTGAAGTGTATAACAATAACAAGCAGAAAAATGCGAACGAATACTGAAAAAATAATGAGGAAAAAAATACAAGAACTTGTGAAAGAAGAAGTTGAAAATTCTACCCTTGATGAAGTTGTGTTAAAAATCGTGAACGATGGAATAAAACAAAAGGTTTTGAAAGAAGCTAGAAAAATTTATCCTGTAAGAAATTTTGAAGTTAGAAAGACTGAAGTGTTACAACAAGCGAAGGCCCAATAATCGTGAACAACACTAATCCTATAGTAAGTATTGTTATTGCAATCGTTATTTCCTTGTATTTCTTTGTGATTTTTTCCAGGATAGAATAAACTATTAAACCCCCATCTAAAGGATAAATTGGTAAAATATTAAAAACTGCGACAGCAAAGTTTAAAATCCACATCCAAGTAAATAGTTCATTCACAAAAGTAAACACCTCGCTATTGGTGTTTAAAACTAACTTAAGTTCAACTCCTAGGTATGGTCTTGTGGTATTGTTTTCTTTTATCTTACCTACTGTTAATGTATAAGTGGAAACATTTGTTTTTATTGTGATATTGTTTCCTGGTTTTAAACTTTCTATTATTTTATTCGAGAAAAAAGTTCCGTTCAAAAATTCAGTATAAGTTACTTTTACTGGTACTCCGTTAATTTCTTCTAATAACACGCCAGAAGTAATTCCTGCTTGGGCAGCCGGGCTAGTTTCATTTACTCCAACTATTTCAACTTGGCCAGGGGTTAAAGCAGGCCAAAGCACGTTTGGGATTAAGCCTATGTTTAAATAAGGTGTGAACAAAAGAAGAGAAACTAAAAGATTTGCGAAACTACCAGCTGCAAATACTTTAAGTTTGCTTAAAAGTTTAGCTTTTTTTAATTTCTTTTCATCAGGTTCTACAAAAGCTCCTGGGAAGAACAAAAGAAGGATAAAGCCAGCAGATTTTACTTTTATCTTTTCTGCTCTACAGATTATTCCATGAAATAATTCATGGGGTATTAAAATGCTAGGCAGGATTAATATCCAAACCCAAAAAGGAATTAAAAGATACCCTGTGCCTATTTGAGTTCTTGGACTTGGGGAAGGTAAAACAATCCCTCCTGGAGCTTCTTTTATTTTACCCATCAGAATTAAACGTGAAAAATCTATTAAACTTACCAAACCATTCGCCATAAGAAAAAAACACACACCAATTCCAATTATTCCAACAATCTTCCAAAACTTTTTGTATTTTGCAATTTTGTCTAGGATTTTTAATCCTTTTTTTGTCCTTCGCATCAAAAGGATATAATTAAATTCTATGTTTTTCCTATCCAAATAGATAAGAATACCAAGAATTATGAAAAATGCTGCCATAGAAGCTGAGTAAATATCTATCATTATTATCATTTTGTTTTTCAATTTTAAAGATTTTTTAAGTTTACTTAAAAATTACAGAAACGACAAAAATTCCTGCACTTATTACAATTATCAAAGGACCTGCTGGTAGAAAACTAAACTTTGAGATGAAAATTCCTATTACAGAACTTAGTATTCCGAATATTAAAGACAATAGTTTATACTGGAAAAGGTTTTTGGAAAAATTTCTTGCTGAAGCAGCAGGTATTGCAACTATTGCTGCTGTTAAAAGACCGCCAACAACCTTTACTCCCAAAGCTACGATTAAGGCAATTAACAGAAGGTAAATCAAGTTATACTTCTTTACGCTTATCTTTTGGGTTTTTGCCAAATCTTCAGAAATGTTTATCAAAACCATCTTAGAATAAATTTTTTCGCAAACTACCAAGACAAAAAAGCATATAATTATCGATGCAAGAGTTTCATCTAATTTGATGTTTGAAATATCGCCGACTAAAGCTTCTTCTGCTTGTTTTATCGGTAAGAAGAAAAACGCGATTGCAACGCCAGTAGCAAAAACCACAGCTGTTAATGTTTCCATTGGCAATTTTGTTCTTCTTTCAAAAGCCCAGATTAAGAATATACCAAGAATAATAAAAGGAAAAGCCCCTAAAGAGATGTTAAAACCATATATCAAAGCTAGAGCAATACCTGGTAGTGCTAGATGCCCTAATGGACCAGCTACAAGAGACATTTTTTTTGAAAGCATTAAAGAACCCAAAAAACCAGCTGTACCGCTAATAAAAACCCCTGCAATTAAACTTAGGATAAACTGGTCTATCATACTAATGCCTGTGCTGATAAAATTTAACTTGGCTTAAATAAAGTTGTTCTATTCTTTCAGGAGTTAATTGTTCTTTTGGTATCCCCGAGCAAAGCATTTTTTTATTCACACAAAGAACCCTATCAGCTATTTTATAAACAATCGATAGCTCGTGTGTAACGAATAAAATTGTTAATTTTCGTTCATCTTTTATTTTTTCGAGGAGTTGATAAACAGACTCTTGACCTCCTATATCAATTCCAGCTAGTGGTTCATCGAAAAGTAGTACTTGTGGATTAGACGCTAAAGCCCAACCAATAAGAATTCTTTGGAATTGCCCTGAAGATAAATTTCCTATTTTTTTCTTTAAAATTTCTTCTTCAAGACCAATAGCTTTTAAAATTTCTTTTGTTTTATCTTTAGTAATTCCTTCAATTTCAAAAAATTCTTCTACACTTAAAGGAATATCTTTTATAAAAGGTAATCTTTGAGGAACATATCCAATTTTTACGCCTTCACGCCATTCTATTTTTCCTTCAAAAGGTATGACTCCGAGCAAAGCTCTTAGGAGAGTTGTTTTCCCAGCACCATTAGGTCCCAAAATTGCTAAAGTCTCGCCTTCATTAACTTCAAAACTCAAATTTTGAAGAATTTCTTCTCCATTTAACTTAACACTTAGATTTTCTACCTTTAAGATAGGATTCGCCATAAAATTATAATTTGAAAACTTTTTATTTAAAAATCTTTAAATGCAGGGGGTGGGATTTGAACCCACGAAGGGACTAACCCACAGGCTCCTGAAGCCTGCGCCTTAGACCAGACTTGGCTACCCCTGCACTTTAAAATCTATGCAAACTTTCCATTTTTTAGGGGCATATGGCAAAACCTTTTTCTTATTTAAAATTTCAAATTTCTTATTTAGTTTTTTACAAGTTTCTTCTATTATTTTCAAAGCATTTGAATAAGGGTTGTCTTCCTTTCCCCAATTATAAAAATGAATTATTCCTCCATTTTTTAAGCAATTTATTGCTAACTCCAAAAAACTTTCAGCACCTAAAGGCAAAGGCATTACTATTCTGTCAAATTTTTCTTTCAATTTTGGGCAAACTTTTCTTACATCTCCTTTTATCAAAATAATTTTGTGTCCAAGCTTGTTAATCCTCACGTTTTCTTTTGCGTAATTATGAGCAGTTTCATTTAACTCGATTCCATAAACTTTTTCTATTTTCTTTTGCTTTTTTGCTATTGCTATACAAAAAGGGGATATGCCAGAAAACATTACTAAAACTTTTTCACCAGGTTTAACTTGTGAAGCAATCCTTTGCCTTTCTGTCGCTTCCCTAGAGGAAAAATAAACTTTTTGAGGGTCTAGCTTTAACTCATACCCATGCTCTTTGTGGATCACTTCTGTATTAGCATCTCCAGCAATAACCTCAAAATCCCTTAGTCTTAATTCTCCTTTTCTTTCAGAAGCTTTCTTTAATACAGTTTTTACATTTTTATGAATTTCCATTATCCCCTTTGCTATTAATTTCTTTTTTTCCTCTAACTCTTCAGGGATTTCAACTATTGCAACAGCTTTTTCTCTCGAACCAATTATCTCATAACTAGAAGGAACGAGCTTTAATTCTTCTTCGCTAAGCTTATCTTTCAAAAACTCCTTTAAATTTCTAGGTCTTTTTATGTTGATAGCTTTCATCTCCGATATACATTCAAACTTGGAAGCTCTTAAAGCTGTCTTGAATAGAATAAAATCTCTTAAAATTAAACAAGTTTTCTGTTTGGGCGATCTAGTAGGCTATGGAGCTAGCCCCAAAGAAGTAATCAAGCTCATGGAAAAAATTCCTTGTATTAAAGGAAATCATGATTATGCAGTAGTTTCTGGTGACACTTCTTGGTTTAATCCCTTGGCTACTCAAGCAATACTAAAGAATAAGGAAATGCTTAGCAAAAATGAAATCAAGTTTTTAGATTCTTTGAAAGAAAAAATAGAGGTTTCTTTTAACAGCAAAAGATTTCTTCTAGTTCACGGTTCACCAAAAAATCCTGTTTGGGAGTATGTTTATGAATCTCAGGTAGACGAGAATTTTTTTGGTGAATATGATGTTATAATAATGGGTCATACTCATGTTCCTTTTATAAAAAAGATTAAAGAAAAAATTGCGATAAATTGTGGATCTGTTGGCCAACCAAGAGATTATGACAGAAGAGCATGCTTTGTAATTTTTGATACAGAAGAGTTTAAAGGAAAAATTATAAGAGTAGAGTACGAAATTGAAAAAGCTGCTGAAAAAATTATAAGAGCTGGTTTGCCAGAGTTTTTAGCAGAAAGATTATTTCTAGGCATTTAGATTATATTTCTTCATTGTTTCTTCCCTTAGCTTTTCCAATTTTTTCTGTAATTTTCCAATTTTTTCAGCAAGTTGATTTCTCCCATACCTTATTGCATTATTTTTCAAAATTTCTGTAAAGCCCAAAGCTTCTTTTGTAAAATCTTTAACATACTTGAGCAAATATCTTCTTCCTTTATTTTCATAAGCCTGAACAGCAAAGCGCAAGTCCCTTAAAGCATCTTTAAGTTCTTCAAAAGTCCTTGCGTGATAACCAAAAAACTTGTAATCTTCTTTTTTCAAAGAAAATAAGTACTCTATATCATTATTCAAACTTTCAAAAGTTTTTTTCAAATCATTTTTTTCTTTTCTTTCTCCTAAAAACAAATTTTTAAGTAGGAATAACATTAGAACAACAAAAAAACCTATTAGAGTTGCACTACCTGCCAAAACAAAAAAACTTGTGAATTCCATTAATTTTTATTTAATTTTATGCTTTAATTTCTTTGAAGGGATATTCATGCTAAAACTAATTGGTTTGGGACTTTTCAACGAAAAAGACATAACTTTAAGAGGTTTGGAAGAAGCAAAAAAATCTGATAAGCTATTTATCGAACTATACACTAGCAAATGGCACGGAAATTTGAAAAATCTTGAAGAATTAGTAGGTAAAAAAATTGAAGTACTTAAAAGAGAAGATCTAGAAGAAAAATCTAGTAAAATTTTAGAAGAAGCTAAAACTAAGGATATAGCAATTTTTGTTCAAGGCGACCCCTTAGTTGCAACAACCCATTTTACTCTTTTACAAGAAGCAAAAAAGCTTGGGATTAAGACTAAAGTAATGCACAACGCATCTATTGTTTCTGCCATAGCAGAAACCGGTTTGCATTTGTACAAATTTGGAGCAACTGTTACTATACCCTTCCCGGAAAAAACAAAGGGCAAACTACCAGAGTCAGTCTACGAAGTCATAAAAATGAATAAAGCTAGGGGTTTGCACACCCTTTGCTTGCTCGATGTCATAGGAGAAAAAAATAAGTATATGACTCCTGCAGAAGGCCTAAAAATATTACTAAAACTTGAAGAATTAAGAAAAGAAGGTGTTTTATCCCCAGAATCTAAGGTAGTTGTGTTTGCAAATGCGGGAAGCGAAAAACCCTTAATTTTTTATAGGAGAGTAGAAGAAATTATTAAAAAAAATATAAATGCTACGCCAGCAGTTCTTATAATTCCTGGTATTTTACATTTTACAGAAAAGGAAGTTTTGTCACTATTATGTAGTGAAGAATAGAAATCTTTAAATACTTAATGGTAGTAACATTTAAGTATGAGTGAACAACAGCAACGACCAAATCCATATCAACAGTTCCAAAGTCTACTAGAATACTTAGGCAAGGTCAACACTCAACTAGATCAGAGAAAGACTGAAAAACAAAACTATGAAAACCTTTTAAAGAGTTACATAGGTTCTTTGAGTGTTGGAAAGATTGACTTAGAGTTTTTTGGTGTAGTCCAAACTCTTGCTGAGCAAACTTACAGACTCTATTCTCAAAGAGCTTCAAGAGGGTGGGTAAGAGAAGCAATAAGAAGAGCTCCTGATATCTACGATAGCCTAAACACAGCTTTGCAATTATACTTGACCCTCTTGACTCAAAGAACACAACTCGTCCAAGGAGAATTAGAAAGAACTAGAGGAATCGTTCAGAATTACACTAATGTGCTTAGAGAGATAAGGCAAAGATAAAGTTTAGGGTCCATGATAAACCCAACCTCGCAAACTCTCCTTTTTTTCTACTTCTTTTTCGCTTTTAGTTAGCCAATAAATTACTATTATAGTTATTATGATTAGAATGATTACAACAATATCCTGAGGACTTAAACCTATTTGTGGTAGTTCTGCACCAACACCACCTAAACCAGGAAATATAGTTAAACCTCCGCTAGAAATGAACATTCCCAAACCAATTAAAGCAGCAAAAAAAGCTATGTACTTAGCAGCTCCTGGAAATTTTTCCCTTCCGGTTATAGGAACGAGCAAATAAATCATCATTACTACAAACAGTAAAGCAACTAAAGCCACAACACCCTGGGTGAAAAAGTTAGCAAAGTATTGGGTTAGACTTACTCCCCAAGGTCCTACAGGAGTGTAAGCCATGACAAAAAAAGCAGCTGATAGAGCGATTATCACGTTAATCCTTTTTTCTGTGAATATCTTCGACCTTTCTAGTAAACCATAAAGCAAAGCAAAAAGCATGACAAAAGGCAAATAATACTCAAAAACCCCGATGTTCTTGAGAAAGTCTATTATTCCAATAAATCCGTTCATTATTTTCCTCCAATTCCAACTATTGCTATTACAGCAATTACCAAAGCTATTACCACGCCCACAGTAATCAAAACATCAGAAGAGATACCTCCAGTTTCTAAAGCTGTACTCGGGAAGAAAACGTTTAATAAACCACTCGATAGCAAAACTACAAAACCAAGTATAAGAAAAGCCATTAAAATTATTCCATAACTCCTACCCCCTAATTTTTCCTTTAGTTGAGCTGGTAAATCAGGTGGTAAAACCATACTGCATAGAAGCAAACCAAAAATTATTACTACGCTTATAATAGTAGCCTGCATGAAAAATTGCACAAAGTATTGCTGTACATCTACACCAGCTATAACAGGATAGGACCAAACCATGAATGCTGCTGTTAAAGCTACTATTGCATTAACTGCAATGTTTTTTTCTGGTGGCCCAAAAATTTGAGATTTTCTGAGCAAGCCATAAAAAACTGCAGAAGTTAACATGAAAGGTAAAAGGAATTTAAAAAACCCAAGGTTATATAATTTTTGAATTGTTAAGGTAAATGGATCCATATTACATACTCCTTGCAACAGATGCAGCTATCATCAATATTACTATAAATATTATTACACCTGCAGCAATAATAATAACATCGGTCGGTACAGCTGTACCACCACCTTCTTGACCTTCCGTTGAAGGCGATGTCACACCAGACCAAAAAGTTCCTACTAAGCCGCTAGTAACAAAAAGTGCTATTCCTAAAGCAACTAATGCCCATAGAGTTGTTCTTCTTGTAAATTGTGTTATCAAAAGCTTGGGTAAATCAGGGTAAAAAAAGCTTGCAAGTAAAAAACTAATTAAAAAAACTAACATAAAAACTGTTGCTTGAGTAAAAAAAGTTACTGCAGGCAAAGTCAAACTAGTTCCAGTAAGAACAGGAAACGCAAAAATAAAAAATGCTATAACTAAAGCAACAACACCATTTACAAAAGGTGATTCACCCAAAATTTTTGATTTTCTTAAAACTGCATACATTATTGCTAACGCGAGCATCCAAATGAATAAATTGTAAACTCCAAAGTTAATGAGATTTTGAATGAGCGGTGCGAATAAATCTGGCATACTCTCAATTTAAATTTTATTTGTTAGAAATTTAAGTTTACCATCTTCTTGCTTCTATTTCTCTTCTTACATGCTCACGTTCTCTTTCTAGTTCAACTATTTTTCTATCTATAGCTCTTTTTTTTGCAGGGTCGCTTTCTTTTCTATATCTTTCATACTCTTTCTCAATCTTTTTGTTTATTTCTTCAAGTTTTTTTTCTGGAGCTAAGCTTCGGTAATAAACTTCTTTTCCTCTTCCAAATCCCCAAGCCAAAACTCCTATAACAAAGACTGCAACAAAAACTGCTATTCCAAAGTATGGACCAAGATAAAGAAAGTAAGTTGAAAAAAAATCAAAAAGTCCTCCATAAGCTGCGAGAAAAGTTATGGCAAAAGCTAAAACTATGTTAATTTTTTTATTAAAAAGCCTTATTGCTTGTAAAACACCAAAAATTATTGCAAAAACTATTATGAAAGGAAGAAAAATGGTATAAATTAATTCTTGAATAGAAGAAGAAAAAATTCCTTCTAGCATATATTATAATTAATTTTTATTTAATTTATCACTACAAATCAAAAACAACTTTTAAGTAATCTATTAGCATATTGATATATTTCATTATTCCTCTTTCTTTTTGTAAAGCAAAAGTTTTTGAAGAATAATATTTTCCATTTTCTGCGACTACATTTATTTTAATGGTATGACTAAGCCAAAAGTTAGCGTTGTAAGGAAGTTCTACGCTTATTCTGTCATTTTTTTCAATCCTATCAATTTTTTTCTGTTCAAAAATCCAGCCTAATGGATAATTAGATGGAAAAACTATAACATTTTCAACAGTTTTTAAAGGTTTGATAGAAAACTTCACGTAATTGTCATAAACCCTAAAATCTTCTATTAGAAAAACATCTTCCGATGCTCTTTTGACTTTGTTAAACTCAAATCTTTCTTTTTCTAGAATTTCATTCGCATAATAAATTCTCATTCTTCCAAAAAATTTCCCACTCGCATTCGGGTCAAACCAGCAAGTTTCAAGAGTATCTCTTATTCCAGGAGCGAAAGTTTTTTCTTTACTCCAGCCAGTAAAAATAATTCCTGAATCATTGAACACATCCAGTCTAGCTCTAGCCTTATAACCAACACTTCCTGTATTAAAAACCTCTTGCTTAGTACAAAAAACATAAGAAGTTTTTGTATAATTGAAAGCAGTTAGATTAATTCTTAGTATTTCTTTTACTCCAACTCTTATTTCCTGAGCCTTTGAAACAGAAAGAATGAATAAAAAGATAAGAAATAAAATAAGAGTTTTTACCCCCATTCGACCACTAAATACTTAATAAGCGAAAAATTATTTATCTCTTCTATAAAAAAATTTAAAAATTTATGCAAGCTTGTAAATTGCTATTGAAATAATTAGAATTATAACTATTGCTAGAACAAAAATCGAAAATTTTGATTCGGACTTTCCTTTTCCCATTGAAATACTTTTTCCAATATTTCCTACAATTTCTGGAATTTTTTTAACATTCTGGAAAAAATCTTTTTTTGTAAAATCTAAAGATTTGGTTATATTCACTTTAAAAGTTAATGTTCTTTTCTGGATTACAGAAATTCCAGGAGAAACTTTACCAGCAGTAACACTGACAAAAATTTTATGTTCTCCAGCTTTTGCTGTTAATTTTGGTTTAACCATTACTTTAACTGGGAAAGCTTTCACATCACCAGAAGGTAAAGCTATATACTCACCCTTTTCATAAGGCGGCCCGAATTTAGACTGGTTAAGAATGAATTCACTAGGGATGCAAACTACTACTATATCTTCAGGATTTTTTACTGTAAGTTTTACTGGATAAGAGAAATTTTCTGTATTCCAAAAAAGTATTGTAAAAGTATGCTCAACACCTATTGGGATATTTGCTTCTTTACTTTTTTGCAAAATTCCTAAATCAAAAGCATTAGCTATTGGGAGTAGTAAACAAAAAGGAAATAAGAACAAAACAAGTTTAGTTTTTTTCTCCATTTTATTCACATATGGATGAATAGTTCCCGCAAATACTTATAATTCCTTTATAAATTCCAGCATAAACTGCAGGAACTTCTAACCAATAATAACTTGTAAAATTTTTACTTTCTTGCAAGCCTTCATATAAAAGCTGGTAATTATAAGTTAAAGGATAAACAGAGGATGGATTATAGGTGTTGCTTGAATTACTCCAACTTAAGTTACCTACAGTTATTACAGAGTTATAAGTTTCATTTTTTAAATC
>CAZRMN010000009.1:0-4035 GCA_964601215.1 uncultured archaeon
AACACCTGTGAAAGCTGTAAATGTACCTGACCCTTTACTCTTTATCATGAAATCTCTACCCATTAAGGATACTGTCAATGGGCTGGTTTCGCTGAAAACATCTGTTTTTAAACAGTTTGTTATTGTATAGTTGTAAATCGGACCTGTTGAAAGGTCTAAGTATACACTTCCGTTCATTGTTGAGGGAGTGGTTTTAACTTGAGCTGCAGGTATTTGTATTTTTTCTACAACAGTATACTTAGTATTATTGTGTTCATATTGTGCTCTTGTTAATTGAGAGTATTGTGTTTTTGTTATTTCAGTTCCTAGGTAATTGGTTGTTATATAAGTATCGAAAGGAACTTCTGCGTCCTTTCCATCAACTGAAACACCAACTCCTGGAACTGAAACTTCTTCTGAAGATAGGATAGCTAATCTTACTGCTAAATCTACTGAACCAATTACATCTGCTGGGTCTGCATTATCTCCTACCACTACTTGAAAATCTCCTGGACTACCCAAGAATGTTGGGTATTGGTCTAAGGTTGTTGCTGCAAAGACTACTGGCAAAGCCATTAATGCAGCCATTAATCCTGCAACTAATTTTTCTTTCATATTCTAACCTCTTTTTTTCCAATCTGCCCACGCTAGACTTTAAAGTCTAGCGTGAACAGCTCGGGCTTTTCTAAAATAGAATTCCTTTTAGATGCTATATAAAAATTACTTGAAACCATTTATTTTGAAGAAAAAATTCATTTTTATTTTTCTAACAGAAGGCTAAAAAAATTAAAAAAAAGTTTCTAAAAGTTTCTAGAGAAAAAAAATACTTTCTTTCAGAAAATAAAAACCAATTTTTCTTTTTTATTTTCTTGTAATAAATTTATAGTTTAGAAAACCAATTTTTATAAAATGAAGAAGGTTGTTAAAATGATAGACGTAATAATTTTGGTTTTAATTTGTATTGTTATCGGAGGATTTGCTCAAGTTTATATGAAGCTTGGTGTTACCAAGCTAGGTGGTGTTGAACTTAAAGACTTAATATCAAAAAGACTTATCTCAATAATTTTTGACAAGTACGTTTTTACAGGGATTATTCTTTACACAATAACAACCTTACTTTGGTTTGTCATCTTGTCGAAAGCTGAGCTAAGCTTTGTTTATCCTTTAGCAGCTTTAGGCTATATAGTTACTGCTCTACTTGCAAAATTCTATTTCCATGAAGAAATTACTTTATTAAGATGGTTTGGAATTTTACTGATAATAGGCGGCGCTTACTTAGTAATTAAAAGTTAAAACTTTAGCTTTTTCTTGACAAGCTTAAGCCTGTTAGTTCTACCAATTCTTTCAACTTCTATCAAACCGCGAGAAACCAAATCTTTTACTACTCTACTCACTTTTGCTTTTGAAAGGTTTGTTTCCCTAACAACTTTTTTCTGAGTAGTTTCGCCACCAGAAGCTATTATAGAATTCATCACTTTCCTTTCATACTCATCTAAAACAGAAAGGACAACTTTTTCTGGTTTTCTGAAATACTTAACATAAAAAACTCCTAAGACCGAAGCTATTACTAATCCTAAAATGATAATATGTGAAGTTCTTATAGTTGGTGGTGAGATTATCCTTTCGTAAAGAACTTGAAATCTTAATGGTTGAGTAGCTTTTATGTTACTCAGCTTCCAAAAAATTATTATCCTTCTTCCATCGCTAAAAGCTGTAGCATTTTCTGGAAAGGAAATCTTGCTTTCAGTAATGTTTTCCCCAGCTAAAACCATACCTTCTGGAAGTTTAAGGGAAACAGAAACAGAACTTATGTTTTTGTTCAAGCTTAAATCGGTAGCGAAAAAATACTTGGTATCAAGAGTTCTTATAAAATCTCTTGTTTTAAAGCTTAACTCGACAGTTCTTTTTTTCTCGGTCAAGTTGAACTCGCAGGTTACTGAACTTATTCCTTTAACTTCAACATTACAATTTATTGGACCAGAGGAGCTAAAAGCAGTTAGATTTTCTATTCTACCTATTATATCAAAGCTTAAAATTTTTTCTGGTTTTTCAAAGGTTATAACAAGTTTTACGTCACATTCTCCATTTTCATCTGGATTGATTTGAATACCGTAAAATTGGATTTGAGCAAAAGTAATGGGAATAAACCAGAGAAATGTTAGAATGAATGAAAATATAGTAATTTTTTTCACAAAAATTAAATGAGATTGAAGTAATTTATTCTTTTGCTATTCTGTTATTACATTAATCCTAAAACCACACTTAGGGCATCTGTTGTTTACCAAATTAATTTTTCTCACAAAAAACCCTTCTCTTAAAATTAAAGGTTCTCTGCAGTTATAGCAATAAGTGTTCTCGTCAGGATGACCTGGAACGTTTCCTATGTAAACATATCTCAGGCCAGCTCTTCTTGCTTCTTCTATACATTTTTCTAGAGTTGAAACTGGTGTTGGGGGCAATTCTAAAAGATTATAGCTAGGGTGAAACTGCAATATATGGAAAGGGATATCTGACCCTAATTCCTCGTTTATCCATTCTGCAAGCTTTCTACATTGTTCTATGCTATCACCAACCTGAGGAACTATGAGGTTTGTTATTTCAATAAAAATTCTTTGCTTTTTCATTTGTTTTAAGGTCTCGTAGATTGGTGAAACATCTGGAACCGACATGAACTTCTTGTAGAATTCTGGATCGCCTGAAGCCTTAAAATCGACAGTTGCAGCATCTAAACGCTTAAACTTTTTTAAGGCTTCTGGAGTTATGTAACCGTTAGTTACAAAAGTGTTCATGATATTGCTTCTATGAGCAAGCTTAGCAGTTTTAAAAGCAAACTCATAGAAAATTGTCGGTTCAGTATAGGTGTAACTAATTGATCTGCATTTATTCTTTTCTGCCAGTTTAATTATTTCCTCTGGAGTGTACTCTTCTCCTGGAACTTCACCAGTTTTTTCTAAAGTCAAAGCTTGACTTATCTCAGCGTTGCAGCAAAACTGGCACCTAAAATTACAGCCTGCTGAAGCTATGGATAAAGCTCTAGAACCAGGGTAGAAATGGAAAAGTGGCTTTTTTTCTATAGGGTCAACGTTTACAGCTACTAGCTTACCGTAGTTAAGAGTGTAAAGTTTATTATCCTTGTTAATCCTAACTAAACAAAAACCTTTTTTCCCTTTTGGAATAAAACATCTTCTTGCGCATAGGTCGCACCTTATTCCATTCCTTTCTCTGTGCCATAGCATAGCTTCTTGCATTTTACCACCAGAAGGTTTTAATATTATATTGGTCGAGCATAATATTATAGATAAGCCCCAGTAGCTCAGTTGGTAGAGCAGCCGATGTAATAGCTGAACCTCGTAATAGCTGAGCAAGAAAGCGGCAGGTCGTGGGTTCGAGTCCCACCTGGGGCTTTATGGAAAAACAACCAGAGGTAAGTGTCGGTGCATTGATTTTTCACAATGGGAAAATTTTTTTGATTAAATCCTGGAAATGGGGAAACAGGTATACGCTTCCAGGAGGTCATGTAGAGTTTGGAGAAAAATTAAAAGATGCGGTTAAAAGGGAAGTAAAAGAAGAGGTTGGAATTGAAGTAAATTCAATAAAATTCTTGAACTTACAGGAAGCTATCAATTCAAAGGAATTCTCTTTGCCCAAGCATTTTATTTTCATAGACTTTATTTGTAAAGCTAAATCTTCAAAAGTGAAGATAAATAAAAAAGAAGTACAAGACTACTTGTGGGTAACACCAGAAAAGGCTTTAAATTTAAATATAGATTCCTTTACTAAAAAAACAATAAAGAAATACTTAGAGGAGGTAAGAAAATGGAAATAGTGTTGTTTGTAGAACCAAAAAATTATCAGAAGGTGAAGGATATTTTACTTAAGGACGAGGAAGTGTCGAAAGCTAGTATAGTTTTCAAGGATGCAAGAAATTATGGAAAGGGAGAAGGATATTATATTTATATTTCTGGGTTAGAAGAGCAGTGCAAAAAGGCTTTAGAAATTGTTAAAGAAAAGGATGAAGAAGGAAATACAGTTGAATTAGCTGAAGAAGTTAAAGAT
>CAZRMN010000009.1:4135-21486 GCA_964601215.1 uncultured archaeon
TAAAGAAAAGGATGAAGAAGGAAATACAGTTGAATTAGCTGAAGAAGTTAAAGATAAAGAAAGGGGGGAGTTTATAAGAAAAATAAAAGAAGAGGAAAATAAAGCTAATGAGGCTTTTGGTGGAATCTTTGGTTAGTAACCATTTAAAATATTGAGAATAAAATTCGCAGAATCTTGTAAGTTAATAAATATGGTATCATTAAATACGAGGTAATGAAATGAAAAAGGAGTTTGTTGAACTCCATGCACATATATGTGGTGATGGATGGATAACCAAAATGAGTAAACATAGAAGCATTTGGGATGTAAGACATTACAACAGAAAACAAGTAATATATGAAGAATGGCAAATTGGATACTCAAATAAAGAGCTTCTATTATTAAAAAATTTTAAAAGAGCTTTAGAAAAACTTACAAATAATTTCATCGAAACACGAAAAGATGAAATACGTGTAAGAGATAAAAAGCTATTTGAAAAACTTAAAAAATTAGGCTGTAGAAAAAGTAAAGAATGGTTCATCGACAAAAAACTTGTTAAAAATGAAAAATTCAAAAAATTGTGGTTAAAAGCTTTTTTCGACGATGAAGCAACTGTAGAAACTAAGGGGCATAAGAGAATCAGAATTAAATCGACAAACCTAAAAGGTCTTAAACAAATTAAGAATTTACTAAGCGAGTTAAAAATACATGCAAAAATTACTGGTCCAAATAAAGACAACACTTGGTACATTACAATATCAAAAGAAAATTTATTAAAATTCAAAGAGATTATAGGTTTCACTCATCCAAAAAAATTAAAACAGCTTCATCTTATTACCTGAAATCTTGGCATCTTTACATATGAAAGTTAAGAAAGAAGGAGAAAGTAATCATTTGAGTTATAAGCTATAATCTTCGTTTTAAATGTTTAACAGAAAACAATAATTTAAAAAACTAAGAAGAAGATTTAATTATTGAGCGACCGTAGTCCAGTCAATTCAAATCTGGATTGGTCTAAGACGTCGAGAGTAATTCGCGGAACCCTGCCAAACTTAGCAGAACGGCGAAGACCCGGGTTCAAATCCCGGCGGTCGCATTCAGAAAAAGTTATATTTGTGGCAAATAAATTATAATTTGATTTGAATGCCAATATTTGGTAAAAAAGCTGAAGAGGGAAAAGGTTTTGTACCTGTAGAAAAAGTAAAAGCTTTGATTTCTAATAACGTACCAGAAGGCCAAATTATTGATATTCTAAGAAGAGAAGGTTTTTCAGCAGAGGAAATAGACAAAGCTTTTACAGAAGTCTTTTCACCCAAAACACCTGAACCAGTACCAGAAATAAAAGTACCAGAGAAAAAAGAAGTTGCAACGCCTAAACCAGAAATAAAACCAGAAGAAAAGAAAGAAGAGAAGAAACCAGCTTTTGCTCCCTTATTCATTAAACTCGACAAGTATAAGCAGATTTTGAATTTAATGGCTGAGCTTAGGACTACAATAGCAACAGTAAAAAACACTTTTGTTGTTTTGAACGAGTTGGAAAAAATTAAAGCCAACAGTTTCAAAGTTTTAGAAAAGGCGATAGAAAAAATAGAGAAAAAGCTTATTTCTCTAGATTCACAATTCCTAAGACCTGCAGGATTTGAAGAAGAGTTTCCACAAGAAGTTGCTGGAATGGAAGAGCTTAGCGATGTTTTAAGTAGTTTGAAAAGCCAGGTTGAACAGTTAAGAAGAGAAATTCAAACAGTAGTTTAAAATAACTTCGGTAAAAAATATTTTTTTCTATTTTTTATGTTATACGTATAACAATAATTTTATAAAATCTTGTCAAGAAAATTAACTAATGCAGGGGTAGCCAAGTCTGGTCAAAGGCGCAAGGCTCAAGTTTATTGAGCTCTGATAAATGATGAGAAGAAACCTTGTGGCTTAGTGCCTTCGTGGGTTCAAATCCCACCCCCTGCATTTTTAATAATTTTGATCTTAAAATTAACTTGAATGAAAAATCTTGATTTTTTAAAAGAAGTTTTGAACTGTTATTTAAACGCAAAAATCCTGCCAAAAACAGATTTTTATTTTTTGATCGGGAAATATCCTTATCTTGGTAAACCAACGCAAGATTTTTGCCCAAAATTGGCGATCTCTGACTTTGATGGTGTTTTCAACAGAAAGGATTCACCAGACCTTTACATGGAAATATTCAAAAATATGGCAAAAGAAAATCCAAAAATAAGAAAAAATTTTGAGAAAATTTTAAAAATAGATAAAAAAATAAGAACTCCTGAAGATGTGGAAATAGCCGAAAAAGAATTTTCAAAAATTTTTAAAAAGTGTAAACTTAAAAAAGAGGAATTTGAAAATGCTTGCGAAGAAGTGGCAAAAGAATTTCTTAAATTTTCCTTGGTAAGAGGTGCTAAAAGTTGTGTTTATAGACTTCAGAAAGAGTTAGGTTATGTTTTTAGTATAATTTCTGGTTCTCCTCGAAAGGCTTTAGAAAAAATTGGCAAAGAAATTGGTATATCAACCGAATACATTTATGGAACTGAATATTTTTTCGATAAAAAAGGAAATTTTTTAAAACTTAAGCTTGTTCTCGGTTCTAGGAAGAATGAGAAAAAAGAACAATTACTCCAGAAAAACATCCAAAATAAGTATGGATGCTGTTTCATTTTTGAGGATGAACCAATTTTAAATGCTCCTTATATGAAAGCTGGAATTAATCCTTCCATAATAATAGGAAAACCACAGCCATTACCTTTTGACATTTTTGCTTTTTGCCCTCAAGCAAGAGAAAATCTTGAAGAATTAGTAAAAGAAGTTTATAAGTTTGAATATGGTTGGGTTTCTATTCATTCCTTAGAAGAATGGGAACTTAAGCGTATTATCGAATTATCCAACAAAATAAAGAAAATCGACCTTTCTGTTCCAAAAAATAAGAGAGAATTTTGTAAAATTTTAATAGAAATTGTTGAATTAAAAGAAAAATATAAGCTGATTTCCAGTCCATCTTTGTTTAAAAATTTGATTTTTGATTTAATTCAAGAAGAAGATCAAGAAAAATGTAAAACACTCATGAAAAAAATTTGGAAAATTTCAGTTTCAAGATTTCCGGAATTAAACTTTTAAAAAAGTAATTCCTTACTCTTTCTTTCTATAAACCTGTCTAGTTCTAAGCAATATTCTTTTAAGCATTCTAAAGTGACATCATCTGGCTTTTCTGTACCCTTAATTTTTTCTAATTCCCGACGGACATCTTCTGTAGCTCTTATAAATTCCCAATCCTTTTCTGGAATTTCTTTTTCTTTATACTGAGAAAGAACTAAATCACGAACTCCCGAAACTACATCATCAAAAGTTTTTTTCAAATCTATAGCAGGTCTTTCTAATCCAAGCTGAGCAGAAAGTTGTATGTACAATCCTTTTAAAATATTTAAGTAGTTACCAAACTTTGAAATAGGTTTTACTTTTATTTCTTTTTCCTCCGGATATTTCTCTTTTGCTTTTTCGTGTATATCTTCTATTTTTCTATATTCTTGTATTGCTTTTGCAACTAGAAGATTACCGTACTCATTCAGTTTTTTCAAATTTTTTCCTTTTAAAATCTTCCCCTTCACTGAAAGTAAACTTTTAAAAGCTTTATTTACACTCGAATATTCGTTCGTGTTCTTAAGCTGAGGCAAAAAACCTATTAAAGTATTAAAGCTTCCGTAAGCCTCTTGTAAGTCTTCTTTTTTGTCGTATCCAGACTGAAGAAGAAAAAGTTGATCCTTAAAATCATCTATAGCACTTTTGATATCTTCTAAAGCCATCAATTAAACTAATAGAAGAAAAGAATTTAAAACTTTTAGAGATTTTTGAAATGATTAAAATATTTAAAAACCTAATAATTTATTAGTGGTTTAATGGTAAATGCATGGGATGTGACAAGAGCTCTTATCGCAGCATTTGTTGTTGTATATTTGGTTATTGCAACAATATTCTATTCGAGCCAAGCTCTAATGATAATCAACGAAAAACTAGGAAATGCGAAATGTGGATTTGGACCAGTAATTTGTGGTGCTCTCATGACTCTAGGTTTTCCTGAACCATTCTTAAATCCGCAATATATTATTCCCTATACGATTGTTCCTTTTATCACTTTAGTGGCTATAGTATACTTGTTTATTCCTGACACCTTAAAAGCATCAAGTCGCATTGCTTCGCTTGCAATACCCATTGGTGCTGGATTAATGATGGTTTATTCTGGAGTCTTTGCTGCAGCTGTTGCAGTAACTTTAGTAATGTTAGGCAATTATGCTTTTACGCTTTTTATAGCAATTTTTATCCTTAGCTCTATGTCAACGTTCATGAAACTGTACAGAAAGGCAAAAAAAGGAATTACAGGAGCAGAGGAAGAGATAATAAGCGCAGAGAGAGCATATAGTAAATTACAAGAGATTAAAAGAAAATGGAATGAAATGTGTCAATCTCTTCCTATCGACCCTTTGATTAAAGATAAATATTTCAAGAAAATAGAGGAGACTGAAAAATTATTTAATGAAGGCAAACTACATAGAGCTATAAAACAAACACTTGATTTAGAAAGAGCTATACTTGGTAAAACAATCAGAAGACGATAATTATTTACATCTAATTTTACACAACTTCGCTAAATCGTTAACAATTTCTTTCAAATCATTTTCCTTTCCCAAGTAATCCACAGAAACCAAAATCCCATCGGTAACACAAAGTAAAGTGGTAGTTAAAGCTTTTAAGTAATCATCTGAAAAGCTTTCCGGTCTTTCTTTTGCAATCTCTACAGTTTCTTTAATTTTTCTTTCAAGAATGAATGGTTTTTTTCTCGTAATCCCAAAAGAAGCTATCCTGTTTAAGTCCTTTTCCAATTCTTTTTTTGTTTCCTTTCTAGTTGGTGTTTCTCCATTTTTATAACTTGAACTAATTCCTAGGCTTTTATACACATCTATTTCTATACCTTTTTCAGCAAATTCCACTTTTACTTTTGCTATTTCTTTTCCTAGTTGTACGAAAAAACTCCAAGGATAAATAAGGACTTTATAGCCTTTTTTCCTCAATCTTTTAAAATGTTCGGCATATTTTTCGTCCACGTAATATGTGGTTATGTAGATTTCGTTTTCAGGTTTCAAATCAATGAAATGGACTTTTCCTTTTTTATCATAAAACCATCTTACATCTTTTAATCCAAAACTAGGGAGGAGAGGTCTTACTTCAGCTTTTATTATATCATGGACAAAGGCTAAATCGTATGCAGTAGGTTTGTTAACACTTATATCGCTCCTTTGAAAAATATCTTCAAACATTTTTGAAAGTTTTTCAACAACAACAGACATGAAAAAAAGTAAATAAATAAAATATTTAAAATACTACTTATTTTAAATTTTTAGAAAAGAAATTTTTATTTGGTAATAATGAACAAAAAAACTCAGGCTTTGGTATTTCTACTTACTTTTTTTCTTTTAGCTACTCCTGTTTATGCTCAAGAATTCTGGAGTCCTGAATACTTATGGACAGAAATTTTAGGTTTACCTCAAGAATGGACTCAACCTAGAGAATTCCTCTTTAAATTCATGATACCTTTTATTGCTTTATACGCAATTCTTCTAGGCTTGCTCAAAAGTTTAAGGATTTTTCCAACTACAAGCTATATAAACTGGGTTTTGGCTTTTGCCATGGCTTTCATGACTTTGCCAAGCAGAATTTTTGTAACTATTGTTGGAATAACTCTAGGTTTTGCAGGAATGTTTGGTTATATAATATTTCTTGCTATGTTTTTTGGTGGTTCATACTTATATGCAAAAGGTTTCTTGCATAAGCATGCAGGAATAGCTGCAACTTATAAAGCATACAAAGAATCGATTAGACATATGGAAAAAGATGAAGAAATACTCTCCAAAAGATTGGCAGACCTTTATCATCAACTTTCTACGATTGACCCAGCAGATCCTCATGCACACGAAAAAATGGGCAAAATAGAAAGACAGATAAGAGAAGTAAAAAGTCAACTCGAAAATGTAAGAGAAAAGATAAGACTTGCTAGATATCATCACTCCTAAAACTTTAAATATTTTTCTATTAATATTACCTATTAGTGGTAACAATGGGTTTGATAAGAAAAAGACACTTAAATAAACTAAAAAAAAGTGCGGCTAATCTTTACGAAAAACTAGCTACTTATGAAATGGATGCTTTGTTTGTGTTAAAAGGACCTCAACAAACACAACAACAAGCACAAACACAAACACAACAAGCTAACCCTAACCCAAATTTATATATTAATAATCTACAAGCAAAAATAAAAATTCTGAGAGATGGCAGAAAAAATGTTCTTGACGAGTTAGCACGAATAGAAATTTTAGAATATTATTAAGCCTCTTTTTTCATTCTTTGAACAATTTCGCTTAGAGCTCTTACTCCTTCTATCAAAGCTGGTAAAGTTTCCTTAAAAGCCTTTTCCAAACTCTGAAGTCTAGTATCAATATCGTTCATCATTTCCTTGAAAGAATCTATTTTAGTAGAAATCAATTCTTGCTCAGTACCTTTTGACTTAGAAATTTCTGCTAGTCTTTCGTTTAGTTCGTTAATCTTAGAACTCAATTCTTTATATTTAAGCATAAACTCGTTAAGCTTTTCGTTAATTTCACTGGTTTTTTCCTTAACTATATAATCAATGTACTCTTCTGTAGTATAAGATTCTGGATAATAGTACTCTTCTGGTAGAGATTGCTCTGGGATAGCAGGTGCAGGAGCTGGTGGTGCTTGAACTGGAGGTAAAGTTGGCTGTGGAGGTGCAACTTCTTTAGATTGAGGAACTGGTGGTGGTTTTGGTGCTGGAGTTTGAACTGGTTGAGGAATGCTTGGCTTTGGTGGCTCTGATAATTCTTTTTTTGGAGGTGTAAGTTCTTCTAGAGTTGGTAACTCTGGTGGTTTTTCTTGAGTTTTTGGTTTAGCCGATACTCCCTTTTTCAAAGCGTCTATTAACGCTTGATCTATTTCTTTAGGAGAAAATCCTTCTCTTCTAAGCATGTCAATAATTTCTATTTCAGTAAATCCTTTAGCCTGAAGCTCTTTAACCCTATCAACAGGAACAAAACCCTTACCTTCGGCTGGTGTTTCAACCTTTTTCTTTTTCTTGAAAAAAAGCATTTAGCTCACTATTAATAATTATGTTTTTGTATTTTAAAACTAAATCTTTTTCTTTTCCTCTAGCAACCTTTCTAGTTCCTCTCTTGTAACAAACTTTGAAGTTATAGGATTCAAAATTTCAACATAAGTTTCTATTTTCTTAACATCTGCTTTAGTAGCAGCTTTACTCAATTCTTTGTTTAATCTTACAATTTCATTTTCAATTTGACTAAGTCTTTCGGCAACTGAATTAATTTTGTTCACTACTTTTTCAAAATCGATTTTTAAGTCGTTAAGTTGATTAAGGACTGTTTCTTCCAAAGTTGAAATGGTAGAATCCATTCTATCCATTCTCGTTTCCAAATCTCTAATCCTTCTTACATCCTCGTTAAGTCTTCTAACAATTTCGTTTATTACACCTCTTACCCTCGAAGGTTTTTTCGGAGCTGCCATTAATAAAGAATTTGTGAAATAAAACAAATAAATTAATAAGATAGCATGGTTTGTGATT
Organism: uncultured archaeon; assembly: GCA_964601215.1. Taxonomy (GTDB): domain Archaea; phylum Aenigmatarchaeota; class Aenigmatarchaeia; order CG10238-14; family SCSR01; genus CAZRMN01. Next base: position 11,760 of record CAZRMN010000009.1, read on the forward strand.
ATGAAATTAAGGACGGTACGCTTAGGGTAAATTGCTTAGGCTGTGTTTTTGGCTCGAACATAGAAGATTTCGAAGCTTGTATGGCCAAAACTATAGACAAACTTTTGGAAGTTAAAAATGTTGAAAGAATAATACTTGCTGAAACCAGAGAAAATGAATATGATTTTGAACAAGTTAAGCTTTTAGCTGAAATCGCAAGAGCTTATAACAGAATTGTTAACGAGGACAGAATTTTAAGGTTAAGTAATTTAGGTCCAAGAGGATGTGAGCGATATTATTCGAGAAGACTTGCAGAACTTCAGTTTCTTGTTTTAGAAGTTCTAAGAAAAGACCCCATAGGAGCATACTATAGAATTAACAAACTTATAACAAGAGCTAAAATAAACCTGGAAAAAGCTCCACCTCAGCTCAAGAAATGCTTTTCACATTATTTAGAGCATGCGTTAATCCCAATTCAAAAAATTCTTTCAGCTTGCAAGTTAATTCAGCTTGCCAAACCTTACATGGAAAAGTATAAGCCTGGAGATAGGAGAATTTACAGGGAAATTTTTCATCCTATAGTTAGACCAAACTTTATGCTTACTCGTTTCATGCTCACTCCTCCCAAAAATGCTACAGTTGTTGACAAATACTATATTAACAAAAACATACTAGTGGAGATTTTAAGAGTTCCAGGAAAGGTTAGATTTTTGTATCATATAACTCCTCCTGAATTCAAACTTAGTGAAGAAAAGTATTTGATTTTAGATAATGCAAGAAGATACTTGGCAGCTCACAAACCGACTGAAACAGAACTGACAGAACCTGAAAAAGCAAGAGAGTTATTTTTTAATATCGGAAAAGATCTGGTTACAGAGTTAGCAAGAAATTTTGGAGTTAATTTAAGTGCAAGCGAAATAGAAGAATTAGCAAATCTTCTAGTAAGGTATACTGCAGGTTTTGGAGTTCTTGAACTCCTTTTGGCGGATGAAAAAATTCAGGATATTTACATAAATTCTCCTGTAGGTCTAACTCCCATATTCATTTACCATTCTGATTTTGAAGAATGTGAAACAAACTTGATTCCTACTAAGGAAGATGCAGAAGCTTGGGCCACACGCTTTAGACTTTATTCTGGTCGCCCTTTAGATGAAGCAAATCCAGTTTTAGATACAGAACTACAAGTTCCAGGAGGGAGAGCAAGAGTTGCTGCAATTACTAGGACACTTTCTCCAGAGGGTTTAGCTTTTGCTTTTAGGCGTCACAGAGAAAGACCCTGGACTTATCCCTTGTTTTTAAAGGTAAGAATGTTCGACCCCTTGTATGCTGGACTAATGAGTTTTATTGTAGACGGGGGAAGAGCATTACTAATTGCAGGAGGAAGAAGCTCGGGTAAAACTTCCTTGCTCTCTGCAACTTTGCTAGAAATAATGAGAAGGTTTAGGTTAATCATACAAGAAGATACTTTAGAGCTACCAGTAGCAAAAATGAGGCAACTCGGTTATAATATAGAAAGGTTAAAGTCTCGATCAGTAATTACAAGAGTTGAAACTGAGCTACCAGCAGATGAAGCCTTAAGAACTGCTTTGCGTTTGGGCGACTCTTGCTTAATAGTAGGAGAAGTAAGAAGTATAGAAAGTACTGTTTTGTTCGAGGCCATGCGTATAGGTGCTTTGGCTAATGTTGTTGCCGGTACTATTCATGGAGAAAGTCCTTACGGAGTTTTTGATAGAGTAGTGCATGACTTGGGAGTTGCACCAACTAGTTTTAAAGCAATAGATTTGATTACAATTTGCAATATGCTTCGTTCGCCAGATGGGCTGCATCGATTCAGAAGAGTTGTTGAACTAACAGAAGTAAGAAAACATTGGAAAGAAGACCCTTACGATGAAGGTGGCTTCGTAACTTTAATGGAATATTCTGCTAAAGAAGATAGACTTAAACCAACTGAAACTTTGATAAACGGTGAATCTCATGTTTTGAATGAAATTGCTAAGCGTGTAAGGGAGTGGCACGGAAACTGGGATGCTGTTTGGGATAATATTTTGTTGAGAGCAAAAATTAAGCAGACTATGGTAGAGTATGCTGAAAAATTGAACAAACCAGAAATTCTTGAAGCTGAAATGGTTTGTGACAGCAATGATATGTTTCATCTAATTTCAGAAGAAGTGAGAAAAGAAGTTGGAAGTTTAGATTCTAAGCTTATTTTTGATAAATGGTTAGAATGGTTTAAATCGAGGCTGAAATAAATGGTAATTTCAAAAGAGTACAGAGAATTTTTAAAAACTGCGAGAAAAGAACTTACTCCTTATGAAAAGGCTTGCAACTTTGCTGAAAAGATTTTAAGGGTAAGAACGAGCGAAGCTACAGAAAAAAGGTTTGAATCTGCTATCAAGTTTTGCTACATGAACATTTCTCCTTCTGGACCTGTTTCTTTAGTTACAGTAATTTTTTTAATCTCTTTGCCAGCTTTAATAATTCCTTTACTCCTAGGTTTGCTTAATGCTGCAACAGTAATTGCTGCTTTTTTCCTTCTCTTATTTTTTATTTATTATTTGTACAACTATCCTTTTCTAAAAGTTAAAGTAATAAGAGCTAGAGCTTCTACTGAAATGATTTTAGCAACACTTTACATGGCAGTAGCTTTAAGGGAAACACCAAACATGGAAAATGCGATAAAATTTGCTGCTGAAAATTCTCGTGGAGTTATAGCTTTAGATTTGAAGAAAATCATCTGGGATATTCAAACTGGAAAGTATTACTCGATTGACGTAGCAATAGAAGAGTTTTTGCAAAAATGGGGTAAAGAGAATGAAGAATTCGTTGAAACAGTAAAACTTTTGCAAAGTTCTGTAGCCCAGCCACCAAACCAAAGAATAGCTTTGATAGATGAAGCAATAGATGTTTTGCTTGAAGGTACAGTAGAAAGGATGAAACACTATGCTTTAAGTCTGAGAATGCCAGTAATGTTAATTTATTCGTTGGGAATAATTCTTCCAGTTATAAGCCTAATTATCGTGCCGATAGTGATGATATTTTTACAAGGAGTTTTTAATATTTGGTTTTTAGTTTTGGGTTATGATTTGGTTTTACCTTTATTCCTTTATTGGATAATGAATCAAACTCTTGAAAGAAAACCACCAACAGTTTCTCAACCGCAAATAAAAGGTAAAGCATCGAGTATTTTAATAGAAATAGGAAAAAGGAAAATTGAAATTTCTATGTTAGCAATAATTTTCCCAATTCTTATGGGTTTCCTTTTGTTTAGTGTTCCTCCTTTGTACGAGTACCAAAGGCTTTCTTTGATGTGTAGAGAATGGCAAAGTTATGGATGGAATGCTTCAAAGCCAGTTGGTTTAGAACTCACAAGAGAAGAATGTGAAAGAGATATAATAACAAACATATTCACACCAACTCTTTACTCTTCTATGATAATTTGGGGTATTGGAATTTCCATTGGTATAGCATGCTATTTAGTAACCCATAAAAAGCTGAAGTTGAGAGAAAAAGTAAAAAAACTGGAAAGGGAATTCAGAGAAGCTTTGTTTCAGTTGGGGCATCAGATAACTACTGGTCACTCTATAGAAACAGCTCTAGAAAAGTCCAAACAAAACTTGAAGAATTTGGAAATTTCTTCCTTTTATGAAAAAATTTTGAGAAATGTGAGGATGCTTGGAATGACTTTTGAACGATCTGTTTTTGATGAAAAGTTTGGAGCCATTAAATATTATCCTTCCGAACTTATTCATTCGATAATGAAAATAATAGTCGATGCTTCTAGAAAAGGATACCAAGCTGTTGCAACTAGCGCGTTAACAATTTCTAGATATTTAAAGGGGATGCACCAAGTTGAGGAACAAATTCAAGAAATTCTTAGCGAGACTGCAACAAGCATGAAGTTTTTAGGTTTTTTCTTAGCTCCCTTAGTTGCTGGAATTACTGTTGCAATGGCAATTATAGTCATTAATATTTTAGCTTTACTCTCTTTACAATTTGCTGGAATGGGAGAAATAGAAGTTCCAGCATCTGCAAGCTTTATGCTAAAACTTTGGAAAGGTGGAGTGGGAATTTCTCCTGACATTTTTCAACTAATCTTAGGAATCTATGTAATAGAAACTTCACTTCTTTTAGGCATGTTTGTTAATGGGATAGAAAATGGGGAAGATAAAATAGGTGAATTGAACTTAATGGGTAAACTTGTGATTTTCTCGACAATAGTTTATACTATAACTCTTTTTGCAACTTACTATACTTTTGGCGATATTTTAAAAGTTATATTATTAGGGAGTAGCCCATGAAAGGAGTCATAGAAAGCCATATACAAACGTTAATTTGGATAATCATAGGTTTAGCAATAGTTTTAATATTTGTTTGGATTGCAGTTTTTTATTTAGGAATAATTCCTCTGAGGATTGAACCTATATGAAAGGTGTAATTGAGTTAAACTGGAAAATTTTAGTTTTCATAGTCTCAGGTCTAATTCTTTTTATAGTTGTAATGCTTTTTTTGTTTGGAATGGTAAACACCTGTGCTTTAAGCGCAGGTGCAAGGGAAGGATGCTTGCTATTAATAAGCAAACTTCAGTTTTTGGGTTATGGAGCAGAAGCTTTAAAAATATGTGATATTTTTGAGCAATGCCCAGAGGCGATGGAATGAAAGGAGTAATCGAACTTAATTGGAAAATCGTTCTCATAATAATAGCTGGATTAGTTGCTTTTATCATAATATTCCTTTTCACTGCAGGGCTTTCAGACGAACTAATCGACCTTGTAACGAATTTTAAAATTGAAGATTTACTGAACATATGGAAAAAGATTACTCCAGGCGATGAGAGTGAAAGCAGTAGTTGAGCTAAACTGGAAAATAGTAGTAGGAATTCTAGCTGGAGTTATTGCAATTGTTATAATTTCTATTTTTATTTTTGCAATTGTTTCTGGATCTAATTTAGCTGAAGGTGCAGCAACTTTATGTAAAAACATTTTTTCAAATGTTTTTGGTGAAAATAGCCCAATAGTAAGAGTTTGCGATTTTTTCCATATAGGTTAATTTTTACTTAATTAAAAGTTAAATAATAATTATGGAACTACCGATGAAAGTAATTGTTGCAGTAGTAGTTGCAGCAATAGTTCTGCTAATAATTGCTGTGTTTGCAGGTTGGGTAAAAGGTTTTGGGGCAGAAGCTTTGGAAAATTTATGGAATGTTAGCAAATACATAAATTGTTTGATTCATCCAGATGCAGAAGGTTGTAGTTCAGAATCCTAACAGTGTTAAAAATGGATGAGGATTTGCTATGGTTCATAATTGGTATAATAATTGCGATTGTAATACTTGCGGTTATTGCAATAGTAGTTATTCATTTGCCAAGCTTTTGGGAAATAAAATGAAAAAAGCTGCTTTAAGCTTTAAAGTAATAGTTGTTGTAGTTGCCTTTGTAATTATTTTATTAGTTGCTGTTATTTTTTTGACTTTAGGTCAGGATTATGTACAAAGAATTGGTGAACTTTTCTGGAAGTTAATAAAGGGAGAAAAATGAAAGGAATTAGTTTACCTGTAAACTTGATGGTTGTGGTAATAGTTGCTTTGATTTGCCTAGTGGCTATAATTCTGTATCTTTATTTATTTCAACCATCTACTAAATGTGATATGTATTATGCAACTGCTTGTATAAAACTTAAAAACGAAGGTTGTGACAAACCATTGGAATCAATTTATGTTGGTCCTTGTAACTTAATAAACATATGCAAAGCAATCGGTTTAACTGATTCAACTGGAGATTGTTTAGAAGAAGAATTTAAAAAATCCTGTGGTTGTTAATGAAGGGTTTAACAATTAGCGCACAAATGCTAAAATTTTTAGCAGGTTTAATCATAGCTGTTTGTATAGGTTTTGCTATAATGATATTTCTTTACAGGAATTACTATGAAAGAATTGCTGAGCAGAATTATGCAAAATTGTATCATGCTATAGAAGTAGCATGTGAAAATGGGGAATCGTCTACAAGCTTTATGCTTCCGCAAAATGCTGGAATTAAGGGGTTAGTACAACAAACTCTTGGAATTTCTGGAGCTAACATTGGTTCTGACCCATATTTTTATGTTTATTATGAAGAATTTCCTTCTTATCAATGGTCTATGTGGGAAACTTATATAAATGGTGTAAAAGTTCAGGATCCAATTTCTGGTTTAATAATTCCTTGGTCAGAAGACACACCTTGGTCCACTAACATGATGATGACTCTTGCAATTGATACAGCATTTTTAGGAATAAGTCCTGGTTTTGGAAAATTAAAAGGCTCTTTAGAAAAAGTAGGGGGAAGAATTAAAAATGCTTTAGTTGAATCTGAAAAAATTAGCAAAGCTATGAAAGCTGGTAAAATAGTTTATAAAGGTGGTAAAGTTATTATAACTGAAGCAAAGCATTTTGCGGAAACAACGGCTGCTGCTACATTTGCTTGTTTCGCACTTACTGATTTAAGTTTAGGAGAATGTGCTTATTATTCTGTCTGGGTTTATCCAGTATTAAGATCTACCAGCTATATAATACCAAAAGTTATTTCTAAAAGAATAGAAAATGCCAAAAATTCGAGAATTCTACAACTTAAGGACGAAATTCTTACAGTGATGGAAGAAACTAGTGATGATGCAGAAAGTGTATGGGATGATCTAGTAACAAGAGGAAAAATCAAAAAAATTGGTAACAAATATTATGTGGAAGATGATGAAGTAAAAGATGCTCTATTTATGATTGCAAAAGAGCGTGGAGAACCTGAAATGCTCGGATCTTTTAGGTTTACTGACCAAGGAATAGAAATAGATGAGGATAGTTTTATTAAGAAAATTAAAGAAGGATTTTCGGAAAGGTTTAATTCTCTTAAAGCATCAATCGGAAATGTTTTTGGAGATGAAGCAATAGCAGGAAAAGGATTACACAATTTTGCAAATCAAATAGATTATATAGCTAATGATGAAGAATTGGCCTGGGAAATTGTAAAAACTATCAATGCGCAGGGTTTAGATACAGGTGTTTGGTCAAAAGTTGACGCTCAAAAATATTTGAGAGAGTTAGCTGAAAAAATAAGGAGTATGGCTGATGATGGAAGTGTACTGTTACTTCCAAAAGATTCCAAACTTTTAGAAGTTGTAGAAAAATACGGTTTGTCTGATGACCAAACATTAGCTAAAGCCTTGCAGGATTACTTGAAAGATATACCTAATAATCCAAAGGAAGCAGTTTATTTACATTATGCAAAAAAAGGAACAAGATTTCTATTCACCGAACAACTTAAAGAGAAACTAGCTCCTTATGGTTACATATGGTTGAGATTTCAAGATATGTATACAATAGCCGGTGGAACTTATTGGGATAAACAAATTTCTTATTATACAACAACAGGTACTTATTGTGGGAAGGGAGAAATTTGTTTACAAGAAGGTTACTATGTAATAAGACAACCACTTCCCAAAAGTTGCAAAAATAAGGGAATTACTAATATTAAACTCGAAAGAAATTCCTTAGTTGCTTCAAACCCAAGGTTTTATTTAGTTAGTCCTTGTTTCGCTAATTTATACCTTTATACAAGTGGTGACACACTTTATATAAAACCAATAATCTGTAATCAAGATTCAAAACCAGAAGAATTTAAAGATGTGCCAAATTATTGCTATGCAACAGAAGGAGTTGTGAACTATTATGTAAGTATGGAAGCTGGTTCATGGTTTGCTGACTGTGCTGTAGCTATACTTTGTAATGTGCTTTTGGGAGCTCAGGGTGGTATAGGAATTATTGATATTATCCAATGTTTAACTCTAGGTATTGCACCAAGCAATGTTAAAACATTATGCGGATTTTTAGGAAATGGTGTAAGATTGTTTTTAGATGTTACAAGAGATGCTATAATAAATTATCCATACATTCCTGAATCAATTTTGGGAACTGGTGAATGTAGTTGGTAAAAGGCTCTTTATTCACAACTTATTTCATACTTTTCATCGGAGGTTTAATTCTTGCTATACTTTTAGTCTATGCAGTACTTTGGGGTGGAATTGGTATTGCAAAAAGCTGGAGTTTTTACGATACTAAAGCACAAGCTCAAAGGTTGAGTTCTTTGATCTCAGCTACAAGCAGCTTTTCAGGTAATTTTTATTTCCATTATCATGTAAGTTATTTGACAAAGTGTACAGTAAACATTTCTCAAGATGAAGTAAAAGTGACTATTCCTAGCGGTGCAAAAATAGAACAAGCGGGTGGGAAATATGTAATTAAAAAAACTACGAGTACAACTTACCCTATAATAAAACCAGATTATATAATCGTAAAAAAATTAGATAAAGAATGTAACGAAAATGGCATTTCTATATATTCTGAAAAAATAGGTGATGAAATATCGTTTCAATAAAAGGTCAAATATCAATTTCAACTGAAGTGATGCTTAAAGCTATTGCTTTTCTTTTGTTAACGATGACTATTTTAGGTTGTTTGCTAGGAGTTATGCAGTATCAAGTTACTTATGAATCTAGAGAAAATTATAGAGAGCTCATAGATTTAATTGAAAATATTTTAAATCATGAGTGTTTAGTGTACGAAGAAAATGGAAATGTGTGGAGAGGTGTTTTTGATAAAAGTAAACTGGACGCTAACCCCTTTTGCCAAATCTCCTACCCAAAAAATTTCTATGTTGAAATTATAGATTCAGAAAATACTTGGGTTATTGGAAATAAACCATTAATGAGCAAGCTTGAAGAAAGTTTGTCCTATCCGGTTCTCATAAAATACCCTAACAAACTGTCTGTGGGAAGAATGGAGGTAGGTACATATTCCTAAAGGAACCTTGGTAGCAAATGTTATCCTTTTTGCAATAGTAGTAGTAACATGCTTCATAATTCTTATGGTTCTTCCAAACTTTCTTTGGGGTTGGCAAACGATTTCTGGCTGGACTGGTGGGTTACTTCATGCTCCCATTACAGTAAAAGTTGTTTTAAAACCTGAGCATACACCATTAACTGCTGACCATGCTTTATTTACTCTTTTAGCATCTACAGAAAATAAAACAGGCAAACAAGTCCAAGAACTTTTAGCTTATGGTTTTTATTACGATACGCAAAGCTTGAAAATAAATGGCGAAACTATAGATTTAAAAGAAGTGATAAATTCAAAGATTAAACTAATGGCTCCAGATAAGGATTATTATCTTAAAATAGAAAAAAATGGGAAAAAAATGGAGTTTGGCTATCCTGTTAAAATTGAAAGTTTTGATCCTTGTGCAGTAGAAAGTATGCTAACCTTCTGGGAATTTGGTCAAGGAGTTTATTCTGCTACAACAACTTTAACCTTGCCTAATCTTGAAAGGGCCAGCGTGTTTATGGTTTTAAGGTGAAAAAATGAAAGGATACGTTAAGTTTTTGGCCGCATTCATAGTAATAATAATAGTATTTGTTGCAGTTGATTTTATCTTAGCAAGTAATTTAAATAGAGAATGTCAAGTTTCGAGTGAAGTTTCAAAAGCTTATAGAATTATTAACGCAATAGAATTTGCAAAACTAAATGCTTTGCAAGCTTTAAACTTTTCTTTTAACAAAACATTAACCGATATGGGAATTAGTGCGAGCGATTTAAAAACAGACCCAAATCTGAGGCAAAACTTTTTAGAAGAACTGAAGAAAAATTTTGAAAGTTGCAAAGATCCTTTGTCTTTCGCTGAAATTGCTGCTTCAGTTGAGTTAAATTCTTTAGATTTTGATGTTTCTCTTT
>CAZRMN010000010.1:0-5751 GCA_964601215.1 uncultured archaeon
AGGGCAACAATTAGTTATTTGCCAGGAACAATCTGAATTAGTATAACATTTTCCTTCTTTAGAGGAAAAATATAAAAGAAAAATTGCAACTAAAACAAGTAAGATTGGTACTGCTCTCATTTAAACCACTTTTCTAGAGCAATTTTAAGCTCTTTATGTTTTTTTGCATATTCATTTAAATTAATATTTTGCAAACTTGCTTCTAAAGCTTGTCTAAAAGCTTTTGCACCAGCTTTCACACCTAAAGGATGACCATGAATTCCTCCACCAGCCTGAATTACCACATCTTTTCCAAAAATTTTAAGCAATTCTGGGACATGAGCAGGGTGCAAACCACCAGAAGCAACTGGCATTACTTTTTTAAACTTCCACATTTTTTCTTTAAGTGCAGAACAGTTTTCCAAAACATCCTCTTTACTTTCAAACATCTTTCCAACTCCTGTTCCTACATGCAATTGGTCAACTCCAATTATCCTTGCAATTTTTGCAATAACTTTCATTGCAATACCATGCTTAGGATTTTTAGTGAAAGCTGCATGGCCTGCACGGTGAGCGTGCAAAACCAAGTCAAAATTTTTATTCCTTAAAGTTTGAAGAGCTGCCCATCCTAGTGTGATAATATCAACCATTACATATTCATTCTTATATTTTTCAACAAGTTTTGCTCTTCTTATCATTTCTTCTGTCTCAGCAGTAACGTTTATTAAATAAACTTTTTTTTCTCCAGTTTCTTTTTCTGCAAGTCTTTTATATTTTAAGGTTTCTTTCAATCTTTTTTCAAACATGTTAAAACTTTGCGATGCTAAATTTTCATCATCCTTTACTGTATCACAACCCCCAATCCAAGCTTCATAAGCAACTTTAGCATGATCTTTTGTTTTCAAACCAAGCTTTGGTTTAATTATCGTTCCTATTAAAGGTCTTTTTTTAATTTTCAATAGCTTTCTGATTCCTTCTATTCCAAATTTTGGACCTTTAAAACTCTTCAGAATTTTTTCTGGGAAATGAATGTCGAGTAACTTTAAGTTTTTAATTTCCTTCATTCCAAAAATATTTCCAGCGATGCTGCTGAGAATATTAGGCATATTTCTTGGTTCGAATAAATCACATGGATAAGCAATTTTAATTTTCTTCCCTTTTATTTCGAAAACCCTTGCAGCAAGTCTTTCTATATAGGGTTTTGTTGTTGTAGTTTCTGTCCAGGTTCCTATACTACTTTCAGCAGCAACTGCACCAGCAGCTCTTTTCATATTTCCATATGGCTCGAGATAAAATTCACAAATTAAATCATTCTTTCCTGGCTTATACTCTAAGTCAACATAATCTTCATATTTCATTTTAATAACCTCAAAACTTCCCTCGGTTTCAAAATACCTTTTTCGGTTATTACCCTCGTTACATACTTCCAAGGGGTTAAGTCAAAAGCTACATTCCTAATTTTTATTTTCTTTCTGTTTATTCTTTGTGTTATTTTTCTTTCAACCTCTTCTGGAGGTCTTTCTTCTATTATTAATTTTTTTCTTCTGTCAAATTTCATAGTACTTCCAACTACATAAAACGGTTTTTTGTTTTCCTTTGCAGAAATAGCAAGCAAATAAGTACCGATTTTATTAATTATACCCTCTTTTCTAATTGCATCACATCCTACTATTACACAATCAACCTCTTTAATAAAAAAACCAATCGCATTATCCGTTATCAAAGTTACTGGAATTTTAAGAGAAGTTAATTCTTTTGCAGTTTTTACCCCTTGTTCTAGTGGCTCTGTTATACAAGCGATGACTGAAAATTTTTTATTCATTCTTTTTGCTTTGGCGATTACCGCTAATGCCTCGCTAGAATGACAATAGGTCATAATTTTACTGTTATCTTTTATAACCTTGCTACCTACTTTTGCAATTTTTTTGGTAGAAGATTCAAGCTTTTTTATTAGTTGGTCTATAGTCCTTAACCTTCTTCTCTTTTTTAAAATTTCTAAGCAATTGTGCAAAACTACTGCAGTAGGTCTTGCCTCTTCTAATACTCTAGCAGCAACTTCAAACTTTAGTTTAAATCCATTTTTCCTACAAAAGTTTTTTAAAAATTTTAAAGCATAAATTGCAATTTCCTTTGCACCCTGAACTTTAACTCTTTTTATATCTTCTACAGTTTTTTCTAGACTTCTCATTAAATTCAAATTCTTTTTAATTCAAATAAAAATTGATGGAAAAGCTAGAAAAAGAGAAGAGAGAAGTAATTTCTTATTTAGAAGCTACTGGTAGATTAAAAAGCCCAGAAGTAAAAAGGGCTATGCTTAAAGTTAAAAGAGAATTATTTGTACTCCCTGAGTATAGGAAAGATGCATGGATAGATAGTCCTTTACCAATAGTTGGTACTTCAACTATATCTGCTCCTCATATGTATGCTATCATGCTCGAAGCTGTTAAGCTTAAACCTGGAGAAAAAGTTTTGGAAATTGGCTCTGGCTCAGGATATGGTGCTGCGTTAATAAGAGAAATTGTTGGGGAAAAAGGTAAAGTCATTACTATTGAAATTAACCCTGAGGTTGCTGAATTCGCGAAAAATAATTTGAAGAAGGCTGGGTACAAGGATGTGAAAGTAATTTGTGGTGATGGTTCAAAGGGATATAAAAAAGAAGCTCCGTATGATGCAATAATTATTACTGCTGCTGCGCCAGAAATCCCAAAAATTTTAATTGATCAGCTTAAAATTGGAGGAAGACTAATTTCTCCAGTTGGTGGGATTTCAGGTGGCCAAGATTTAATTTTAATAGAAAAAACAAAGGAGGAAATAAAAAAGAAAAATTTAGGGCCAGTAATTTTTCTTCCTTTAAGGGGTAAGTTTGGGTTTAAAATTTAAGTAAAAAAATAAAAATTTTAAGTAGAGATAATGAGTTTATTTGCTGAAACATTTTCAGATGCATTCAATTTCTGGAGCAAGTACTTTTTAAAATTGTTTCTTTATCAATTGTTTTTCCTTCTGTTTTTCGGTTTAAGTTTTGGAATAATTTTGCTAGGTATTTTTACAGTAAGAGTCCCAACTGATATAACATCAAGCTTTTCATTTTTAATTCTTCTTATCATTGGCATAATAATTTCAATCATCTTCGGATTTGCTCAAGGAGGGGGTTATTCTCTAATAGTTAAAAGAGCTTTTAAAAATGAAAAAATTAGTATTCTTGAGATTTTTGAAGAAAGTTTAAAAAAAGTTCATAAAATAATAGCTGTCACAATAATCCAGGTTTTACCGATGTTAATTCCAGTTTTAATTATACTCGGGGCAATTTTTTATTTTATATTTTTTCAATTTTTACCTTTATTTTCCACATTTGCTAAAACAACTGGAAGTTTTATTTTACCTTTAGCAGGAATAACAGGAATGGCAACAATACCTTATGATAATCAAATCACCCCAAATCCTCAGTTGATCAGTCAGCTGCCCTCTTTAGTAATGACTATTTTATTACTCATTTTTGTTGGTATCATTGTTGGATTCATTTGTTTTTATTTTACAGCAAGACTTTGGTTGTCTCTTCCCATATTAATGATTGAAAATTTAGGATGTATAGAAAGTCTGAAAAAAAGTTGGCAAATGACAAAAGGTAAATTTTGGTCAATTTTTGTCACAATTTTACTTATTAGTTTAGTTGTTGGTTTGATGACTGGAACAATAAATTTTGTCGTAAATATTATTTTTTCTTTAGGTGGGGAGGAATTCGCTACTATCGGAAGTTCTATAGGATCATTAATTAATTACTTAATATTTACTCCTATTTCAGCGATTCTTGCCCCTCTCTACTACTACAATGTAAAACTAGAAAAAGAATAATGGGGTTGCGGGGATTTGAACCCCGATTAGCTGGTATCATCAGCGCTCCATTCTTCTGGAGCCAGCCTTTAGGTATCATCTGATACGTCCTAGCCAGGTTAGACTACAACCCCTAAACTCAAATTATCTAATGGAAATACAAAATATAAATAATTTTTAAATCTTTCTACTATATTCATTTAAAGTGAAAATATGAAAGTGCCGAACCATCTTGGAGTAATAATTGACGGTAACAGAAGATGGGCAAAAAAAAGAGGAATGCCACCTTGGTATGGTCATAGACAAGGTGCTAAAACTCTTGAGAATTTTTTGAATTGGTGTTTAGAACTTAAAATACCACAAGTTTCCGTTTTTACTCTTTCTACTGAAAACTTAAACAGACCAAAAAGAGAACTAGAAGAGTTGTTTAAATTATACTATAAATATTTAGATAAATGGGCTAACAAAAAAAATGGGTTCCTAGATAAATATGAAGTTAAGGTTAGGTTTATAGGCGATTTTAGCAAATTACCTCCAAAACTAGTTAGGCTTATGGGAAAACTCATGCAAAAAACCGCAAAATATCAGAAAAAAGTTTTGAACCTTTTAGTTGCTTATGGAACCCATTTTGAAATAACTCATGTGATTAAAAAAATCGCAGAAAAAGCTTTAAAAACTGGAAAATTAGAAATAACACCGAAAGAAGTAGAAAAGAATTTGCTAGTTTCTATGCCTTTGGATTTAGTAATAAGAACCGGAGGATTTAGTAGATTATCTAATTTTATGGTTTGGCAAGCATCCTATGCAGAAATTTATACTACTCAAACCCTCTGGCCCGATTTTACAAAAGAAGAATTGATTAAAGCAATTGAATGGTACAATTCTATTCAAAGAAATTTTGGGAGATAAATGCACGTTATTATAGTTGGTGCTGGTCCTTCTGGTTGCCTAGTTGGAAAAATTATTGCAGAAAAAGGTTATGATGTTTTAATTTTTGAAGAACACTCAGAAATTGGAAAGCCTGTGCAATGTACAGGCTTGGTAAGCCAAAGAATTGGAAAAATTCCAAAAGAAATAATTGTTAACAAAATAAAAAAAGCAAAGTTTTTCTCTAAGGGAAAATTTTTTGAAATAAAATCAAAGAAAAAGGTATTTCTCCTTGACAGGGAAAAGTATGATAAATATTTGGCCAGAAAAGCTGAAAAGGCAGGAGCAAAAATAAAACTGAATACAAGATTTTTGAATTTTAAAAACTGTAAAGTAATGACAAGTAAAAAAACTTATGAAACAAAAATTTTAGTTGGAGCTGATGGACCAAACTCTACAGTTGCAAAAGTTTGCAAAATATCGCTTCCAAAAAATTTGTTAAAAGCTGTACAAGTAAAAGTTAAATCGAGCTTTGTTAAAGATACAGTAGAACTATGGTTTGGTTCAGATATTGCTCCTGGTTTGTTCGCATGGGTAGTTCCTGAAAACGAGGAAATAGCAAGAGTAGGTTTGATGACTTATTTAAACCCAAATAAATTTCTCGATAAATTTCTTGGAAAAAGATTTGAAAACTGTAAAGTCTTTGGAAGATGCGGGGATGTAATAAGATATGGATTAATAAAAAAATCTGTTTCAAACAATGTTTTGTTAGTTGGGGATGCTGCTTGCCAAGTTAAACCTTTTTCAGCAGGTGGTTTAGTTTATGGGAAAATTTGTGCAGAAATTGCAGGAAAAGCTTGTGTTAAAGCTTTGGAAGAGAATAATTTCTCTGAGAAATTTTTCCTTGAAAATTATGAAAAGAAATGGAAGAAAAAGTTAGGCTTTTCAATTAAACAAGGTTTACTTATGAAAAAATTCTTTTCGAAAATTCAGGATAAACCTTTTGCTTTTGACCTAATAAAAAATTTAGGTATTTCTAAATTAGCCACTTTCTTAGACATGGATTTTCTAGGGAAG
>CAZRMN010000010.1:5851-21166 GCA_964601215.1 uncultured archaeon
AAATTTAGGTATTTCTAAATTAGCCACTTTCTTAGACATGGATTTTCTAGGGAAGAATTAGACTACCTATATTTTCATCTCCTCTCAAAGCTTTTTTTAAATTATCTTTCTTGAACCCGCTAATAATTTGCGCTTTCAAACCTTTTTTTACAACTGACAAAAGTTTTCTAACTTTAGAACCCATTGCTCCAGAAACATCAAACCCTTCAATCGATTCAAATTTTATCGCATCACTTTCTCTAAAAATTTTGACCAATTTAGCATTCTTATTTTTTTTAGGATCCTGTGTATATATTCCTTCCACATCTACCACATTTATTATTTTTTCTGCTTCCCATAATTCACCTAAACGGATCATTAAATCATCACCAGAAATTACTTGAAAATTTCCACAATTCCCTTTTATACCTTCTGCAGTTGGTACTATATCTCCATAAGTAGAAAGTATTCCCCCATTCTTTAAAACTTCCAAACCTTCTTCATAAATTTTTTCTATACCTTCAAATTCACCATCACCCAAATATTTGCAGTAATCAAAGGGTGCATAAGATTTAGTTTTTATCCCAAAACTTTTAAATATACTAACCAAATAATCGTTGAGTAAAGCTACAGATTCATGAATTATCTCTTTTTTTTCTAGTTCGTCTTGTTTTACGACTAGATAATGACCAAAAGGACCAGCACCATTAACAACTATTAAAGGAAAATTGTTTGCTTCATATATTTCTTTAGCAAGCCTTTTAATTGTTGAAATTCTAGCATATTTCTCGAAATTCCTTTTTATTTCTTCTAAGGTCAAAGGAAATTTTTTCACTCCTTTATAAGTTATTACTGAACCTCCAAGTTTAACTACAACTTTTTCCATAAAAAATAGGTGTGGGGATAAGTTTAAATTAATAATGAAGCCCTGGGTGGGATTTGAACCCACAACCTACTGCTTACAAGGCAGTTGCTCTACCATTGAGCTACCAGGGCAATAATATCCTAAAAATTACTTTATAAATTTTTATTTTTATCAGTATAGCTTATAAAAAGGTGGAAAAATGAACTTAATACCTCAGGAAGCGAAAGAAAGATTTTTCAAAGCAGGATACAGAATAGTTGGGAATCATTCAGCTGTTGAAATTTGCCATTGGACAAAAGAAAGTTTAAGGAAAAATAGAGTTTGCTATAAGGAAAAATGGTATGGGATAAAAAGCCATAGATGCTTAGAAATGACACCTGCTCTAATTTGGTGTACTCACAAATGTAAATTCTGCTGGCGCCCTTTAGAGTTTACAGTTTGTGGAGAACCCAAACCAGACGATCCAAAAGAAATTATAGAAAAATGTATAGAAGCAAGAAGACTTTTGTTAACAGGTTTCAAAGGAAATGAAAAAGTTGATAGAAAAAAATGGGAAGAAGCTATAAAACCAACGAGTGCTGCAATAAGTTTAGCTGGGGAACCAACTCTTTATCCTAAAATTTCAGAGTTAATAGAAGAATTCCATAAAAGAAAAATGATAACCTTTTTAGTTACTAATGGAACTAGACCAGATCGCCTTGAAAACTTAAAAGAAGAACCAACTCAACTTTACATTAGCTTGTGCGCACCAGACGAAAAAACTTATTTTGAAGTCAACAGACCCTTGATTGCAGATGGCTGGAAAAAGCTAAATGAAAGCTTAGAATTGATGAAAAGCTTTAGCTGCAGGAGAGTGATAAGGTTAACTTTGGTTAGGGGATTGAACCTTAAAGAACCAGAAAAGTATGCTAAGCTTATATTAAAAGCTGAACCAGATTTTATCGAACCAAAAGGATATATGTGGGTTGGAGAAAGTCAAAAAAGATTGTCAAAAGAGGCTATGCCATCTCTCGAAGAAATAAAAAACTTTGCTGTTAAGCTATCTGAGCTAACAGGTTATAATATAAAAGATGAGGATAAGGCTAGTAGAGTAGTTCTTTTAAGTAAAAAATAAGTTTTAATTATGAGGAAAAAATTCTGTCCTAAATGTGGGGAAGAAACAGAGAAGTTATATGAGAATTTGTGCAAGGAATGTTTTTTAAAAGAAATTTCTTTTATACATCTAATTCCAAAGAGATTTTTGATTAAAAAATGTAAATCTTGTGAAAGATATTTTTTTGAAAATAAAAGAACCGAAAGTTTAGAGGAAATGGTTGAATCGATTCTTTTAAAGCTATTGAGCAAAAAAGAGATAAGAGACGTGAGTTATAGAATCCAAAATAATAAGCTTTATGTGAGTTTGCATATTAAAATCAATGATTTGGAAAAAACTGAATCGACAGTATCAAATCTAGTAATAAAAAAAATTACTTGCAGAGAATGTGCTTTAAAATCTTTAGGTTATTACCAAGTAATAATCCAAGTAAGAGCTCCTGAAAATCTTTTAGATAAAATTTCAAAAAAAATAGAAAAAAGTGTTGAAAAAAAGAAGAGCGAGAAATTTGCTTTCATTTCAAAAATGGAAAAATTTCCAAAAGGTTTCAATATTTATATAGGTTCAAAAAGATTGGCCAGAAAAATTACGAAAGAACTAAAAAAAGAATTTAACGCAAAAATTAAAATTTCAAGAAAACTAAGTGGTAGTATAAGAGGAAAAAGGGTATATAAAGATACGATTTTAGTTTTGATAGGTGAGTAAATGGGGAAGAAAAAACATCAACTAACTCAAGAAGAGTTAGAAGTAGCCAGAATAAGAATTCCTAGAGAAGGAGAAGTTCTTGGTGTTGTGGAAATGATGCTTGGCGCTGACAAAGTTAGAGCTAATTGTGATGATGGAAAAACAAGAATTTGTAGAATTCCTGGAAGATTAAGAAAAAGAGTTTGGGTAAGAGTTGGTGATTTAATTTTAATTCAACCATGGAAAGTCCAAAGTGATAAAAGAGGGGATATAATTTTTAGATACACGCCTACACAAGCAAATTGGCTTAAAAGAAAGGGTTATGTAAAAACTATTTCTTTTGAATAATCTTATCGTTTAACTCCTAATTATTATACATGAAAAAAATTGGCATTAATGAATTTAAAATTGAAAGAAAAGTTTTTGACCACAGAACTTTACTTGCAATTTATAAACTTTTGAATAAAGGAATAGTACAAACTGTTGAAAGTATAGTAAAGGAAGGCAAAGAATCAGTAGTTTTGTCAGCAAAGGATAAGGAGAAAAACTGGTTAGCTTTAAAAGTTTACAGAGTTGAATACTGCGATTTTAGAAGTATGTGGAAGTATTTGGTTGGTGACCCAAGGTTTTTTAACATTAAAAAAAATAGGTGGGCGGTAGTTTTAAACTGGTGTAAAAGGGAATTCAAAAACTTGAAAATAGCTTATAAGGCAAAAGTTAGTTGCCCAAAACCAATAGCATACTATGAAAACGTTCTTGTACTAGAATTCATAGGCGAAAATGGAATACCAGCACCTAGATTAGTTGATTTAAAACTTGAAAAAAATGTTGCAAAAAAAATTTATGATTTTTTATTAAAGGAAGTGAAAAAAATGTTTAAGGCAGGACTAATTCATTCAGACCTTAGTGCTTTTAATGTTTTAATTTGGAAAAAACCCTACTTAATAGATTTTAGTCAAGCTGTTCCTCTTGAGCATGTATTAGCAAAAGAATTTTTGAAAAGGGATATAAGAAATATTAATTTATACTTCAAAAAAATTGGAATAAAAGTTAAGGATGAAGAAGAAATTTTAAAGAAGCTCGAGGTTAAAAAATGATAGATTTTGTTGTTATACCAGAAAAAAGATTAAAACTATTGAAAAAGAATAAAGAGTGGATTAAAAAGTTAGAAGAATATACTGGTTTGAAAATAAAAATTAACAAAGAAATTTTTATTGAAGGTGATGACTCTCTAAAAATTTACAGAACTAAACTTGTGTTAAAAGCTTTTGGTAGAGGATTCGATCTGGAAACAGCGTTAAATTTATTAGATGAAAACTACTATTTTGAAACTATAAACATAAAGGATTATTCAAAAAAATCGAAAAATAGACTAATAACTTTAAAAGGAAGGGTAATAGGGACTAAAGGGAAAACAAAAAGAATAATTGAAAGGTATGCTGAAGTAAAAATTTCAATTTATGGGAAAACAATTGGTATAATAGGAAGTTGGGAGAGAGTAATGCTTGCAAAAAAAGCAATTGAAATGCTTTTAGCAGGAAGTTTACACTCAACAGTTTATAGATTTTTAGAGAAGCATAAAAGGTGAAAATATGGTAGAAGAAGCTATAGCAGAAAAAATGGCAAAGGATATGAAAGAAGTTAGTGTAGCTGAATTTTTTGAAAAAAACAGACATTTGCTTGGCTATGAAAACCCGACAAAAAGTCTAATTACTGTAGTAAAAGAAGCTGTTGATAATTCTTTAGATGCAACAAATGAAGCTGGAATTTTGCCAGAGATTTATGTTTCTGTGAAGCAAGTCGGCTTGGATAGGTTTAAAGTAATTGTTGAAGATAATGGTCCTGGAGTAATTGAAACAAAAGTCCCTTATGCTTTTGGAAAATTCTTGTACGGAAGTAAATTCCACAGACTTAAACAGTCACGAGGAGTTCAAGGTTTAGGAATTCATGGTGCTGTATTATATTCTCAACTAACAACTGGTAAACCAGTTAAAATAACTACAAGTACAGGAAAAGCTATCCATACCTTTGAGCTCATGATAGATGTGGCAAGAAATGAACCACATATCATTTCACACAAAAAAGAAAAAAATCCAGATAAATGGCATGGCGTAAGAATTGAAATGGAGGTTGAAGGTAGATATGTAGAAAAATCTCAATCTATTCCTGAATATCTCAAACAAACTGCTATTGCAAATCCTTATGCTCATATTATTTATGATGGACCTAATGGAAAAATAGAATTCAAAAGAACGACCAAACAGATACCAAAGCAGCCAAAGGAAATAAAACCCCATCCTTATGGTGTTGAACTTGGAATTTTAAGGAGAATGCTCAGAGATACTAAAACAAAAAACATGATTAGCTTTCTTATGAAAGAGTTTTGCAGAGTAGGAAGAAGTTCAGCTATTCAGATTTGTAAATTGGCAAAGATTGAGTTAAATCGCGATCCACATTCTTTAAATACTGTAGAATCAGAAAGGTTGCACAAAGCTATGCAAATGGTAAAATTAATTTCCCCGCCAACGAATTGCCTTTCTCCACTTACAGAAAAACTCATAGAAGAAGGACTTAAAAAGGAAATAAACGCTGAATACTTTGTTGCAATAAGTAGGCCCCCTACAGTCTATAGAGGAAATCCTTTTCAAGTTGAAGTTGGTTTAGCTTATGGTGGTGAACTACCAGAAAATGAAACTGTAAAAGTTTTAAGGTTTGCAAATAAGGTTCCATTACTTTATCACCAAAGTAGCTGTGCTATTACTCGAGCTATCACTGAAGTTGATTGGAGAAGATACGGCTTACAGCAGTCAGCAAATAGTTTACCTACAGGTCCTTTAGTAATTCTTGTTCATTTTGCATCAGTTTGGGTGCCTTTTACTTCGGAGGGAAAACAAGCAATAGCAAATTATCCAGAAATAATAAAAGAGATCAAACTAGCTTTGCAAGATGCAGGTAGAAAATTAGCAAAGTATGTAAGACAAAAAAGAAAGGCAAGAGAAAGACTTTTAAGAAGACAAATATTTGAAAGGTATGTACCAGAAGTTGCAAAAGCTTTAGCAGTACTAACAGGTAAAGATGAGAAAGCTATTTTAAGAAAGCTGGAAAATATGATAAAGAAGAAAACTGAGGTGAAAAAAGTTGAAAGAAACAAAGAAAAAACTTAAAGAATTAGGAGAGAAGGTTTTAAGGGATATAGAGAAAAAGGAAAATCCAAGTATTAACATACCTATTCGCTCACTTTCTAATATTGTTTATGATGAAAAGACTGGAATGCTTAAGCTAGGCGAAAAGAGTTCTAAAAGGTTTTTCTTCCACGTAGGACATGCAAAAAAATTCATGCAAACCATGCTTGTTGCAGCATTTTGTAAACAATTGTTAGACGAAAACATTCATACAAGCTTAAGAGATCTTTTCTATGCTTTAAAAAGGACTTTACCTAACTCGCAAGAGAATACTTTTGATGAACAAAGTGAATCTGACCCAATAGTTGTTGATTTAGAAGTTATGTTAGATGTTTTAAGAGAGCAATTACACTTAAACGCTGATGTTAGAGGAAGAGTTGTAGGAGATGTAATAATAAGAGATAGAGGAGATAGAATAAACTGGGCTAAGCTTGGGTCTGGTGGTTGGGCAATTCCAAGCAATGTTGAGGATGTAGAATTCAAAAAAGTAAAAGCAAATTACATAATTGTAATAGAAAAAAACGCTGCATTTGAAAGATTACACGAGGATAAGTTTTGGAAAAAACACAAATGTATTTTAGTGACTACACAAGGACAAGCTGCAAGAGGTACGAGAAGGTTAATTCAAAGGCTTTCAACCGAATTTAACTTACCAGTTTATGTTTTTACTGATGGGGATAGCTATGGATGGTACATTTATTCAGTAATCAAGTATGGTTCTATGAGTCTTGCTCATGTTTCTGATAGGCTTGGTACTCCAAATGCAAAGTTTATTGGATTAACCATTAGCGACATAGATAAATTCAACCTAAAGAATTTTACGATAAGAGCAAAGGATGTTGACATAAAAAGAGCTAAAGAAATGTTGAAATACGAGTGGTTTAAACATCCAGCATGGCAGAAAGAGTTAAAACTTATGATAAAGAGAAAAATAAAAGCAGAGTTAGAAGCTTTGTCAGGAAGAGGTCTTAAATTCATGACAGAAGTTTATCTGCCGGAAAAAATAAAGAATAAAGATTTTTTACCTTAATCATTTAGAAGATTAATTATTCTTAAAGCAGCTAAAGCAGCATTAACAGAATCACCTATATTTACTGTAACAAGACCTGGGCTACAACTTTGTAAAGCAGAGGACAATGCTGAAAAACCAGCATTAAATCCATAACCAACTGGAGTAGGTAAGGCTATTACTGGTAGTTTAGTAGTCGCAGCTACATAAGTGAATAAAGCTCCCTCTCTTCCAGCAACTGCAATTATACTTTTAACATTTTCCTTTTCAAGTTTTTCAACCGCTTTTTTAGTTCTTTCGGGATGTGCCAACCCCTTGTCTATTTCTACTATCACTTTTACTCCAAGTTCTTCTAGCAAACCTTTCGCCTCTTCAACCCAAGGATAGTCTGCAAGACCCCCTGCAATTATCCCGATTTTAGTTTTCTTTTCTTTCTGTTTTTTTCCTACAGCTATTAAGGTGTTGTATTTTCTAATTTTTTTCTTATATTTTCTAGCGAATAATTGAATTATTCTAAATTTTTTATCGTCAACTCTAGAGAAAAGAACTAACTCATTTTTACTTATTACATCTTCGGCAAACTTCTTGAAAACTCCTAGGGGTTTTTCGGATAAAACTATCTCTGGTAGATGAATTCTTTTTATTCTTTCTTTGTCGAAATCCCCAACCATTAAAAAAATTTATAATTTAAACAAAAATAAGTGTTTATGAAAGTGGCTTATGTTGAATGTAGAAAAAGTGGTATATCTGGAGATATGCTTCTAGCTTCTTTAATTCATGCATATGGTGATAAAAGTATACTCGAGAAAATAGTTAGCGAAGTAGAAAATTACGGAACACTTCAGGCTTCTATAGAGGAAGAAAAATTCCCTGGTTATAAAATTCTCATAAAAGGGGAAAGAAAATTAGAACATGTAGACGAACTTAAAAAAAGTTCATCAAGAATTCTTGAAAATCTTGGAGTAAAAAAATGGAAGAAAAATATTAGAAGAGCTGTAGATTTATTGGAGGAAGCTGAAAGCTGTGCGCATAAATATGAAAAACATCATCATCTTCATGAATTAGCTGATTTGGATACCCTTCTTGATTTAACTGGAGTTGGTTTTCTTCTTGAACTTTTAAACATTGAAAAAGCATATTTTTCTCCAGTAGGTATAGGTTCTGGTGAAGTTAGTTTTTCACATGGTACATTCCAAGCTCCTGCACCAGCCGTAGAATGTTTGATATCTAAGTACAAGCTTCCTGTAATGATAAATAATTCGGATTGTGAACTTTCAACACCTACAGGAGTGGCTTTAGCGATTTCTCTTTCTTCAGATTTTTTAGAAAATTTTAGAATGAAAGTTGAAAAAATAGGGATAGGATATGGAACAAGAAAAGTAAAGTATCCCTTTAGAAAAGTTCGAACTTATATTGGTGAAATAAAGGATTATAAAGAAATTTATCTCTTAGAAACTCATGTAGACGATGTTACACCAGAGGTTATAGGATTGTTTTTAGAAGAAGCAAATAAGGTTTCAAGAGATGCTTATGCTTTTCCAGTCACAGGAAAAAAGAACAGACCAGGATTTGAAATAAGAGTTCAAGCTAATGAAAACGAATTGGATGGAGTTTTAGATCTATTTTTTAATATTCTTGGAACTGGTGGTGTGAGAATAACGAGAGCAAACAGGATAGAAGCGATGAGGAGAAAAACTAAGGAAGGAGTAGAACTGATTTATAGAGGAAGAAAAATAAGAAAAAAGCATGAATTTGAAGGGGCGAAGAGAAAGTGGAAAAAGGAAAAAAGACCTTTTCATCAGATATTAGAGAAAAATACAGAAAATTAAATGAATTTTTTAAAGAAGATAAATATTGTGTTTTATTTTCAGGTGGAGTAGATAGTGGCCTACTAGCGATGTTAGCTCAAAAATATGATTCTAACGTAGTTTTTATTGATTCTCCATTGGTTCCAACTTATATGAGAGAAAGGATAGAAGAACTAATGGATAAATATAAATGGGAAATTTTAACTCTTAAAATAAATGAGATGGAAAATAAAGATTTTTACAATTCTTCTTATGAAGAAAGATGCTATTTTTGTAAAAAAATTAGAATTATAAAAGTAAAGGAGATTTTTAATAATTCTCCAATTGTTGATGGAACGAATGCAGATGATTTAAAAGAGAGAAGACCTGGAATAAAAGCTTTAAGAGAAAGTAAAGTTTTAACACCATTAGCAAATTTTGGGTTCACAAAAAATGAAATAAGAAAAATAGCAAGAGAACTCGGTTATCCTTATTGGAATTATCCACATGAATCCTGTTTAGCTACTAGAATAAGAGAAAAAATTTCTTTAAAAGCTCTAAGAGAGATAGATCAAATTGAGGAAATGGCAAGAAAAATACTGGGAGATAATTCCTGGATAAGATTTAGGTTTGATGAAAAAGTCTTAGAAATTGAAGATAAAGATAAACATAAATTAAAATCCTTTCCTTATCCTGTAAGAATACGTAAATTTAATTGAAATCTTTAAAAACCTTTTTCTCTTTATCCTATTTATGAAAACCTATGCATTAATACCAGCTTACAACGAAGAAAAAACTATAGAAAAAGTTGTAAAAAAAGTAAAAAAAATGAATTTGACTCCTATAGTTGTTGATGATTTTTCTAGCGATAATACTTATGAACTTGCTAAAAGATCGGGAGCAATTGTTTTAAAACATGAAAAAAATAAAGGTAAAGGTGAAGCAATAAAAACTGGGTTCGAATTCTTGAAAAAAAACGATTTTGACCATGTTGTTCTAATAGACGCTGATATGCAATACTCACCAGAAGAAGCTATAAAACTTTTAACACCTTTAAAAGAAGGTAAAGCAGATTTTGTTGTTGGTTATAGAAATTGGAAAAATATACCTTTTAGACATAAACTTGGAAATTTTGTCTGGAGAAATTCATTTAACATACTTTTTGGAACCAAGTTTAAAGATACAAACTGCGGATTTATGGCATTAAATAAAAAAGCGGTAAAAAAAATAAAAAATATTGGTGGAGGTTATATAATAGAAAATCAACTTTTTGTTGAGGCTCTCAAGAATAAACTTAAAATAGAACAAGTCCCTGTTTCTGTAAATTATAAAAATAAAAGTGGGATTTTGAGAGGAGTAAGAGTAGTTTTGGGAGTTTTGTTTTTTATTTTAAGGGAAGGTTTAAAATATAGAATTAAACGTTAAATTTTAAATTAAAATAAAATATTCAATTACTAGGGAACGTAGCTCAGCCCGGGAGAGCAACCGGCTGAAGACCGGTGTGTCGTGGGTTCAAATCCCACCGTTCCCACTTTTAAATTTTTAAATGAATTATTAAATTATGAAACTCAAGATAGTTCCATTTGAAAAAATTCCTCAAGAAGTTTTAGAAGCTATAAAAGAAGAACTTAAAATTGCTTTTAGAATTTTTCCTGAAATTTCTTCTCCTATAGGTTTGCCAAAAGAGTTTTATAACCCTTACAGACATCAGTATCTGGCTCCTCAACTTTTAAGATTTTTAGAAGACGAATTCAAAGGAAGAGTTTTAGGAGTTACAAGAGAAGATTTGTATACTGGCGATTTAAATTTCATCTTTGGTCAAGCACAGTTAAATGGAAGGGTAGCGATAATTTCCATTTGCAGACTTGACCCAACTTTTTACAAAAAAGATGAAAACAAAAGATTGTTAATAGAAAGAGCTGTAAAAGAAGCCATTCATGAAGTTGGACATATGGTTTTTGGACTTACTCATTGCAAAAATCCCGAATGTGTAATGAGCTTTTCTAATACTATATTTGATGTAGATAGAAAAACAAAAGAATTGTGCGAAAAATGCCGAGCTAAAATCAGATTATAAAATTTTTTAAGTTCTACTGTTATAAAGAGTTATATGGTTAAGAAGGTATGGGAAGGAGAATTAATAGAAACTAGGGTAATAATTTGGAATAAGGAAGCTGTTATTCTATACGATGAATCTGGTTTCGGTAAACCACAACCTGAAGAAAAGCCTACAAGACTTGAATTGGAGTTGGTTGAGGCAGCTTATCTTTTGGAAAAAGGAAAAATTAAGGTTTATGTTAAAGAAAATGAAAAAAAGAAATGGATAAGTTTTCAAGAATTAATGGAAATTGGTGTAAAGGTTGTAAATCAATTTCATCCTCAATTCATAGTTTATCGTGATTTAAGACAAAGAGGTTATTTAGTAAAAACTGGCTTTAAGTTTGGTGCTCATTTTAGAGTTTATGATAGAGGTGTAAAATTAAAAAGAGGACCTAAAGCACCTCACGAACACACTAAATGGGTTGTACACTGCGTACCAGAAGAAGCTGCTTTTTCTCTTCCAGAAATGTCAAGAGCAGTAAGGTTAGCGCATAACATTAGAGCAAAGTTTTTGTGGGCTGTTGTGGATAAAGAAGGAGATGTTACTTTTTACGAAATTACTAGAGTAACCCCATAATTCGAGTGATCAAATGGGACGAATTAAAACATCATTTATCAAAAACCTTGCTTTGGACTTGTATGAAAAGCATACTGATAAATTTACAACTGAGTTTTCAAAAAATAAAGAAATTGTTAAGGAATTAGTAGATATAAAATCGAAAAAAATAAGGAATGTTGTGGCTGGTTACATAACTAAACTCAAAAAGCGTAAAGTTTAATTAAGGAATTTTAAATATTAATATGAAAAAAGTGGGGAATTTGGTTTTTTTGAGTTTAGTTATTTGGTTGATTTCAATTTTTCTCGTAAGTCGATTCGGCTTTAAAGTAATATGGATTCAATTTCTTCCAGTAATTACAAGTGCTAAAATAAGAAAAAAAGATAAACATTTAGGTAGAATTCTTTTAATTTTAACTTTCTTCACATTTGTGCTAGCTTTATTGTTTGTTCTTCTTTTAGAACCATTAATAATTTGTTAAGAAATTCTGAATCTTAGAATTGCAGCAATATCATAAGAGCTACAAAATTTTTTACCCAAAGGTTCTGATTTAAAAACAAATTTTATTTTTCCTCTTTTTTCTTCAACTATTTTAAGGATTTCATCTATTCTTTTATCTTTTATTTTATCTGAAGGTATTAAAAGGATTTTGATTGCACCCGCCAAAGCAGCATTTTTTACATCTTCAAAACCATAAATTGCTAGCCCGTCTCCTTTGGCTAAATGCACAAAAAATTCATCTATAATCGTAGGTTCCCTTACTCTATCTAAACCCCTTCTCGCTCTTTCTAATCTTTCTATTTCTTCTTTCGTCCATTCTTTTTCTATAAATAGAACTGTTCCAATACTTGCTTCTATAGTATGGTAGCTACCTAAACGCACTTCTTTTGGAGCTTCAACTATTTTACCAGTAAGCCTTAGCTTATTGTTTTCTGCCTGAAATTCCAGTTTTTCCAGCTGAATTGTTAAAGTAACTAACTTTCTTTTTACTTTTTCTCTTTCTCCCCACTTTTCAATAAAAATTGTTCGCAGAGTTCTTGCAGTAATTAAATCTCCTGGTTTAAGAATGTATGAAAGGTGCCATAGGTCTAAGGGATTCTCTACTCTAATTTTAGCATACTTTCTTCTGAAGTTAGCTTCTAGTACTCTCATACCTAAAACATTAATTGTTAAAATTATAACTAAAATTTAGGTGTTTTTATTGAAAAAGGCACAGGCTAGAATGGATGAATTCGCCTTTGTTCTTCTTGCAGGCCTGATTTTAATTATAATTCTTATGGTAGCTTGGACTAGCATGCCTGCAGCTCAACTAGAAGTGACACCAAAAACAGTCTCTCTTGCAATTGAACCTGGATCTTCAAGCAGTTTCACAATTACTCTAAATGGAACTGCACAAAATGTAACTTTATACCCCATTGGAGAAATTAGAAATTGGATATTCTTCGATAAAAACAATTTTGATGTTTCAGGAGTTGAAAAAGTTAATGTGATAATTACTGTACCTTCTTCTGCAGTTCAAAAAATTTACACAGGAAAAATAAGAATTAATTCTACCGCAGGAGAAAAAAATGTTTATATTAGTATCAACACGACAAAAACTCCTGTAGTAGAGGCTTCCCATTCAATCTACTTTGGAGATTTTTCTATAAGCTATTCTGTAGGTTCGGAAACTTTAGCTAGTAAAGAAAATTTTGAAGTTTCAAAAGGTTATTTTTCTGATTCACCAGTTAATTTAGTTCATGAAACTTTAAGCGATGAAAAACTAAACATGATAACCGAAGGTTTGATTTCTTTAGTTATAGACGATACAAATAGTGCTGGTAATTTAGTGATAGAATTCAACGGAGAAGTTATTTTTAACAAAAAGGTCGGACCAGGAAGTATAGAAATACCAATAGAAAAATCCAAGATTAAAAAATCCAACACAATTACTATTAGAGCAGAACTACCTGGTTGGAAGTTCTGGATGAATACTGTGTATAAAATAAGGAGTGTTAAATTTGTTATAAGTTATCAGGGTGCAAACTTCAAAGATTTTGTTTTTGTATTAACTGAAAACGAAGTAAAAAACTTTAAGTCTGGAATTCTAAGCTTCAGAATTAAAAACTACACTCTACCTTTAGGAGATATGACAATAGAAATAAATAATAAGTTGTTCTATAAAGGTACTCCTCCCTTATATATCTTCTCAAAAGAGTTTACGAGCCTGACCGAAGTTCCTTTAAATGTAGGTTCAAATTCTATTACTTTTTCCACAGAAGCAAATTCATTTTATGATATAAGAGATGCTACTCTAACAATTATCTATACGACCTAGACATAACAAAGTAATCTTAGAAAATCCCTAGAACCTGTTGCTGCTCCTAAAATTCCTACTATTAGTTTTAAATAACTGTTCAACTCCTTGTCATCAGAAAACTTATCAATTAAAAGAAGAAACGAAATAACAGCAACAACTTTTAAAAAAACAAAAGAAAGTGGTGTAAATAAGTTTATTAAAAAAGTTGGTAAAACATGCTGTTCGGAATAACCAAAAAAAGTAATAGAAACATAAGTAACTACTGCATCAAAAACTTGAATAGAAGAAACTGTTATGTTCTCTAAACTCCACCTTTTTAAAAGAATTAAAATTAGAGGGAATGGTAAAAAAAATAAAATTATGTAAAAAAGCGAATCAATGTTTCTAAACTCTAGAAATGGAAATGAAAAAGATACTAATAGAATTCCTATAACAAATAAAATTTTGTGATAAGGTATACCTTTTTTTCTTTGCAAAAGTATTGAAATAAGCAAAACTGAAATTGCAATGGATGCTACAAAAAAATAAATCCCTGGTGTTACAAACCAGTAAGAATTTATTAGACCAGAATCTTGAAGAACTCTTAGGGTTGCACCAAAAAAAATGTAGGGTGATAAACCAAGAGCTAGCTTACTATCTATTTTAATTTTCATTCTTTTGAAAAAAAGGTAAATGAGATAAGCGGCTAGAACAAAAACTATAGAATAAGCTAAGGTTTTTGGAATATCATATCCGCTTTTCCAAGGCGCCCAAAAGTAATCTAAAATTTCAGACATAAATAATAACTTGTTTTTTAAAAATAATTTTATGAGAAAAGGTCAAGCTGCTGCAGGAATAATAGCTATTGCAGTAATAGTTCTTGTTCTAATTTTTGTTTTCATGTATTATAAACCGCAAACAAATCATGGAATTGAATACAAGAATGATATAGTAACTGTAGAAGAAACAGTAGTTTCGAACTCAAATCCTTCGCCTGGTAGTACAACCTCGATAAGTATTTTGATAAAAAATAATGGTGATAAACCAGTTGATGTTGAAGTGAATTTTGATAATATAGCTGGATTAAACTTTAAAGAACTTTATTGCGAAAGTGGAAAACAAGAATTTCATAGTTGTATTTTTGAAGAAATAGACCCTTTAGACATAAGAAATATAGTACTAACTCTTGAGGTTCCGGAGGAAACAATATCTAATCCGTTTGTTGAATATTATGTGAAATATACTTATTCTGGATATAGAAAAGCAAATATACCTATCGTAGACAATATTTTGAGAACTCCTATAGGTAAATTTTCTCAAAGCGAACCAAGCATAGGACCTGTTGTTTTAGAGTTTGAATTTCCCGCCCAAAAAGAAATAAGAAAAGATAGTCAGGTGATTAAAGAGTATTGGGTTGTTGCCGATAATCCATTTGAATTAAAAGTAAAGTTAAGACATGTTGGAAGTTTGAGTAATATTGAGCCTATTAAAATTAAAAAAGGTAGCTTGATTCTTGACCTTAGAGGAAATTTTAGAGTAGCGTCTGGCTTAAAATGTGATTTTGAAGAAAAAGATGGAAAATTGTACTCGAAAGAAGATATAGAAGTGCCGGGAGAACTTAAATGTAATTTGGAATCAACTCTCACTCCAGAACCAGAAACTTTAGGGACAATATGGGCAGAGTTTACTTATGATTATCAATATAGGAGAAAAGAAGGTTTTACGATAAAAGAAGATTAATGCTTAAATTAATTTAAAAGAAAATATTTAATAGGTTGAAA
>CAZRMN010000011.1:0-20755 GCA_964601215.1 uncultured archaeon
TTTTGATGAAATCGCGCCTGAAAAAATTGAAGGGCTAAAACTAGATTTTTTAATAAATTTTGCTTGTCCTAGGATTGGGATAGATGATTTAGGAAAATATAAAATACCTTTGATAAATTGGAATTTTTTAGATTAATTCTTTTCACCGTACAAGCAAAAGTATTTATCAGTTCTTGAAACTTTCCATTTCAATTCTTTTGGTATTAAGTTTTTAAGGGAAAAATCTAAAGGTTCGTAGGAATTGTCAGGATTTTCATTTAAATAAATTAAATGGTACTTATCGTTCATTAGTGATCTCAAATAGCTTGTGTCTAATCTTTGAATCGGACCAGATACACAAAAAAATCCCTTTGAATTAAGTGATTTATTTATACTCTTGAAAAGATACAAAAAGTCTTTAAGTTTAAGATGATCGATAACATTAAACATTAAAATTGCATCCAAATTTCGAAGAGGAATATATGCAACATTTCCTTGAATAAAATCTATTTTATTGCTTAAGCTACGATAATTTCTGACAGGATAATAATTTGTGTCCTGTGCAATTTTTTTAGAAGTTTTAACAATCGTTTCTATTATTTCCATAACTTCATTCTCTTCATCTTTTTTAAGACCATACACTTCAACAATCTTTTTAACCATTTTTTCTACTTTATTTGGTTTTCCTAAATATCTTAAAGTTTCTAAACAATACCTCCTTATATCTAAAGCTATGAAATGGCTATCAAAAATACTTGCTAACTGATAGATATAAGGGGATACACCAGGACCTACGATTAAAACTTTTTTAGGCGTTCTTTTTTTAAGTTCTTGAATGATATTTATACTAGTTTCTTTAATTTGGGTTTTTAAATTTCTAATAAATAATAAAGTTGCTAACCCATAAAGTTCGTGGAATAATTTTAATTTTTCATGAACTTCCATACTTTTAAAATTACAATTAACCTTAAATTTTTTATGAACAAAAAACAGCTTCAAATAATTTTACAAAATCTTAAAGAGCCTACTTTACCAAAACCTTCCTTAGAACAGTATACGATTACCGGCAATTTGGCAGCTGAAATTTTAAATTTAGCTTATTTGCACGGAGATTTAGAAAATAAAGTGGTTTTTGATTTTGGTTGTGGTTCTGGAAGGCTTGGAATAGGTGCTGCTTTGCTTGGTGCTAAGCTTGTAATAGGAATAGATATAGATAAAAATGTAATAAAAACTGCAAAAGAAAACTTGAAAAGACATGAATTATATGCTTCAAGAAGATTACCCGTACATTTTGTGATTTGTGATATAAGAAATTGGTTTGCTAAAGCTGATACCATAGTTCAAAATCCACCTTTTGGTGTAAAAACTAGACATGCTGATAGGATTTTTCTAGAAGCAGCCTTAAGGTGCGGGAGAAGAATTTATAGTTTACATAACGATGGTTATAAAAAAACAAGAGAGTTTTTGACCAAATTTATTGAAAAAAAAGGAGGAAGAGTTGAGAAAATAATAAAATATAAATTTGTACTACCATATACATTTAAATTCCATAAAAAACCAAAAGTTACTTATAATGTAGATTTGTATATTATAGAAAAGGTGTAAAAAATGGAATTAAAAGTTTTGAAGGATGAAGATAAGACATTACTTTTAGAAATCAGAGGAGAAACTGTAACAGTAACAAACCTATTAAGAGAAGAACTGTGGAATGATTCTAGCGTGAGCGAAGCTGCTCAAATAAAAGAGCATCCTTATCTTTCTGAGCCTAAGGTTTTTGTAAAAGTTTCAAGAGGAACTCCTCAAACTGCCTTAAAAAAAGCTTGCGAGAGAATAATCAAAAAATCACAAGAATTTAGAGAAGAATTTAAGAAAGCTTTAAAGAGCTAGCAAATTTTTTCTCCTACTTCTTTAAGTAGTGTTTCATTCACTAGAATGGGAACTAAATACTCAGTTCTTGTAGCTATAGCTATTGCATCACTAGGTCTAGAATCCAAACTCAAAACCTTTCCTCCTTGTTTAAGCAACAAGTTTGCAAAGTAAGTATTGTTTTTTAAATTGTTTATTTTAACCATTAAAACTTCTATTCCAAAATTTCTTAACATATCATTGATTAAATCATGCGTGTATGGCCTAAAGCTCAATTTTCTGTTTAAACCATTTTCTATAGAAATTGCTTGAGCTTTATCTACTATCATAGACAACTCATAGCATTTACTACTAAGTTTAATTTTTCCATAATTTTCTAAAATTTCTGTTGAAACCGATGCTTGAGTATAGCCGAGTGTTGAAAGGGCTGGTAGGGAAAAAATTTCAAAAACAAAAGTTTTTGGGATTAAAATCCAAAGTGAAAGAAAGGCAATTATTAAAATTAATATTAAAATAGTAATTCTGTACTTTAGAATTAATTTCTTCTTCATCTAAATTAAAATTTATCTTATTCGAATAAATTTCTATTCATTTGATAACTTCAACAACAGGTTTTTTCTTCAGTTGGTATTCACTAGCAGTAGTTACTCTTTTATTCAATTTTTTAGCTTTTTTCCAAATTTCTTCTGTATGCTTTCTAAACTTAGGTTCTCTTGGTAAATGATGATCCCATATCATAACTTTAAAGTCAACTTTTTCTATAATCTTTTTCACATTTTCCAAAACTCTTCTAAAATTAATGAGATTTAAAGTATAACCGAGCATATAAGTCATAGGACCGTCGAGAATAAGAAAAGATGGATTCTCTTTTATTATCCAATCAGCATAATCTTCAATTATCGGTCCATTTAAATCTGAAGAGTGTATAAGTTTTTCTTTTCCACGTGTAATAATAGTCGAAAATACCCATCCAACTCTAGAGTATTCTATTCCATGAAATAAGGGTTCAGTAAATTTTACTTTTGTCTTACCTTTTTTGAATTCTTTACCTTCTGGAAAAATTAACTTAAGTTTTTTGAAACTTCCTTCAGGAATTTTTTTATAATTTTTCCATTTTTTTGCTCTGTTTAAAAACCATTTCTTTCCTTTTTTTAGTAATTCTTCCCTTCTTTTTTGATAATCTCCAAAATTTTTTGTTAAAGATTTTAGTTCTTCGGCTGTATTTTTAAAAGTTTTTTTAGTTTGTTTTTTAAATTTAAGTTCTTCCTTTAATAGATTTGAGAAAAAATTGACAGCTCTTTCTCTTTGAGAATCATTTATATATTCATTTGGATTTTTTACAAATAAGACTTTATTCTCATAAATTTTTGGATCTTTAAGGAAATGATCCCAATGATAATGAGAAATAATAATCCAGTCAGCCTGTTTACTAGCTTTTTTAATTTTTCTTTCTCCCTTTAATTTCCAATAAAATTTTTTTGAATAGCTTGCAGGAAAAGAAGGATGCATTATAGCAATTCCAGGATCGATTAAAATCGAAATATCTTTTGTTTTGATTAAGGTACAAGAACTTTTTGCACCAAAAGAATCAAACCAGATTAGCTTAAAATCTATTTGTTTCATTCAATAAAATTTTTTCTCTAAGCTTTTAATATCTTTAAATCTTTTTCTTCAAGTGTGCATTCTTCAGGTTTCTTATCCATTCTAATTCTTTGAAAACTTGGAGCTCTCATCTTCAAGTCTTTGCTCAAATTCATGAATTTTATTTCAGCTATTATTTTTGGTCTAACCCAATGAATTTTTTCTAGAATAGTTGGCTCTTCTTTAAACTCATCAAAAGGATTTTTATTAGTTTCTAATTTTTTAAGCAAAGGGGTAAGCTGCTTAAGATCATCTTCACTCCAACCTGTTCCAACTCTTCCGATATATCTCAACTTATTTCTATGATAAATTCCACACAATAAAGCACCAAAATATTTTTCTCTCCAACCTTCACCTTTTGTGTATCCACAAATCAAACAATCTAGAGTTTTAAAGACTTTTATCTTAAGCCAGTTTTTACTTCTTTTTCCGATTTCATACTTAGAATCTAATCTTTTGGCCATTACACCTTCTAGCTTTTTCTTTTTAACTTTTTCAAAAAATTTTTTTCCTTTTTCTTTTATCCAAACAGAAAGTAGAACTCTCTTGTTTTCTTTTACAACCTTTTCTAAAATTTTTTTCCTTTCGATTAAAGGTAAATCTATTAGGTCTTTTCCGTCTAAATGCAAAATATCAAAAACTATAAAAGTTGCTGGCATTAGTTTTGAAAGTAATTCTATTCTTAACTTATTATCAACTTGTTCCCTTTCGGCTAGCTTATAAAAATTAGGTTTTCCTTTTTCAAAAACACAAATTTCTCCATCTAAGATAACTCTTTTTGCCTTTACTGATTCTAAAACTGCTTTTACTATTTCTGGATATCTTTTTTCGAAAAAAATGCCACGCCTATTCAAAAATTTAACTGATTTTTTCTCTGAATCTACATAAGCAATAGTTCTTGTTCCATCAAATTTTATTTCATAGAGAAAATCCTTTGAATCAAAAGGTTCTGAAAGGAAAGCTAGCATTGGTTTTATATTTTTGCTCCAAAGACTCATGATTATTTTTAGAGATTATTTTGCTTTAACTTTTTTCTTCTTTTTAATTTTTTCCACGCTTGCTTTCAAAGCTTCCATCAATTCTTTTGCTTCCTCTATCCTTTCTTCTTTTATTTTTATCTCTTTTCCTTCAGCTTTAGCCTTTATCAGCTTCATCAATGCTTCAGTATAGGAATCTTTAAACTTAGAGACATCAAATTCAGGTTCTGTAAGTTTAGCTATTAGAGCTTGTGCAAGTCTTAATTCTTCTTCTTTTACTGTAACCAAATGTTTAAGTTCACTTAACTCTCCTATATCCTTTACCTCTCCCAAATAGTGCAAAATATGCATCACTATTCCTTTTTTGTAAGCTCTTAGAGCAACTAAATACTCTTTATTTCTCATCACAACTTTTCCGATTGCAACTTTATTAGCAACTCTTAAAGCTTCTACAAAAAGAGAATAAGCTTTTATACCAGTTTCTTCTGGCACGACATAATAACTTTTTTCTATAAAAATCGGGTCAATCTGCGAAGCATCAACAAATTCTTGAATTTCTATTGCTTTTGTAGTTTTAAGTTTTAACTTTTCCAAGTCCTCTTTTTTTATTATCACATACTTTTCTTTCGTGAGCTTGTAACCCTTTTCTATATCCTCGTAAGCTACTTCCTTGTTACACTTTGGGCACCATCTTTTGTAAACCAAAGGAGTACCACACTCTTTATGCAAATTGTTAAAAGAAATTATTCTAGATTCTGTTGCTTTATAAACTTTTATTGGAATGTTAACTAAACCAAAAGAAATGCTACCTTTCCATATTGCCTTCATTTTTATCACTTCATTAATCACTTTAGTTTCTTAAATTTTTTTCTATTTATTAAGTCGTGTAATTTAATTCCAATTTTTTAGCATAATTCACAACTTCTTCAAATTCTTCTCTTGTAATTCTTCTTTTTAAATCTGTAAATTCCATAGCTTTATATTCTGGCCTGTATTGATCCATAAGATTGACTATACATTTTTCTTTAATGTTTTCAGCAATCCACTCTAGTACAGGCTTACTACAGCATTCTACATGGTTCGGTAAAATCAAATGTCTTATGCTTACCTCAGTTTGTTTTGCTGCTAGCAGATGATTCCTAGAAACTACTTCAAAATATTTTTGAACTTTTGAAAGTCTTAAAGCACATTCATTGTTTCCGTACTTAAAATCCGGTAAGTATAAGTCCACTATCCCATCTAAGATTTTCATAGTTTTTTCGCTCATGTAAAAATTAGAATTCCAGACTACTGGCAAGTTAATTTTGCACAATTTTAAAGTCTCAAGAATTGGTAAAAGATTTGGAGTTGGTTCTCCTCCGACAAAATTCACATTCCTTGAACCCTCTTCTACTCTTCTCATTTCTATTAGTCTTGCAAGCTCTTTTGGTATAACAGGATAACCTTTTTCAAACCATTGGGAAATACTCCAATTCTGACAATATTGACAATGAAAATTACAACCCATGAAAAAAATGGTATGGCTAGGAGAAATGTATGCTTCTTCACCCATATGTATAAACTCGGAAGAAATTAAACAAACATTTCCTACTTTGCACTCACCCTTTTCTCCTTTTAATCTATTTACCTTACACTTCCTTTCGCATAGTTCGCAACTTTTCAGCATTTCTTTTGTTAGAATTATTTTTAAGTCAAGCAAAGAATACCGAGGAATTTCCATTTCTTCTAGCTTAAGCTTTTTCTTATCTAAAACTTCTTTAATTTCATAAAACTTTTCCATTAGCTTAGAGTGCTCTTTCCATAGTTCTTTATTACTCAAGCTTTTATCAAATTCAAAAACAATCCTTCTTGCAATTTGAAAATTTGCCCAAGCTCGATTATTAACAACTTTTACATATCTTGGTAAAACTTTTTTAACTAAAGGGTCTTTTAAAGCAATAGAAATGTCCGGTCTAATAATTCTCCACATAATTTTATTTTATGCAAGCTTTTATTAAACCATTAAATAGAGGTGCAGGTCTTAAAGGTCTGGACTTAAACTCAGGATGGGCTTGAGTTGCAACAAAGTAAAGGTTTTTTTCCAATTCTATAAACTCCACTACATTTAATTCTCTATAAAAACCAGAAAGAGTTAATCCATTTTTCTCTAAAATTTCATGATATTTTGGGTTAACTTCAAATCTATGGCGATGTCTTTCATGAACTATTTTTTTCCTTCCATATAATTTCCAAACTAAAGTACCTTCTTTCAATTCGGCAGGGTAACTACCAAGTCTCATCGTTCCACCATAAAGTTTATGTGCTAATTTTTTCTTTTGCTCTTCCAGTAAATCAACAACAGGATGGGGAGTTTTTGAGTCTATTTCTGTCGAGTTTGCTTTTTCTAGACCACAAACATTTCTTGCATATTCAACAACAGCAAGCTGCAAACCAAAACATAGACCAAGATAAGGAATGTCGTTTTCTCTTGCATATTGAATGGCTAAAATCTTACCTTCAGCTCCACTAATTCCAAAACCTCCTGGTACGATTAATCCATCATAAGCATCTAGAAGTGAAAGCTTAGATTTATCTTTTTCAAAATCTTTAGAATCGATCCACTCCATCTTAGGCTTTCTATCGTTTGCCCAAGCAGCATGCTTTACTGCTTCTATCACAGAAATGTAAGCGTCTGGAAGCTTATAATCGCCTATATCAAAATATTTGCCAACTATTCCAATTTTAACCTCTTTATCTAGACTTTTTACTTTTTTAATAAATTTTTTCCAATCTTCTAAGTTTGATTTTTTAGGTTTTAAATTGAACTTTTCAAGAATTCTATCTCCAAGCTTTTGTTTATCGAATACTAAGGGCACTTCATAAATGTTTTCTACATCTGGATTAGAAATTATATCCTTTTTACTTACATTACAAAATATTGAAATCTTATTTTTCCTTACCTTATCTACAGGTCTTTCAGCTCTACATATTAAAAAATCTGGTTGAATCCCAAGTTCTCCTAGTCTTTCCACAGATTGCTGCGTAGGCTTGGTTTTCATTTCTCCTAAATGTTTTGGTACTGGCAAATAAGTAGTATGAACAAATAATACTTTCTCCCCTTCTGTTTTCATCATCCTTCCAGCCCTATAATAAATTTCATTTTGGTATTCTCCTACAGTCCCCCCTATTTCAACAAGAATGAAATCTGCTTTTGTTTTCTTAGCAACGTTCCGTATTCTTCTTTTTACTTCATCAGTAATGTGAGGAATTACTTCCACAGTTTTCCCTAAATATTCACCCCTTCTTTCCTTTTCTATAACTGTTCCGTAAACTTGACCAGTTGTTATGTTATGCTCTTTGCTTATGTTTACGTCTAAAAACCTTTCATAATGTCCTAAGTCTTGGTCTATTTCTCCTCCATCATCAGTAACCCAAACTTCTCCGTGCTCAGTAGGTCTTAAAGTACCTGCATCCACATTAATATAAGGATCGATTTTAATTGCAGTTACTTTATAACCTTTTGATTGTAGAACTTTACCAATAGAAGCTGTAGTAATTCCCTTTCCTAAACCAGAAATTACACCACCAGTAATAAAAATATAATGTGTCATATGATTTTCTATAACTCTAAAAAATTAAAGTTTTTCTCTTTGTTATTTAAACCATCCTTTCAAGCTTAGTTGCCTTCCAGAACTAAAAGCTTGTTGAAGTTTGGAAACAACTTTTTCTACTCTTTCACGAGAAAAATCATGCTCTTCTACCATGAATTCGATTAACTTTTCTCTATCTGGAGCTTTCCATTGAAGCTTATATTTATTAGTGATAGGAGGTTTTAAAAAGAAATTTAAAATTTCTTTTGCATCTACTTCAGCCTCCCATTTCACATTTTTCAAAATTTTATCCAAAGTCTTAAACTTTTTAACAAGTTTTAGAGCAGTTTTTGGACCAACACCTTTTACTCCCGGAGCATAATCTGTACCAACTAAAATCCCAATTATTATTAACTGCTTTTGGTTTATTTCCAAGCTTGAAAGCACTTCTTTCAATTCGATTATCTCAGGTTTGATTTCAATGTAAGCTTCTTTTCTTGGAAGTTTTCTTCTTCCAGTAATTGAAAGATTTCTAACTAAGCGTGGCGACCCAAATAGTAAAGCGTCAAAATCTTGAGAACCAGCTATATCTACATCACCTTTCTTACACATGTAAGCACATTGAGCTTCGCCCTCGCTCTTAGCCTGAACCCATGGTATTCCCATATAATCCAAAAGTTTTTTTGAATCCTCAACCATTTCATCACTAAGCTGAGCAGCAGCTTGAGCATAGGTTATTGCCTTTTCTCCCCTTTTCTTAGCTTCTTCCCATTTCTTCTTCGCTTCTTTCTTAGCTTCCTCCCTTGCTTCTATAGTTTTTTTCTTAAATTCTGGTGGTTCACCATCAAAAACAAAAACAGGCTTAATTCCTACTTCTAGCCAATTAACAGTTCTATAAAACAAACCTGACAAATGAGAAGTAATTCTTCCTTTGCTATCTCTTAAAGGTTCTCCAGTCATCCTATCTCTAATTATCGATAAAAACTGAAAAAGTGTGTTGAAAGCATCAATAGCAATTTTTTTTCCTGACAAGTCTATTAGTTCAATATTTTTCTTCGGAACAATACCAGAAATTTGTACTCCCATATTTATCAAAAAATTCGTGGAAAGCTTCTGACTTTATCTTCTTCTCTTCCTTCTTCTTGCTCTTCTAGTTTCTGCTTTTAATTCTCTTTCTATCCTTAGTTCGTCCCATTCAAGCCATACTATGAACAATCCTAACACGAAAACTATTGGTGGAACTATTCCTTGCAAAGTTATCCAGAATTCTGTTAATGTGTACTTGTAGATAATCCAAGCGCTTCCTAGCATTAGTATTAACCCAAATATTATTTTTCCTATTGGATGCATCAATTCACCTTAAAAGATTTTAATAATAAATAATATTTAAAGTT
Organism: uncultured archaeon; assembly: GCA_964601215.1. GTDB lineage: Archaea > Aenigmatarchaeota > Aenigmatarchaeia > CG10238-14 > SCSR01 > CAZRMN01. The sequence goes on from CAZRMN010000011.1 coordinate 9,427, forward strand.
TAAGTATTAAGTGATTTAAATGGTAAAAAGCTTTTACGCTCATATAAAGCAACTTTGGAAAAAACCGAAGGAAAGATTAGGAGAAATTCTGAAGAAAAGATTGATCGAGTGGAGAAAGCAACCTGTAGTTAAAAGAATAAAAAAACCTACTCGTTTAGATAGAGCAAGAGCTTTAGGTTATAAAGCAAAAAAAGGTTTTGTTTTAGTTAGAGTAAGAGTTAGAAAAGGTGGAAGAAGAAGGCGCTTATATGGAAGAGGAGGTAGAAAACCTTCTAAAGCTGGATTAGTAAAGTTTACTCCTAAAAAAGGGTTAAGATGGATTGCAGAAGAAAAAGCTCAAAGGAAATATCCAAATCTAGAAGTTTTGAACTCTTATCCTGTTGGTGAAGATGGACAACATAAGTGGTATGAAGTAATTCTTGTCGACCCGAACCATCCAAATATTAAAGCAGACCCAAAAATTAACTGGATTTGTTCTCCTGCAAATAGAAGAAGAGTCCTAAGAGGAAAAACTTCTGCTGGCAAAAAAGCTAGAGGATTAAAGTAAATAGTTTATAATCCAATTTTAAATTATGAAATTTTATGATTTACATGTTCATTCAGCTTTTAGTGAAGGAAAGTCCAGCTTAAAGGAATTAGCAGAAATGGCAAAAACTTTGGGCTATAAAGGAATTTGCTTTTCTGCTTACTATAAAGATAGAAATCAACAAACTATCCTTCAAACAGAAATTGAAAAGATAAAACAGCAAACAGGAATAGAAATTTTCCTTGGGTTTGAGGCAAGGAGCGTAAAAGAATTGCAACTATTAGCTAAAAGAAGAAGGGAGTTTGATATTTTATTAGTAAGAGGCGGTAACTTAAGATTAAACAGAAAGGCTTGCGAAACTCCTGAAGTTGATATTCTAACTCATCCTGAGTATGAGAGAAACGATAGTGGATTTAATCATATACTCGCCAAGCTAGCTAGAAAAAATGAGGTTGCAATTGAAATAAATTTTAGAGAAGTTTTGAATTCTAGTAAAAAAACTAGAAGTTTAATCTTAAAAAATATTCAACAAAACGTGAAAATTGCAAAAAAGTATAAAGTTCCAATAATAATTTCATCCGGAGCAATTTCCCATTGGGAGTTAAAAGCCCCTGAAGTTTTAATTTCCTTTGGTTGTTTAGTAGGCTTAGAGTTAAAAGAAGCAAAGGAAACCTTAAGCAAAATTCCTGAAAAAATAATTAAAAAAATTGAAGAAAGAAAAAATAAAGAATGGATAATGCCTGGGGTAAAGGTGATTAAATGATAAAATTGATTAGGAATGAAGAGGCAAAAGAAAGAAAGATCTCAGATTCTTATACAGTTTTTAATTTGCTAACTAAGGAGATGAGTAAAAAAGTTAGTTTTGCTTTAGCTGAAGCAAAGAATCATTCTGAAATTACAAAAAATGTAAAAAGTGATAGAGTTTATTATGTGCTAGAAGGTCAGTTAATTGTTTCAGAAGGTAGTAATGTTTATATTGCTAATCCAGGAGATTTAATTTTTATCGAAGCTAACACTCCTTACCATTTTAAGGGTACTTTTAAGGCAATACTAATAAATGTTCCTGCTTTCGATGCCAAGAATGAAAAAATTTTGAAAATTTTAAGTGAGTAAAATGAAGCAAAAAAAATTGAAAATTTTGATTCCAACTTTAAGGGAAAGGGAAAGATACATAGCTTTTCAAATTATTTCTGAGGGAGAAATAAGTTATTCTGATTTGGAAGCTGCTTTTTGGAACATTGCCTTAGATTTTTTAGGTGAGTATGGCCTGAGTAAAACAAGCGTATGGCTAATAAAAAATTTATACAACGAAGAAAAACAAATTGGTGTAGTTAGATGCAATCATAAATCTGTGCCTCAAGTGATAACCTGCTTAGGATTAATTTCTCGCTTGGGCGATTCTAGAGTTGTATTTAAAATTTTGAAAGTTTCAGGAACTATAAAAGGATTAAAGTTAAAAGAAAATATAGAAAGATATAATAATTTGAAAGTATAATTGGATTAAAGTTAATTTAAGGAGGTTGATGAAGTTGCCTCAAATACTTCCTGAATATATGGGATACGACAGAACAATAGCTGTGTTTTCACCAGATGGTCGTTTGTTCCAAGTTGAATATGCAAAAGAGGCAGTCAAAAGAGGAACAACTTGTTTAGGAATTACTTTTAAGGAAGGAGTATTATTAGCAACAATTAAACCTTCAACTACTTTAATGGTTTCTGAGTCTGTGGAAAAAATTTTCCAAATAGATGACCATATAGGAGCAGTTGCTGCAGGCTTGCTAGCTGATGCAAGAGTACTAATGAATCAAGCAAGGATAAAAGCTCAAGTCCATAGAATAACTTACGAAGAACCTATAGACGTTTGGAGTTTAGCAAAAGTTGTTGGCGATAGAATGCAATTATCGACGCTTTACGCTGGATTAAGACCTTTTGGTGTAGCTTTTTTAATCGGTGGTGTTGATAAAACAGGAATTCATTTAATCGAATCGGATCCTTCTGGAATGTTGTACGAATGGAAAGCTTATTCGATTGGAAAAGGAAGTGTAATAGCAAACAAAATACTAAAGCAGAAATGGAAAGAAGGGATGAGCGAAAAGGAAGCAATTAAACTTGCTCAGAACATAATCACAAAAACAGAAAAGGAGAAAGAAGGAGGCTTGCTAGATATAGCAATAATAAGAACAAAAGATAAAAAATTTAGAAGATTAAGCTTTGAAGAAATAAAAAAGATTTTAAAGTGATTGTTTGGTAAGTATAGATAAAGCTGTTATTGCTAGACTTTTTGTTGGAGGTCAAAAGTTTGAAATACTCATAGATCCAGAAAAGGCTTTGGAGTTTAAAAAAGGGATAAGCGTTGACATGAATGAGATTTTAGCGATTCCTGGGATATACAGAGATGTGAGAAGAAGTGAAAGAGTTTCAGAAGAAGAGTTACAAAAAATTTTTGGAACAACTGATGTTTTCAAAATTGCTGAAAAAATTATTAAGAGTGGGGATATTCAGCTTACTACTGAACAAAGGAGGAAGATGACCGAACAAAAGAAAAATCAAATAGCAGCAATAATTTCAAAAAGAGGTATAAATCCTCAAACAAATGCTCCGCACCCAATCCAAAGGATTTTAAATGCAATAGAAAAATGTGGAGTAAACATAGACCCCTTTACAGATGCAGAACTTCAGGTTGAGAAGGTCTTGAAAGAAATAAAAACTTTACTTCCCATAAAATTTCAAAGGGTTACTATTCAAATTAAAGTTCCACCTCAGTATTCAGGAAAAATTTATTCGATATTGAAAAAGTCTGGAACTATTAAGAATGAACAATGGCTCAATGATGGAAGCTTGCAAATAACTTTTGAAGTCTTAGCAGGATTGCAAAATGAGGTTTTCCAAAAAATTTCCTCATTAACACATGGGCAATTTGAATCAAAAATACTTAAAAGGGAGGATATTTGATGGAGTATAGGAAAATTGTTTTACCTGGTGAATTTTTGGAAGAAAAAAAAGGAAGGAAAGTTGGGAGAGGAGCGTACTTTGAAGGAGAAAAAGTTTTTGCTAAAGTTTTGGGAATTCCAAGAATAAGTGAAAATGAAATCTCTGTTATACCTTTAGCAGGAGTTTATTTGCCTTCTGTAGGTGATAGAGTAATAGGTGTAATAGCTCAAGTTGAAATTTCTGGTTGGTTTGTTGACATAAACTCGCCTTACATGGCATTTTTACCTTTAGGTGAGGGCGTGGATGAATTTATCGATACAACAAGAGCGGATTTAAGTAGGTTTTATGATGTAAATGATATAATTTATTGCAGGATTTCAAACGTTACCAAAAATAAAACTGTCCAAGTTTCAATGCATGACTTGGCTGCAAGAAAATTGCATGGAGGAGTAATAATTAAAGTTACGCCAGTTAAAATTCCGAGGATAATTGGAAAGGGAGGTAGTATGATAAATTTGATCAAAAATAGAACTGGCTGCGAGATAATCGCTGGGCAAAACGGTGTTATATGGATAAGGGGCGAAAGGAAAGACAAAGCTATAGAAGCAATTTTAACTATAGAAAGAGAATCTCATATAATTGGGCTAACTGAAAAAATAGAAAAAATGTTAGGCGAATAAGATGGGAAAGCCAAAAGAAAAAGTAATAATAAATGGAAAAAGATTAGATGGAAGATTACCGAATCAGTTAAGAGAAGTAGAGATGAAAGTTGGAGTAATAAGTAGAGCTAATGGTTCTGCAATGGTAAGTTTTGGTAATACAAGAGTAATAGCTGCAGTTCACGGTCCAAGAGCTTTATTTCCTAAACATTTGCAAGAAGTGGAAACTTCTATTCTAAGATGTAGATATAGCATGGCGCCTTTTTCTGTTGATGAAAGAAAGTATCCTGGACCAGATAGAAGAAGCATAGAACTTTCAAAAGTTATGAGACTAGCTTTAGAGCCTGCTATATTCTTAGAGGAGTTCCCTAGAGCTACAGTTGATGTTTATGTATATGTTTTACAGGCTGATGGGTCAACTCGTGTTACAGGGCTAAATGCAGCAAGCTTAGCTTTAGCTGATGCAGGCGTACCTATGCGCGATTTAGTTGTTGCTTGCTCTGTAGGTAAAATAGACGGAACTTTAGTTTTAGATTTATCTGGAAAGGAAGATAACAATTCTGAAGCAGATGTTGCTTTTGCCATGCTTCCTAGCAAGAAAAAAATAACTTTGCTTCAAATGGATGGACTTTTGACTGAAGATGAATTAAAAGAACTCTTAAAAATGGCTCGAGAAGCTTGCAAAAATATATACGAACTCCAAAAAAAGGCTTTGAGAGAAAAATACATTAGGTGAGGAAATGGAAGAAATATATGCGTTAGAGCTAATAGAAAAGGGAGGAAGAATAGACAAAAGAGATTTCTTAGAGTATAGAAAAATAGAAATTGAAAAGGATATAGTAAAAAAAGCTGAGGGTTCTGCAAGAGTTAAACTAGGGGAAACTGAAGTAATAGCTGGAGTAAAGCTTGGATTTGGTGAACCTTTTCCTGACACACCAAATGAGGGGATGCTTGTGGTTAATGCTGAATTCTCTCCTTTAGCTTCTCCTGAGTTTGAACCTGGTCCTCCGGGTGAAGATGCAATAGAATTAGCAAGGGTTGTAGACAGGGGAATAAGAGAATCTAATTGTATAGAACTTGAAAAACTATGTATAGAAGAAGGAAAAAAAGTTTGGAGTGTTTTTGTTGACATACTAATCTTAAACCATCAAGGTAATTTATTAGATGCTTCAGCCTTAGCAAGTCTAGTAGCTCTTTTGAACACAAAAATACCTAAGGTTGAGGATGAAAAAATCTTAAGAGGAGAGTTCGAAAAACCTTTACCTGTAATTTTCAAACCTATTACAATAACTGTGGGAAAAGTAAAGGGAAAATTATTACTTGATCCTGTTTATGAAGAGGAAAAAGTTTTGGATTGCAAGTTAAGCGTTTGCATAAGAGATGATGAAAAAATTTGTGCTTTACAAAAACAAGGTTCTGGAGTTTTAGAATTTGAGGAAGTAGAAAAAATAATAAATATAGCAAAAGAGAAGAGTAAAGAGATAAGAAAGTTAGTAGAGTGAAGAAAATGTCAAGGAAAAGTTTGGCAAAAAAACTAAAGCTTGCAAGAATTGGAAAAATAAGGTTAGCACCTAGGTGGGCAGATATAAGAAAGTTTGGGTTGAAAAGAGCTAGAACAAGAAGGATAAATGTAGATAAAGTAAAGAGATGGCGTAGGTCAAAGTTGAAGATCTAGTATGGCAGAAGAAAAAATAGTAACCTTGAATTTGAGAAAAGAAATTAAAAAGGCTCCAAGGTGGAAAAGAAGTAAAATAGTTGTAAAACTCTTGAGAGAAAAAATTAAAAGAATTTCAAAAGCTGAAGAAGTAAAAATAGATTCTTTAGTCAACAAAAAAATTTGGAGCAGAGGAATAAAAAAGCCTCCAGCAAAGCTTAGATTAAAAATTGTAAAAGCTGACGAAAAAACTGTAAAAGTAGAGTTAGTATGAAAGTTTTTTTGACAAACTTTCATGGGGACCATAACTTAGGGCTTTTTGGAAAAGCTACCGATAAGATTTGCATTCTTGGGAATTTTATTCTTGAAAAAACTAGGAAAAAAATAGAGGAAACCCTTAAAGTTAAAACTATTGGTTTAAGCGTTTCTAATACTAATCTTGTGGGAATGTTTTGTTGTTTTAATTCTAATGGGATTTTATTACCAAAGATTGCTACTGAAATAGAGATAAAAAAATGGAAAGAAATAGCGAGAAATCTTGGTTTAAACCTAGAAATTTTGAATTCTAAATTTACTACTCTTGGAAATTTAATTTTGTGCAATGATAAGGGAGCAATAGTTAGCAAACTATTAAAAAAAGATGAAAAAAAGATAAAAGATTGTTTAGATGTGGAAATAAAATACTCAAAAATAGCAAACATAAGCGTAGTCGGAGCTTGTGGAATTGCAACTAATAAGGGTTGTTTGTTACATAGGGATGCGAAGAAAGAGGAAATAGAAGCTGTTCAAGAGGTTTTAAAAGTTGAAGTCGATATAGGAACTGCAAACTTTGGGTCCCCCTTTGTCGGAGCTTGTGGTTTTGCTAATAGTAATGGAGCAATCGTAGGAGAATCAACTACTGGACCAGAAGTAGCTAGATTGATGGAAACCTTAGCCTTGCTTTGATTCTTTGATAAACTCTGTGTAACCACACTTTCCACAATAGTACCGATTTTTATGGAAAGCCATCCAGGTTCCATCTCCACATCTAGGGCAAGCTTTCCTTAATCTTTCTACTTTTCCTTCTTTCACAGAATAAAAACTACTTTGCTTCACTGGCTTGTGTTTCATTTTTTACCTCCTTTTTCTCTTCTTTTGGTCCTTCCTTCTTCTCTTCTGTTTTCTCTTCTTTTGGTTTAGCTATTGGTTCTTCATAAATTTTAGCTTTAACTACTGATTCACTTACTCCTTTTTTAGTAAAAATATAGTTTATTTCTATATGATCTTCTGGAACTGAATACTTGGAGGCTATTTCTTTTATTACTGCCTGCTTAGAAGGTGTAGCTTCTCCAACATGCTTGATTTCTAGTCTAAGTTCTTTCCTTTTAAGGAAAGGATTATCTTTCTCTTCTTTTATCTCTATTTCCATATTCTTAATTTATTGAAGCTCAAGTTCAAAAGCTTTTGGTTTTTTAGGGAATAGGTTTTTAAGGTAATCGTATATCCTTGAAAAAATCCTTGCTTTAGGAGGAGTATAAGGCTCGAACAAAAGATTTGCAGCAAGCTTCATTATTGCTATGCTTGCAGGAGAATATTCTTTATACAAAACCACAGGAATTCCTTCGACTAAACTTTTTTCCACATTTTTGTCAAAGGGGACTGAAGCTATTACTGGTAATTCAGTAAGCTCTTCAACTTCAGTTTCAGTAAGCTGGTTCAAATCCTTTTTAACCATGTTTAAAACTATTCCTAAAGGTTTAATTCCCAATTGTTTAATAATTTTATATCCTCTTACTACATCTGCTATGGCATTAAGGTAAGGAATAGTAACGAATATTACTTCTTCGCTAGCTTTTAAAACACTCATTGCTTCCCTTCCAAAACCTGGAGCAGAATCGAGTAAAAGAATGTCCGTATTCTCTAGATTTTCTAAAGCAGAGTTAAGCTTGTTTATATCCAGATCAATTAAGTCTTCTAAAGAAAGGGAAGCAGGAATTATTTTAACTCCACTTCGATGATAGTAAGTAGCTTCTAGCAAGCTTGCCTCGTTCTTTAACACATGATTCAGGGTTTTTGAATAATAATGAAAACCGAAGCAAAAGCCTAAGTGCGAGGTAGTTATATTGCAATCAACAAGAGTAACTTTTCTTCTAAAATTTGTAAAAGCTACTCCTAAGTTTGCAACTAAAGTAGTTTTTCCTACACCACCTTTTCCAGAAATTATACCTATTCTTCTCAAGGCAATCAATTAAATATTCTTTTTAGAACAAATAATTTTTACTTTTTCTCATGTTTTTTAAGCCATTCCGCTATTAGTTCATTAACTACATCTTTTATTTTTAGTCTTAGTTCTGAGCATCTTACTTTAAGCTTTTGGTGTAGTTCATCGTCTACTGCTACCGAAGCCATAAAAATCTCCTAATAATTAATTATTTATATTTTATTATTTATAAATAATAATTAATTATTTGATGGTGGAAAAATGGACGAGGACCAATGGGATCCCTTAGAAGATGAGGAAGAATTTGAATTTTAAGGTGTTATATAGTTTATTTTGTTCCAAGAGCTCCTTCCTTGAGAATCAGTAGTTATTATTATTAAAGTATATCTTTTTCCAGGTTCCATACAAGTTGGAAATTGTAATGACCAGTAGCCGTTATTAATTTGAGTTTCTTTTGAATCTTGTGTTTCTTTCACGAAAACTTTTACTGTTCCTGAAGGAAGTAACTTGCCAGTTTTAAAATCTTGAGCAATTCCATTTAAGTAGATAACTTTTTCCTCGCATGCTATTGTTTCTTTTATTTCAAAAGTATCAGTACAGTTAATTCCAATTGAAGGATTGTAGACATAAACAGAATACATTCCTTCATCTAAACCTGTAAATTCTGCAGAATATTTCCCTTCTAAACCAGAGGTTACCGTTTTAGTTTGAACAATTAAAGAAGTTTTTCTAATTTCTACATTTAGTTCAGATTCTCCAGGTACGGAAGTGCCAACAACTAATACTTTTGAATTTTTGGAATAAGGCCCACCTGCCTCACAAGTTAAAATTCCTTGAACAGTAAAACTAAATTCTTGGCTTACATTCCAATTATTGTTTGTATCGTTAGTATAAACTTTCCAAGCGATTTTTGCTCCCACTGTTGAATTTATAACTTTAGTAACATTAGACCAGCATTCTGTATATGGTGAAGAACACATTTCAGCAGTAAAAGCAGTCCAAGTGTCGTTTATCCATCCTGTTCCTGTCTCTTCAGCCCCCCAGCTTCCATGGCCAGGTTCTGGATAAACATATTTTCTGATTATAAAATCATCCCAGCGATGATAAGCTCTACCCCCACAAGTGTATATATGTGTCTTTACTTTTACCTTTTTAATATTTGTTTTGTTGATCCCTGGTGGTATAATACCTTGGAATGAATAATAAGTCCATGTATCTCCGCCAGTTAATTGTGTATAGTTCTTTGTGGGGGTTTCGCAGTATTGTTCTATTTGCTCGTTTGTTAAACCACCAAATACATTCCAAAAGATATGCTCACCAAGAGAATCGTTTGTTGAATTAAGAAATTCAATACTTACATAATCCCTACCGCAACTAGCACTTATTCCGCATACTGTACAACTTCCTCCGTATATTCTTGGTGATCTGCTCCAAAAACTAAAAGCAAAATCGCTTACGTTAGTAACATCAAATATTTGATACATTCCTCTAAAATGACAGAAAAAAGCATCAGCAGAAATGTAAGCGTATCCATCATGTCCTGGTATGCTATAAGAATCGTCTCTCTTTTCAGGACCTTCTCCTTTTCCTCTATCCTTACAATATACCATCCAATCGTCTAAAGTAGAATAACTATTAGTGCATAAATCAAAAGGTGATGTATCGTTTCCAAAACTAAAATCATGGTTTTTTAATGGGAATACAGAAGTGTAGTTGCTTGTTGTCGTGGTATTGCTTTTTCCATAATAAATATAAATTGTGACGTTATTTGCGCTTAAATCATCTGTAATTTTGACCCAGAAAATAGCTGCTGTAGCATTTATACTCTCTATCCAATAATCTAGTAGAGTTGTTCCATCGCTTCTGGTAAACCTTACATCTCCAAAATCTGTTCTTACCTTACTTCCTACATAAACATTTTCTCCAGAATCTGTGCCAGTAGTATTCCAGACTAAAATTCTAACCTGATAGTTTGTGCCTGCTCCTGTAGCATTAATAATAACATGGCTTTTTCTATACTGCCAACCTTCTAGCCAGTTAGTAGGAGCGCAATAACTTCCGTTCCAAGTTCCATTACAGAAAGCAAAGATGTAACCGCTTAAACCAACATTGTCTTGCCATTTTAAAGAAAACAGTGTAGGTTGACCGGCCAAAGTTGAATTGGTTGAGTTCAAAGAATAAGTTGGTTTTTCAACATCTGTTGCTATAGTTGAGTTTTTTAGTAAAATTAGAAATAGAAAAAATAAAAATAATAAAAGAAAACTCTTTTTCATAAGTAAAATTTATTTCTAATAGTAAATATTTTCTATTTTCTTATCATTTTTTCATAAACTTTTAAAGTTCTTTTAGCAGCTATATCCCAAGTAAACTCTTTTAAAACTCTTTTCCTTCCATTTTTACCCCATTTTTTTGCTTCCTCGAAATTCTTAAGAACTTCTTTTATTCCCCATGCAATATCTTCTGGACTTTCTCCATTAACATGTACACCAGTTCTATTCGGACCAGAAGGGATTACTTGCTCTCTTAAACCGCTTACTCCAGCAGCTCCAACAACTACTGGCTTTTCCATTGCCATAGCTTCTAAGCTTACTATACCAAAAGGTTCGCTCAAACTAGGAAAAACACATACATCTGCCATAGCATAGTGTAAAATCCTTTCTTCTTCCGAAACCCACTCTGAACGAATGTCAACTTTGTTTGCAATTCCAAGTTTTTGAATTTGGACGAGCAAATCACCATACTGTTCGCCTTTACCGAGTATTATCAGCTTAGTATTTGGAAATTCTTTTAAGACTAGAGGCATAGCATTGATCAGATTGTAAACACCCTTAACCCAAGTGAGTCTTCCTACGAATAGTATGACTTTTTCATTTGGCTTTATTTCATACTTTTTCTTTAGCTTATCTAACTTTTTTTTATCAACATTCTTAGGATCGTACTTTTTAGGGTCACATCCATTATAGCAAACTGTTATTTTATTCGGATAACCTAAAGATAAAAGATATTCCTTCATAGATTTTGAAACTGTAATTATATGATCTGCCATTTGAGCCGTACTCTTTTCCAAATGTTTTACTACTTCTGAACCACCACCAAAACTCCTTTGTTCTTCCACTGAATGAACATGAAAAACTAAAGGTAAGTCCTTCAAATCCTTTTTTATTAGTAGACCAGAAATAGAGGAAAGCCAATCATGAATAGCAACTAAATCAAATTTTTCTTTTTGTTTTTTTATACAATCATTGACAAATTTTGTAGCAGAAAGTAGATTATAAGCAAAAATGTCTGAAAAAAGTTTAATATTTTTACCCCACCTTCTTAAATCTTCAACAACAAAAAATGGAAAAATGTCGCTTGCA